>JAAYBL010000012.1 GCA_012718945.1 Bacteroidales bacterium
CCTTTGGCCATATGGAGGGTGTTGTCTCTGTTCGTCATGTCGTAGAGGCGGCCACGAAATTGGGTCTGTCTTATGTCACCTTGTACACGTTTTCCACGGAAAATTGGTTGAGACCAGAATCGGAAGTAATCGGTCTCATGAACCTCATGTTGCAAGCCATTGAACGGGAAACACCGGACATGATTACCAACGGTGTCAGACTTCGGATCATAGGGGATATTGAACGCTTGCCCCAGGAATTGCAGGACAGGGCCAATTGGTGTATGAACGAGACGGCGGCTTGTACCGGTTTAACCCTGGTGCTGGCCTTGAGCTATTCTTCCCGCTGGGAAATAACAGAGGCTGTGAAAAGTTTGGCTGCCGATGTCGAGGCAGGACGTTTTTCGGCCGAAGACATCAACGAGTCGTTGTTGGCCAGTCGTTTGAAGACCGCATTCATGCCTGATCCCGACCTGTTGATACGAACGGGAGGTGAGTTGCGCATCAGTAATTTTTTGATGTGGCAACTGTCCTATGCCGAACTCTATTTTACAGAGACCCATTGGCCGGAATTCAGGGAGGAAGCCCTGTATGAAGCCATCTATTCCTTCCAATCCCGCGAACGCCGTTTTGGAAAAACAAGCGAACAAGTACAACCCTGATACAGACTATTTTCATCATGCCCATCAAACTAAGCACCATTTTTTGTATCCTAACAGGGTCGTTCTTGTTTACCGTTTCGTCGGTTAAGGCCGCGCCTCAAGCCGAAACATCAAAACCAGAAGTCTATTACGCCACCCCCAGGGAGTACAAGATTGCCGATATCGCTGTATCGGGGGTTGATAATTACGAGGATTATGTGCTGATTGGCCTCTCCGGATTGAGCGTAGGTCAAGTCGTCAGAATCCCTGGTGATGAGATTACCGAAGCACTCAAACGTTTCTGGCGTCATGGCCTCTTTTCCGATGTCAAGATTATTGCCACCAAATTGGAGGCTGGTCAAGCCTGGTTGGAGATTCAATTGAGCCCCAGACCAAGGATTGCTGAAATCCGCTTCGAAGGGATGAAAAAAGCTGACCGTGAGGAGCTTGAAAACAATATTGGCTTGATTGTTGGCAATCAGATCACACCCAATATGGCCGACAGGGCTAAGACCTTGATTAAGCGTTATTACGACGAGAAAGGATTTAAGAATGCCGATGTCGATATCTTCCAATCAGAAGCAGACGGCAAACCCGGCCAGGTTGTGGTGGACATCAATGTGGATAGAAAAGACAAGGTGAAAGTCAATCAACTTATTTTTGACGGTAACTACGCGCTCACCGACTCCAAGCTAAACCGCTCCATGAAGAAGACCAACCAGAAAGGAAAGCTGGAAAACTTCTTCAGAACAAAAAAATTCGTAGAGGAAGAATACGAGAAAGATAAGGTCGCTCTCATTGAAAAATACAACGAATACGGATACAGGGACGCTATGATTGTGAGCGACACTGTTTACCGGTTTGACGACAAGACTGTCAATGTGTACCTGAATATCAGTGAAGGTCAAAAATACTATCACCGTAATATCAGTTGGGTTGGTAACACTGTTTACGGCTCTGAACAGCTCAGCAAAATGCTGATGATCGAGAAAGGTGATGTCTACAACCAAAAACACTTGACGGAACGCCTGTTGGCATCAGAAAACGACGATGCTGTTTCCAACCTGTATCAGGACAATGGTTACCTGTTTTTCCAGGTAGATCCAGTTGAAGTGGCTGTAGATGGTGACTCCATCGATTTGGAAATGCGCATCAGGGAAGGCCGTCCGGCAACCATTAACCGCATCAATATCAGTGGTAACGACAGGGTTTACGAGCATGTCGTCCGCAGGGAGTTGCGCATGAAACCCGGTGCTTTGTTCAGTATGTCCAGCCTGAAACGATCCATTCGTGAATTGGCTCAGATGGGGCATTTTGACCAGGAAAAGATGGGAGAGGCCGTTCGTCCCATTCCTGATGAAGAAGCCGGTACGGTGGACATCGAACTAAATCTGACCCCTCGTTCCAACGACCAGATCGAGTTCTCAGCCGGTTACGGTTCTACTGGTATTGTCGGTTCCATTAGCTTGAAATTTACTAATTTTTCCCTCAGGAACCTGCTCAACCTGGGTACATACCGTATCCTACCACAGGGTGAAGGCCAGACCTTCTCCATTACAGGGCGCTCCAACGGTAATTACTACAGTTCCTACAGTTTCTCCTTCATCGAGCCTTGGTTGGGTGGTAAACGCCCCAACTCCTTGAGTGTGTCTGGTTTCTATTCACACCAGAGTGACGTGAGTTCCCGATACTACAGTTCCTACAGCAACTACTACAACAATTATTACTACAACAACTATAATTACTACGGCAATTCATACGGCAATTCGTACGGCAACAGCTACAGCAATAGCTACATGTATGAGTTAGACCCCGAAAAGTACCTGAAGATGTGGGGCTTTTCCGTTGGGCTTGGTGGTCGTCTCAGTTGGCCTGATGACTACTTCCAGCTCTATGGGGAATTATCCTATCAGCATTACGACCTGCAAAACTGGAGTTATTTCGTGATCAGTAATGGCCGTAGCGATGACTTAAGTCTCAGTTTGACGCTCAGTAGGAACTCTACCGACAATCCCTTATACACCCGCAGCGGTTCCGATTTCTCGCTTTCTGCTCAGGTCACGCCGCCTTATTCCTTACTTGACAATAAGAGTACCGAGGTGTACAAGTCTCAATACGAGAATAAGAATTTGCAGGAACTGTATAAGTGGATTGAGTATTACAAGATCCGATTCAAAGGCAAGACCTATACGCCGCTTTCCGCCAATGGTAAATTGGTGCTCATGACCCGTTTCGACCTGGGTTATTTGGGCCGCTACAATTATTACAAGCGGTCGCCCTTCGGTCAATTCCTGGTGGGTGGTGACGGAACCACAGGTTATAGCAGCTATTATACTTATGAAACCATAGCCTTGCGTGGGTATGAGAATGGCGCCTTGGGTGCATCCAATATTTACGAGCGCGTAGGTGTGGAACTCCGTTACCCCCTTATGATGGAGACTTCAACCACCATTTACGCCTTAGCTTTTCTTGAGGGCGGTAACTTGTGGGAAGAGGCCAAATACTGGGAGCCATTCAGTTTGAAACGTTCAGCTGGAGTGGGTGTCCGTATTTTCCTGCCGATGGTCGGTTTGATGGGTATTGACTGGGCTTATGGGTTCGACAAGGCTTCCCCTTCATCCAAGAACATCAGTGGTAGTCAATTCCACTTCGTGATTGGACAGGAATTCTAAATACCTGTTAAAATCGGCTCAAAAAAACGTTAATACGACCAATGACTCACAATATTAATCCGTACATTTGATCAGTTAACCGAAAAACACGTCCTATGGAAACAAGACGAATTGCCGAAAACACGACGCAACAGGCTGGTATTTCCCGTCTCCGCGTCTCGTCAACGATCAAAAAACTGGTGGTGCTTTGCTCTTTGTTGGTTGTCGCCACAGTGGGTGCTAACGCGCAGAAGTTTGCCCTGGTGGATATGGAATATATCCTGTCCAAGATTCCGGCGTATGAAATGGCCAACGATCAACTCAACCAAACGTCCAAGAAATGGCAGAATGAAGTCGATGCCTTGACCAAGGCAGCCAAAGACCTTTATACCAAGTATCAGTCTGAAATGGTGTACCTGTCTGATGAGATGAAGGCCAAACGTGAAGCCGAAATCCTTGCCAAGGAAAAGGAAGCCGCCGACCTGAAGAAGACCTATTTTGGATCTGAAGGAGAATTGTACAAGAAACGTGAAAGCCTTTTGAATCCTATACAGGATGAGATATACAATGCCATCAAGGAATTGTCCGAACAAGATGGTTACATGCTCGTTTTAGACAGGGCTTCCGGTTCCAACATCCTCTTTGCTTCCCCCAAGATAGACATAAGCGATCTTGTGCTCAGAAAGTTGGGATATTAAAAAAAAACCGTATTTTTGCGGCCTCTACACATGATTATTTTACAAACTAACCAAGCAATGATTAAGAAATTCGTATTCGCCCTTGTTGCCCTGTTGCCTTTGACAGCAGCCTTAGCTCAGGATATAAAAATCGGTTATTACAACAGAGCCGAGATTTTCCAAAGTATGCCGGAAACGGTAGAAGCCACCAAAAAGTTGGATAAAATCGCCCTGGATTATGAAAGCGAGCTAGTGCGCTTGAACGAGGAATATCAAAAGAAGGGATCAGAGTACATCGCTGGCCGTGATACCTTGCCCGAAGCCATTCGTTTACGTCGTGAAACTGAATTGCAAGACCTGCAACAACGTATTCAGGCTTTTTACCAGGATTCTCAGGAAAATATCAAAAAACAACAACAAGATCTCGTCAGCCCGATCAATACCAAACTGGAAGGTGTTATCAAGAGTGTCGGTACTGAAAATGGTTTTTGGTTGATTTTTGATACGTCAGTGAAAGCTGATTTGTCTTACTTCTCCATTGAGAAATGTGTGGATGTGACCAACCTCATCCGCGCCAAGCTCGGTTTGAAATAAGCGTACAATGAACATTGTGCAAAAGCTGTACTCATTTGGGGCAGCTTTTGTCGTTTGAAAGGGTATCCTTAACCAATACTACAAACAACAACCTGCATTCTAAACGTCCTACCATGAACCAAAAGCAAGGCCCAATAGGAGTGTTTGATTCAGGCTACGGCGGCTTGACCATTCTTGAGGATGTGCGTAAGCAATTGCCACAACTTGATTACCTCTATCTTGGTGACAATGCCAGAGCTCCTTATGGTAACCGATCGTTTGACATGGTCTACGAATTTACCCGTCAAGCCGTGCTTTATTTATATGAGCAGGGCTGTCCGCTGGTTATTCTGGCGTGTAACACGGCCTCAGCCAAGGCCTTAAGAACCATACAACAGGTAGATTTGCCCACCTTGGATCCGGACTTCAGGGTTTTGGGTATCCTACGACCTACTGTCGAGGTCATTGATTCCTTGACAAAGAGTCGGCATGTTGGATTGGTCGGTACACCGGGCACTGTTGTATCCGGATCCTATCCCATTGAAATTCACAAACTTTTTCCCGATATACTCCTGACGGCCGAAGCCTGCCCCATGTGGGTGCCATTGGTCGAAAATGGAGAATACGATTCGGAGGGTGCTGCCTATTTCGTACGCAAAAACCTAACTCATTTATTTGAGCAAGATCCCGAGATAGATACCTTGGTGCTTGGCTGCACCCATTACCCGCTTTTGATGTCGCAAATCAAGCGTTTTGTGCCCAAGCAGGTAAAAATTGTCTCACAAGGTAATTATGTGGCGGCTAGTTTGAAAGATTACCTGCACCGCCATTCCGACATAGCTGAAAGGTGTACCATGGGTGGCTCCTGTCATTTTCTCACCACGGAGTCAGAATATAAATTTGAAGAGAGCGCCTCGTTGTTTGTCAAGCGAAACGTTAAAGCCAGCCACATCCATCTCGGGTAATCGTTGATGGCTTTTGTTAACTGTGTCCTACTTATAAGAATCCCCTTTGCCTCATGGCTTCAAAAGTGAGGATGGCCGTGGAGACTGAAACATTCAGAGAGTCGATGGCGCCCCTCATGGGAATCTTTATCCTTGCATCGGCGTTTTCCAACCAAAAAGGCGTTAATCCATCGGCCTCCGTACCCATGATGACGGCCGAAGGCTGCGTGAAGTCGGTTTCATGATACCATTGGGCTGCTGTCAGTTCGGCTGCGTATACCTTAATCTTCTTTTCTTTAAGCCAGTTTAGTGCTTCGTCAGAGCGAGCTATTCCAACCGGCACTGTAAAGAGACAACCCACGCTGGAACGGATCACGTTGGGGTTGTATACGTCGGTATTGGGATCGCAGACAATCACAGCGCTGGCTTTTGCTGCATCAGCCGTACGCAGTATGGCTCCCAGGTTGCCGGGCTTCTCGACGGCCTCCAGCACTATAACGAAGGCATTATCCGGCAAACGTAACGATGCTAAATCATGCCTGGCAGGCTGCATGAGGGCGATGATGCCGTCTGAATGCTCTCGGTAGGCTATTTTTTCAAAGATGGCAGGAGTGATGCCGGTGATACGTTTGGGGTCGAGCCGGTCAATCAGGTTGGGGTATTCGCTGTGGGCATACACCTCGGGGCACAGGTAGATGGCGGTGGGTTGGTAGCCTGCATCCAGTGCCAATCCCAGCTCTCTGGCGCCTTCCAATACGAATAAACCTTGTTCCCTGCGCTCCCTCGGTTTGGATAACTGAACGATGCGTTTGACGGCTGGATTTTGAAGGCTGGTGATACGTTCCATGCGAGGTGTTGATTTGACGCCCCAAAAGTGCAAAAAGATTTTGAGGTCCCCAAAAAAAACGGTACGTTTGCCCGCAAACCGTACACTGGCATGAATACCATAAACGCCCTTGACTGGGCCGATTACGAGCTGATAGACAGCGGAGGCTTTGAAAAACTCGAACGCTACGGTGCCTATATACTCAGACGGCCTGAACCGCAAGCTGTCTGGCCCAAACGCCTCGAGGAGGCTGTATGGGTAAAACAAGCTCATGCCTGGTTCAAGCGGCTGAAAGGCCAGGCGTCCAATGATACCGGTGAGCGGGGTGAGTGGCTGTTGAAACCAGGCATGCCTGATCGATGGACAGTCAGCTATACACACCTTGGGAAGCCCTTGCATTTTAGGTTGGCAATGACAGCCTTCAAACACATCGGTTTGTTTCCTGAACAAGTGGATAATTGGCACTATGTCCATCAGCGGACACAGGCTCTTTCCAACCCTGAACCAGCCGTCCTTAACTTGTTTGCTTATACGGGTGGGGCTTCCATGGCTGCAGCTTCAGCGGGCGCTTTGGTCACCCATGTGGATGCCGTCAAGCCTGTCATCTCCTGGGCAAGGGAAAACGCAGAAGCAGCCGGATTTACCAACATTCGCTGGATGGTGGAGGATGCCCTGAAGTTTGTGTTGCGTGAAGTCAGACGTGGTAAAAGGTATCAAGGCATCATTCTCGATCCCCCCGCCTACGGAAGAGGTCCTACAGGAGAAAAGTGGGTGTTGGAAATGCAAATCAATCAATTGTTGGAGGCCTGTGCCTCCCTATTGGAGCCCGATGGCTTTGTGGTGCTCAACCTCTATTCGATGGGATTTTCACCCATCATTGCGGCCAACTTGCTGCATCAATATTTTAAGCATCCATTGTCCGATATTGAATATGGAGATTTGACCGTGACCGACGGCGCCGGTTTGGTACTCCCCCTTAGTGTGTATGCCCGTTTTTAAAAGACAGCAATCTCATCCACAAAAAATACACGTTTATGAAGAATCCCTCATTGCTATTGGTGGCCTTTCTCATGCTACTGTCGTGTACCGGCCACAACCGTTATTCCATTCAATTAGATGCCGGTTCGAGTGCCCTCGATGGGTATCAGTTGGCTCTTTATTCCCAGAACGCCGACCCTTCCATGGCTGCCCTGGATTCTGCCATGGTGGAAAAAGGTCGCTGTACCATCAAAGGCACCATTGATTCCACTGATTGGTACGTGGTGGTTCTTCATGATCCAAATCGGTCTACTACCATCACTCAACTCATCTATCTGGATGGGAAGGTCGATATTAAGGTCAATGGTGAAAGGCTGGTCGTAGAAGGCAGTCCTGTCAACGAAGCCTGGCAAGCCTTCATGGACAACTATGAGAAGTTGTCTGCGAACGTGGTAGCACTCAATCAACAGTATATGTCGGAGCCCTCAAATACTGCCCTTCAACAAGAGCTGGCCACTGCTTATCAGGAATTTGAGATGGTATTCAGGAAGATGGCCATTGAGGCTGTCAATGCCAACCTGGACAATGCTGCAGGAACGCAGATTTTGAAGTCCTCTGCCGCCATGCTTGAAGATGCCGATATTGAACGTTTGTTGGCCGAGGCCGATTCCTCCTTCTTACGTGATCCTTTCGTACAGGATCTGGCTGATCAATTGGTCAAATCAAAACGGGTTACCATAGGCCAGCCTTTTGTCGACATGGTCTTGTTTACGCCTGAAGGGGATACCGTCACGCTCTCAGAGTATGTGGCCAAAGGTCGCTATGTTTTGATTGATTTTTGGGCTTCCTGGTGTGGTCCTTGTATCCGTGAGCTGCCCAATGTTGTCAGTGCCTATAAGAAGTACCACAACAAGGGTTTCGACGTGGTGGGTATCTCGCTGGATGAATCAGCAGCCGATTGGAAAGCTGCCATCACGAAACACGGTCTTGTATGGCCTCAGTTGTCTGATCTTTCCGGATGGAAAAGTGTCGCTGCCCGTCTTTATGCCGTTTCTTCCATTCCTCACACGGTTCTGCTGGATCCGAACGGGGTTATTATCATGAAAGATCTACGGGGCGAAGGACTTGAGGCAGCATTGGCTGAACGCTTGCATTGAGAAGTATTCAACGTCTGTATGATGCTTGATGCCTGATAAAAGAAAGGCACTCATAAGGGTAAAATCCTCGATGAGTGCCTTTTGTCTTGTCGGGATGAGAAGACTCGAACTTCCGACCTCTACGTCCCGAACGTAGCGCGCTACCAACTGTGCTACATCCCGATGTGCTAAGACGCTGCAAAGGTAGTGAAGCTTTTTAAATCTTCAAAACTAAATGGGGACGTAGGGATAATTATTTGCTGGATTCGTTTGGTGGTTTCAAAAAGGAATTGTACTTTTGTGGCCGCTAATGCAAGGTACCATAGCTCAGTTGGTAGAGCAAAGGACTGAAAATCCTTGTGTCCCCGGTTCGATTCCTGGTGGTACCACAAAAAAAGCTGTCTATTGAAGGCAGCTTTTTTTGTTGATAGGGGTTAATTTGTCGATCTGGCGTATTCGCTGGGACTCCGGTTGTATTTTTTCCGAAAGACGTCTCTAAAGTATTTTACATCGGTAAAGCCCGCTTTTAAGGCAACTTCAGAGATGCTGTATTGCTTGCTCTTCAGCAATTCCTTGGCCCTTTCCATGCGGTATTGACGGATGAAATCAGCTGGAGCCTGTCCGCTGATGGCTTTTATCTTATTATAGAAGGAAGAACGGCTCATACCCATCTTTTGGCTCAAGGTGTCCACGGTGAAGGAGGGATCCACATAGCACTCTCTTATGATGGAAAATACTTTTTCCAAAAAATATTCATCTTTCCCACTGATGGCGTCCATGACAGGGTAAGGCGGTTCTTCAAACATTGCAACCGCTGGTTGTTCTTTGTGAGACGTCGTGTTCGGTACTGATTTTGGCACGATTGTAGGACTGGTATCCCAGTCACTCTCTTTCTCAAGCTTGTGAAGGGCCTGTAGGCTTTTCTGCAGGGTGTTGATCCGCCATATGGCCAACCTGACTTTATCTCGTTGTTGCCCCTCCAGGCTACTGAACGCTGATAGCTCATTCATGGTTTCGCTCAACTGCTCAATGCTCTTCCCCATTTCCTTGACAGTCTTGATATAGTCTTCCATGTTCCTATTCAATAGATACCGCCGTTTGTTGCTTTGATACAGCCGTATGGCCATTATAATCAAAATAATGATGATGGTCAGATAGGGGGCGAGGATCCAGAAGGTGGTGACAAAAACGGGCTGATGAGTGCTCTGCGGGCCGATTACGTTATAAGTGCCTTTAAGCCACCACCCGTTTTTTAGCAAAAATGTCTTTTTCATGGGTTGATTTTGTCTAAAAGTGCATTTTTCCCTGTATGATTTTCCCCCTGTCTTTTGACTCTATCCTTGAGGGGTGCCGGGCAAAGCTACATAAACCATTCGAAATTGTTGTGAAAAATGACCAAAAAAGCCTGAAAACTAGTAATAATGCACCAAAAAACTGTTTTTAACCTAAAACCTGTTTTTATATGTTGCTTTTTATGCCCGATCAGGGTCAATGGTTTGGTAATTTTAAGTAATCAAAAACAAATACCGCTAGGTTGCCATCCTTCTACACTCCTTAGGGTTTTGCTTAGCTTAATATCGGATAACACAATGAACGCGTTGAAGACAAATGAACAGTTGATCGATGTGCAGGGTGATTTATTCCGTTTTGCCATCAGACTAACAAGAAACAGGGACGATGCCTCAGATTTGTTGCAGGAAACGTCACTCAAGGTGTTGGATAACCACGAAAAGTTTGAAGAAGAAACAAACTTCAAAGCGTGGGCTTACACGCTCATGCGCAACATTTTTATCAACAACTACCGCAAGACGGTGAGAGAGCAAACGTTTGTTGACCAGACAGACAATTTGTATCACCTGAATATCCCTCAGAATTCAGGTCTGGAAACACCGGAAGGTTCATACACCATTGCGGAGATTAACAAGGCCATCAATTCCTTTGGCTATGAGTACCGACAACCTTTCGCCATGCACGTGGCTGGTTATAAGTATGAAGCCATTGCTGAAGCCATGAATTTGCCATTGGGTACAGTCAAAAGTAGGATTTTCTTCGCTAGAAGACGCTTGCAGCAACTTCTGAAAGATTACAGGTAAACAGTATTAGGTTAATGTGTTTGTGAAGGTACAAAACAACCCCGCCAATCATTCGATTAGCGGGGTTGCTGCTTTATGGATTGTTTCCAGAAAAAAGGGTCGCTACGTTCTTCGACTACATTTACTTGTCTGTCGTTTTTTTCGAGGCTGCTGCTTTCTTGGTCGTTGTGGCTTTTTTTGTCGTTTTCGCTTTAGAAGCTGTCGGTGTTTTCTTGGCCGTTGATGATTTCTTGGCTGCTGATGTTGCTGTAGCTTTGGTACCCCGTTTACGGAAACCGCCGTTGGTTGGTTTGTCCTTTTGGGCCTCAATCAGTGATAAACAATCATCGACTGTCAAGGTGGAGGGATCCGTTGTTTTGGGGATGCGGTAATTCAGCCCATCTTTGGTCAGGTAAGGTCCATAACGACCATTTAAAACCTGTATGCCTTCAGCCTCAAAATGATGGATGATCCTATTGTTCTCTTCTTCTCGTTTTTTCTGAATCAGGGCGATGCATTCGTCGAGGTCGATTTCCATCGGGTCTAATGTCTTGGGGATGGAGACGTAGCCTCCATCGTGTCTGACGTAGGGACCGAAACGGCCAATACCGACTGAAAGCGTTTTACCTTCAAATTCGCCTACTGTACGCGGGAGTTTGAATAACGACAGCGCTTCTTCTAGGGTGATGCTGTCCATACGTTGGTCTTTCAGCAAGGAGGCAAAACGGGGTTTTTCTTCATCCTCGGCTACGCCAATCTGGACGATGGGACCAAATCGGCCGATGCGTACGGAAACTGGTTTACCGCTTTTGGGGTCAGTGCCCAGTACGCGTTCGCCCACTTTCTGCTTGGACCAGGCTGCTGCTTGTTCGACGGCTGGGTGGAAGGATTCGTAAAAGTCGCTGATCACGTTATTCCATGTGGCTTCCCCTTCTGCAATCTGGTCGAATTGTTTCTCGACAGAGGCTGTAAAATTGAAATCGAGGATGTCAGGAAAGGATTCAAACAGGAAGTCGTTGACCACCATGCCTATGTCGGTGGGGAATAGTTTTCCCTTTTCCGTACCGAAGGTTTCGGTCAACATCTCTTCTTTGATGACATCCTGGAGGAGTTCCAGTTGCGTATATTGCCTGGGCTGGCCCTCTCTGTCTTCCTTCTTTACGTATTCACGTTGCTGAATGGTCGAGATGGTAGGAGCGTAGGTAGAGGGTCGTCCTATACCCAGTTCTTCCAGTTTGCGCACCAGACTCGCTTCTGTATAGCGGAACGGGCGTTGGGTGTATCGTTCTGTGGCGGTCGCACTTTCCAATGTCAGCGCATCGTCCTTGCTGATAGCTGGTAAGGTTTTGCTGCTGTTTTCTGTGTCGCCCTCTTCATCGAACGATTCCATGTACACCTTGAGGAAGCCATCAAACGTGATGACCTCACCAACGGCTTCAAACGTTTCCCTGGAGTTGGACATTCCGATGGCCACTGTGGTTTTTTCCAATTCAGCATCGGCCATCTGTGAAGCAATGGTCCGCTTCCAGATCAGTTCATACAGGCGTTTTTCCTGAGCGTTGCCATCGATGGCCCTGACGTTCATGTATGTGGGACGTATGGCTTCGTGGGCTTCCTGAGCGCCTTTGGATTTGGTCTGATAGTGGCGAACCTTGATGTAGCGCTCGCCTGCCATGGCCTCAATTTCGGCTTTGGAGGTGTTGATGGCCAGGCTTGACAGATTGACCGAGTCTGTACGCATATAGGTGATCTTACCTGATTCGTACAAGCGTTGAGCAATCATCATGGTCTGTGATACCGACATGCCTAACTTCCTGGCGGCCTCCTGCTGGAGGGTGGAGGTGGTGAAGGGGGCGGCTGGTGTCTTGCGGCCCGGCTTGGTGCTGATATCGATTATATTGAATGATGCGTCTTTGCACAAAGACAAGAAGGCATGAGCTTCTTCTTTGGTTTTAAAGCGCTTGCCAAGGTCGGCCTTGAGCGTGGTCGTGTGTCCATCCAGGCTTGTCAGTCTGAATAGGGCGCTGACCTTGAAAAAGGCTTCGGCTTCGAATTGTTGGATTTCACGCTCTTTTTCAACGATGAGGCGGACGGCTACCGATTGGACACGTCCTGCTGATAAAGAGGGCTTGATTTTCCGCCACAAGACAGGAGACAGTTCAAAACCGACGATGCGGTCGAGTACGCGCCTGGCTTGCTGTGCGTCCACCAGGTTGTTGTCGATGCGTCTGGGTTTCTTGATGGCAGCAAGGATGGCGTCCTTGGTGATTTCATGAAAAACTATGCGGTTGGTCCTTTCCTGGTCTAGTTCAAGCACTTCGGCCAGGTGCCAGGCGATGGCTTCTCCTTCCCGGTCCTCATCAGATGCCAGCCAGACAGTGTCTGCCTTTTTGGCTTGATTTTTGAGTTCCTGTACCAACTTTCGTTTGTCGGTGGGAATTTCATACACGGGTTGGAAATGGTTCGAAATATCCACGCCAAAATCCTTTTTTCTTAGGTCACGGATGTGACCGAAGCTGGACATGACCTTGTAAGATTCCCCAAGGAATTTTTCAATGGTTTTGGCTTTGGCTGGAGATTCGACAATGACTAAATTACTTGGCATCGATGAGGTTTTGTTGCGGATTTGCCAAAATACGGCGCCGCAAAATTATAAAAAACGAGGCATATACGCCCTTTTTTCTTTTTTTTTCCCGGTTGGCTCTCAATCCGTATCCAGAAGAGAGGTGCGTTCGGGCTTTTCCTGGTACCAACTGGCATAGAACTGATAGTTGTCAGAAATGCGCTTGTTGATGGTACGCGTTTGTTCGGGATCGGCCATCTTGACGAATTTAGCGGGCACACCTGCGTAAATGCTGTAAGGCTCTACTTTTGTGCCACTTAGCACGACAGATCCTGCGGCTACGATGGCACCCTCCCCAATGACGGCATGATCCAGCACGACGGAGCCCATACCAATCAGTGCGTTGTCTTCGATGGTAGCACCATGGATGGTTACGTTGTGGCCAACGGACACGTTGTCGCCAATTTCAATGACTGACTTTTGGAAAAGGGTGTGCAGGACCGAACCGTCCTGAATATTCACGTTGTTCCCTATCCGGATACTATTTACATCGCCCCTGAGGACTGCGTTGTACCAGATGCTGCAGCCGTCGCCCATGACGACGTCGCCAATGATCGTTGCGTTATCGGCGAAATAACAGTTTTCGCCATAAACGGGGTTGAATCCCCTGACTGATTTGATTAATGCCATAGTGGTTGGTTATTATATAAGGTATCATTCCAAAGGGCTGGTTTTGGCCTTAAGCCAATCGCATTCCTCTGGTGTGAGGCGAGGGGCCAGGTCTGTGTAGACCTGTTGGTGGTATGCGTCTATCCATGCCCGTTCATCGGGACTGAGCAGCGACGTTTCAATGCAGTTGCGTTCCAGCGGGACACGGGTCAGGGTTTCAAATCCGAAGAAGCGTCCGTAGTCGGACGGCTCCAGTTCGTAACAGTGAATCACATTTTCAACCCTGACACCCCATAATCCGGTGCGGTATATGGCTGGTTCATTGGACATGACCATGCCCGGTTCGATGGTGACGGGATTTTCGTTCATGCGAATGCTTTGAGGGCCTTCGTGCACGAAAAGGCAGTGGCCAACACCATGGCCGGTACCATGAAGGTAGTTGATGCGGCGTTGCCAGATATACTGCCTGGCCATAATGTCGAGTTGGGTGCCTCTGGTGCCTTCGGGAAATTTCACATTGGTCAGGGCCATGACACCCATTAATAATGTGGTATAGTCGGCTTTGAACAAGTCGGACGGTTGGCCATTGAGGTAGAGAGTCCTGGTGGTGTCTGTGCTGCCGTGCAGGTAATGGGCGCCCAGATCCAGCAAAAGGACACCCTCACCTTCCACCGTGTAACTGCTCTCGGGTGTAGCTTCGTAATGCACAACAGCCCCGTGATCCTTGAAGGAGACAATGGGTGCGAAGCTCTCGCAAACGTAGTCGCCTTGCTCACGTCTGAAAGCGGCGGCTTTTTCAGCGATGCTCCATTCAGTAGGGTAGGGCGTTGTTTTTCCAGGCCTGGTTTCTTCTTCCAGCCATCTGAATAGTTTGACCAATGCCACGCCGTCCTTGAGGTTGGCTTCCTTGTAACCGGCCAGTTCCACCTGGTTCTTGCAGGCTTTTAATAGGGCGATGGGGGTTAGTCCCTCTATAATGGTGCAGCTGTCGTCAAGTTTGGAGTACAACTCATAATTGCTTCTGGCTTTGTCGAAGAGAAGACGAACGCCCTTCTGGCGACCCATGAAGGGGACGAAGTCGTTGTAGCCTGCCAATTCAACGCCGTAGCCGGTAAGGTGTTCCCTGGTAGCCTCGGATAATTTGGTGGACTCAACAAATAACAGGCAACGTTGTAGGTCAACATAGGCGAATGCCATGACGACCGGGTTGAAATCCACATCCATGCCCCTGATATTAAACAGCCAGGCTAAATCATCCAGGGTGGTAACCGTCAAACTGTCAGCGTTGGCATCTGTCAGGGCTTTGCGTATCCTGGCTAGCTTCTCAGATACTGTCTCTCCGCTGATGTGTTCCGGGAAAACCTGAATAGGTACTTGTGGCATGGCAGGTCTGTCTGGCCATACCATTGTATATGGATGGCAGTCGGCGTTGAGTCTGACGCCCCTGTCTGCAAAATAGCGGATTAATCGCAACACTTCATTGGTGGCAAATTGGCTACCGTCAAGGCCAACTTGCTTGTAGCCTTGCGAGGCTATCCACGCTTCAAGTGCGGGTGTGCCAGGTACAGCTAGTCTGAATAAGGTGATGCCTGTTCCTTCCAATTCTTTTTCGGCCTGGAGGAAATACCTGGAATCTGTCCAAAAGCCAGCTGCGTCGTTGGCTACCACCAAGGTGCCGAATGATCCGCTGAAGCCCGACAGGTACTCTCTGAATTTCCAGCATTCGGCCAAATATTCACTTTGGTGTGGATCGGATGATGGGATAATGTAAGCATCCAGCCCTTGCTGTTTCAAATAGTCCCTGAGCCGGCTGAGGCGTCGTGTGATCTCGGTTATCCTTTCGGCGCTGCCGGGAGATGGTAGTAGGGGTAGCTGTTGACAGCCTTGTTCGCTATTTACAGTCATGGTAGCCAATGTTGTTTGATGGGCAAAAATACGTTTTAATTGCCCATCGCGAAAATTCTTAAAATCTTTTTCGGTTTTTTGTTTGGTAAATCAAAGCCTTTGCCTAATTTTGCAGTCCGATAAAAATCAACCATTAAAGTCCAGTACAGTATGATCGTAGTTCCTGTAAAAGAAGGCGAAAACATTGAAAAGGCGCTGAAGAAGTTCAAACGCAAATTTGAGAAAACGGGTACCGTTAAAGAACTTAGGAGCAGGCAAGCTTTCACAAAGCCATCCGTTGCCAAGCGCAAAATGATGATGAAGGCCGCTTACATCCAACAGCTCCACCAGTCAGAAGAATAATCAGACTGGTTGGTTGACACAGGCCGGCATTCTTGTCGGTGCCGTGTTTTTGTTTGCCAAATTCGTTTTTTCTTTGTATATTCGTTGCTCACAGCAAGTGCAACGAGCCTATGTGGGTCGACGAATATATCCAATATATACGGTATGAGAAGAATTTTTCTGCTCATACCGTTCTTGCGTATGGACGTGATCTTGCCGGGTTCGTCGATTTCCTAAGTGATACCTATGGTACGGATAACCCCGCAGACGTAACGACCGACATGATACGTGCATGGTTGGTGGCGTTGATGGACGAGGGTATGTCTCCCCGCACAGTCAATCGCAAGTTGTCTTGCTTGAAATCCTACTGGCGATACCTCATTCGCAGAGATTTGGTCGGTACCAATCCGGCCAGTCGTATTCCATCTCCAAAAATACATAAACCACTTCCTGTCTTTTTAAAAGAGGAAGAGGTGAACAAGGCTAGACTACTGGAAGGTCGGAAAGGCCACCCGTTTGAAACCGTTCGTGACCGGCTTATCATTGAACTGTTTTATCAAACGGGTATGCGTCGTTCCGAGTTGATTGGCCTTCAGGACAAGGATGTCGATACGGCATCCGGATTCGTAAAAGTGACCGGTAAACGAAACAAACAGCGGTTGATTCCGTTTGGCGACGCGTTGGGGCGCATGGTGAACGATTACCTGGCCTTGCGTAGCGAGGTTGTTCCCGGCCCGACGACTCACTTTTTGGTCCGTCCTGATGGTGCTCCCCTCTACCCTCAGCTTGTCTACCGCATTATTCACACCAAACTCACACATGCAGCCACCCTGACCAAAAGCAGCCCTCATGTGCTAAGGCACACCTTTGCTACCACGCTGTTGAACGAAGGCGCCGAACTTAACGCCGTCAAGGAGTTGTTGGGCCACAGCAGCCTGGCCGCCACAGAGGTCTACACCCACACGACCTTTGAAGAATTGAAAAAAGTGTACAAACAAGCTCATCCTAGAGCATAAAATAAGGAGGATTAACTATGGGAATCAGCATTCAGTCGATACATTTCGATGCTACAGCCGCGTTGGAAATGTTCATAGAGAAGAAAGTGAAGAAGTTGGAAGTGTTCTACGGCGACATTTTAGAAACGGAAGTTGTGCTAAAGGTGGTCAAGCCGGAAACAGCCATGAATAAGGAGGCGTTGGTGAAAGTGCGCATCTCCGGTTCCGAACTTTTTGCCTCCAAGGTGAGTGATACATTTGAGGAATCGGTAGATACAGCCCTGGAAGCCATACAGAAGCAGCTGATCAAGATAAAAGAAAAAGGCAGACCTAAATAATTTTTCTTCAAAACTCTTTGTGGATTCAAATTAAACACCTACATTTGCAGCCGTTTCTCTTGAACCTGTAGGCCTTGAGGGACGGCTGCGTAAGGCGTACGCAGGTAAACAATGTAAGGGCAGTTACCAGAGTGGCCAAATGGGGCAGACTGTAAATCTGCTGGTTGATACCTACGGTGGTTCGAATCCATCACTGCCCACGAATCGTACCAAAACGTCAAGACGTTGACGGATAGGTGGTTCACTTGGTTTGCGACCGGTGCTTCCGCAAGGGAGATGACCGGTTGTCTGGCCAATATGCGGGAATAGCTCAGTTGATAGAGCATTAGCCTTCCAAGCTGAGGGTCGCGGGTTTGAGTCCCGTTTCCCGCTCTTTTAAAATTGCCTGTGTAGCTCAGTGGTAGAGCACTTCCTTGGTAAGGAAGAGGTCCCGAGTTCAAATCTCGGCACCGGCTCAAGAAAAAATTTTTCGTTCATTTTATAATCTTTGAGTTATGGCTAAAGAACATTTTAACAGGAGTAAACCCCACGTCAACATCGGGACCATCGGCCACGTTGACCACGGTAAGACGACCTTGACCGCTGCTATCACCACGGTTTTGGCAAAAAAAGGCCTTTCCGAAGTTAAGTCATTCGATCAGATTGACAACGCACCGGAAGAAAAAGAAAGAGGTATCACGATCAACACCTCACACGTTGAGTATCAGACGGCCAACCGTCACTATGCTCACGTTGACTGCCCGGGTCACGCTGACTATGTGAAGAACATGGTTACTGGTGCTGCCCAAATGGACGGTGCTATCATCGTTGTTGCTGCTACTGACGGTCCCATGCCTCAGACCCGCGAACACATCCTGCTCGCTCGTCAGGTAAACGTACCTAAGCTGGTTGTTTTCATGAACAAGTGCGACTCCGTCGACGACGAAGAAATGCTCGAACTTGTTGAAATGGAAATGCGTGACCTGCTGTCATTCTATGAATTTGATGGTGACAATACCCCTGTCATCCGCGGTTCTGCCCTTGGTGGTTTGAACGGTGTTGCCCAATGGGAAGACAAAATCATGGAACTCATGGACGCTGTCGACAGCTGGATCGATCTGCCCGCCCGCGACGTGGACAAACCTTTCCTTATGCCTGTTGAAGACGTCTTCTCCATCACTGGTCGTGGTACCGTGGCTACTGGCCGTATCGAAACCGGTATCATCAAGACGGGTGAAGAAGTTCAGATCATCGGTCTGGGCTCCGAAGGAAAGAAATCTGTTGTAACTGGTGTGGAAATGTTCCGCAAGATTCTTGACGAAGGTCAAGCTGGTGACAACGTAGGTTTGTTGCTCCGTGGTGTTGACAAAAACGAAATCAAACGTGGTATGGTTATCACCCACCCGGGCAAGGTAACTCCTCATACCAAGTTCAAGGCTTCCGTTTACATCTTGAAGAAAGAAGAAGGTGGTCGTCATACTCCATTCCACAACAAGTATCGTCCTCAGTTCTACATCCGTACCTTGGACGTTACCGGTGAAATCTCCCTGCCTGCAGGTGTGGAAATGGTTATGCCTGGTGACAACTTGGAAATCAATGTAGAATTGATTTACCCGGTAGCTTGCTCCGTTGGTCTTCGCTTCGCTATCCGCGAAGGTGGTCGTACGGTTGGTTCCGGTCAGATTACCGAAATCCTTGATTGATAAAATCACATTAAACCCTAAAAAAGCTTCCACTGATGAAGGGGAAGCTTTTTTTAACACACGGGTCTAGCTCAGTTGGTAGAGCATCGGTCTCCAAAACCGAGTGTCGGGAGTTCGAGTCTCTCGACCCGTGCAAAAACCCAGGA
>JAAYBL010000013.1 GCA_012718945.1 Bacteroidales bacterium
ATCAGGGGTTTGTTAGTTTGGTAAATCCGAAAAATCGCCGTACTTTTGCAGGCCGATTATTATCAAAAAAAGTGTAAGAATTTAATTCTTAGCCGATTATATTGTTCAATGTGTCCTGAACAAGGGTCAGCGAAGGAATTAGCCTAGTGTTAAACAACAAAACAGTAAGCAGTGGATACTTTAAGTTACAAGACCATTTCTGCAAACAAGGCCACCGTTCAAAAGAACTGGGTCGTGGTAGATGCCACCGACCAGATTCTGGGCCGTTTGGGAACCAAAGTCGCCAAGTTGCTGAGAGGCAAGTACAAGACGAGCTTTACCCCTCACGTAGATTGCGGTGACAATGTGATCATCATCAATGCAGAAAAAGTAAAATTGACGGGCAACAAATGGAATGACCGTATTTATTTGAGCCACACGGGCTATCCCGGTGGTCAACGTGAGTCGAATCCTGCCAGAATCCTGGCTAAGGACCCTCTCAAACTGTATAAGAAAGTGGTGTTGGGCATGCTCCCCAAAAACAAGCTGAGCGATGCCATCATTGGCAATCTTTACGTGTATGCAGGCAGCGAACATCCGCACGCTGCACAGAACCCTACAGCCATCGATTTAAACACTCTTAAATAAGCAGTATGGAAGCAGTAAATGCAATAGGAAGAAGAAAAGCAGCCATCGCCCGTGTCTTTTTGACCGAAGGTAACGGCGCCATCACAATCAACAAACGCACACTCGACAATTATTTTCCCTCCAGCATCCTTCAGTATGTGGTTAAACAACCGCTGAACAAACTGGGTGTAGCCGAGAAATACGACATCCGTGTTAACCTGGACGGTGGCGGTTTTAAAGGACAAGCTGAGGCCCTCCGCCTGGCTATCGCCCGCGCCCTGGTCAAGATCAATCCCGAAGACAAAGCCGCTTTGCGTGCTGAAGGCTTCATGACCCGCGACGCACGCGTCGTTGAACGCAAGAAACCGGGTCGCCCCAAAGCCAGGAAGCGCTTCCAGTTCAGCAAGCGTTGATGGTTGATACCACTGCTTTTTTTAACACGACAAAAGAAGCGTTTAGTATCTAAATGGCAGGGACTTCTGCCGGTGAGAACCAGACAGAACTACCTTGCGATTGATTGAATCCAAAGAAAGTAAACGATTAAACAAACTAACATGTCCAGAACTAATTTTGATCAACTTTTGGAAGCCGGTGTGCATTTCGGACACCTTAAGAGAAAATGGAACCCTGCCATGGCACCGTACATTTTCATGGAACGCAACGGCATCCATATCATCGATCTTCACAAAACGGTAGCCAAGGTAGACGAGGCTGCTGATGCCCTCAAAAATATCGCCAAAGCCGGCAAGAAGATCCTGTTCGTCGCCACTAAGAAGCAAGCCAAACAAATTGTTGCCGATTTGGCTACATCCGTCAATATGCCATACGTGATTGAACGTTGGCCGGGCGGTATGTTGACCAACTTCCCCACCATCCGCAAGGCTGTTAAGAAGATGACCACCATCGACAAGATGATGACAGACGGAACGTTCGACAATATGTCGAAACGCGAAAAACTGCAGGTCTCCCGTCAACGCGCCAAACTGGAAAAGAACCTTGGTTCCATCGCCGACCTGAACCGTTTGCCTTCAGCCCTGTTTGTGGTTGACGTCATGAAAGAACAGATCGCCGTTCTGGAAGCTCAACGCCTCGGTATTCCCGTTTTCGCCATGGTTGATACCAATTCAGATCCCAACCAGGTTGATTTCGTGATTCCAGCCAACGATGACGCCTCTAAGTCCATCGAAATAATCATCTCAACATTGTGTGCCGCCATCCAGGAAGGTCTGGAAGAACGCAAAGTGGAAAAAGCTGACAGCAACGCCGCCGCTGATAGCGACGAAAAGGCTGAAGCTCCAGTAAAACGCGAACGTCGTGGCAAAGCCAAGAAAGAGCTGATTCAAAAGGACGATGCCGAAGCCATCAAGGCCAAGGTAGCCTCCAAGTATATCAAAGAAGACGAAGACTAAAAATAGAAAGCATATGGCAGTAACTATGGCAGAAATCTCCAAGCTCCGTACAATGACGGGTGCTGGGATGATGGATTGCAAAAACGCATTGATCGAGGCCAACAACGATATGGAGGCCGCCATCGAAATCATTCGTAAAAAAGGACAGGCTGTAGCCGCTAAACGTTCCGACCGCGAAGCCTCTGAAGGTTGCGTGTTGGCCGGCGCTAATGGTGGATTTGCCGCTGTATTGGCCTTGAAGTGTGAAACCGACTTTGTTGCTAAAAACGCTGATTTTATCGCGCTGACCCAGTCCATCCTTGACTTGGCGCTGGCTGAAAAGCCCGCCACCCTGGAAGACTTGAGAAACCTCAAGCTCGGAGAACGCAGTGTTCAAGACAACATTACCGAACGCATCGGTATTACCGGTGAAAAGATGGAATTGGACTTCTACGAAGTAGTAAACGGCGAAGCCGCTGTTTCCTACATCCACCCGGGCAACAAACTGGCCACCATCGTCGCCTTCAACAAGGCTGTCGATTTACACGTTGGTCGCGATGTAGCCATGCAGGTAGCTGCCATGAGCCCCATTGCATTGAACCGCGAAGCTGTTCCTGCCAAGGTGATTGAAACTGAATTGGAAATCGGTCGTGACAAAGCACGTGAAGAAGGCAAGCCTGAAAACATGCTGGATAAGATTGCTCAGGGTCGTTTGAACAAGTTCTACCAGGAATCTACCTTGGTTGAACAGGCTTTCATCAAGGACGCCAAGATGACCGTTCAACAATACTTGACCGCTAACGACAAGGAATTGAAAGCCACAGCATTTAAACGTGTCACCCTGAATCAGGAATAAGAACGAATCGACACGCTTAGCCGGCTGTCAGCCAACAGCCGCTCAAAGATCAGCACCGGTAGCATTAGCTTCCGGTGTTGTTTTTTCACCCCCTTCCTTCGAGGCCGCTTCCCATCAGTTTTTCCTTCGAAACCGCTCCCCTTGACGGGGCTCGGTATCGAAGAGAATAAGAGCCCCAAAGGGAGCGGAATCAAGCTTACCGAATGTCGCCCTTGACTCTGTAACCCTCTTTCTCCAGCAGCCCAGCCACCTTCACCCTCACATCACCCTGGATCAAAATCTCGTCATCCCTGAACGACCCCCCAGTACCACAAACCTTCTTGAGCTTAGCCGCCAACGCACCCACCGTTTCCTGATCGCCCTCCACACGGCTGACGATTGTAGTCGGTTTTCCGCCACGTCGCTCAAAGCGAATAACGACAGGCTCCGATTGCTTTTTGGTCACACTTGACACGACATTGGTCGGGATTTTTGAGGTCTTTTCAGGTGTTGTCTCTTTTGACGAGGTGTCATCTACTTTACCGGACAACGCACCGAGTTTGGCTTTCCAGTCTGTCGTGCTCATGAATGTAATTGATTGTGTTAATGGATTGTCCAACAAAAGTAAAACATTGTAATGGATTTTTTTTGTATTTTTGTGCGAATTGAACACGCTCTCGCCAATGGAACCTACCAAAATGATGGAGACAGAACGTATTCCCGAACCTACGTTGAGACGACTTCCCTGGTACCTGGCCTACTTGAAACTGGCCGCCGACCAAGGTGAGAATTTTATATCATCTACCCAAATAGCCCGCGCTATCAACGTCAGCGCCTCACAGATAGCCAAAGACCTCTCGTTGTTGAATGTTTCCGGTAAAACCCGGGTAGGTTACGATGTAAAAAGCCTGATAGAAGTCCTGGAAGACTTTCTTGGGTTCAGGCAGACCCGCCAAGCTTACTTGTTTGGTGTGGGTAATTTGGGCGGTGCCCTGTTGCACGACAAAGGACTCTCTCAATACGGTTTGGAAATTGTTGCCGGCTTCGATGTCAATCCTGCTGTCATCGGTCAGACCATCAACGGGATTCCCGTTTATCACATCGATGAGTACCCCGCCATGCGGACCACATCTTCCATATGTATCGGTATTCTGACCGTTCCTGTCGAGAAGGCACAGGCTGTGGCCGAATGTATGGTGGCGGGCGGTATCAAAGCCGTGTGGAACTTTACCCCCTTCCGGATACACATGCCTGAAAATATTGTCGTGCAGAATACCTCGATATATGCACATATGGCGCTTATCTTCAATCGGTTGGAGCGCCGTTGACCTAAACCAAGCCTTATGAAGATTCTTGCCGTCGGTATGAACTACCGGGAACACCTGAAGGAACTAGGCAACCCCATCCCTCAGGAGCCCGTCATATTCAGCAAACCCGACTCTTCTTTGCTTGAGGCCACTGAAAAGCGACCATCAGCCAATATGCCTTTTTTTCTGCCCGATTTCAACTCCGCCATCCATTATGAAACGGAGTTGGTCATCCGTATTAACCGACTGGGCAAAAGCATTACTGCCAAGTACGCCAGCCGCTACTACGATGCGGTGACCGTCGGCCTGGATTTAACGGCCAGGGATTTGCAACAACGCCTTCGTAGCGAGGGTAAACCCTGGGACCTGTGCAAAGGGTTCGACCAATCGGCTGTGGTGGGCAGTTTTGAGCCGGTAGAAACATTGGGGCCCATCCAGCAACTCCACTTCAGCCTGTTGCGCAACGGTAATACCGTGCAGCAAGGGCATGCAGCCGATATGATTTTTACCATCGATACCATCATCGAATACGTTTCGCGCTTTTTCACCCTCAAAACAGGCGACCTGATTTATACGGGAACCCCCTCAGGTATAGGTGCTTTGGCTGTCGGAGATCACTTGGAAGGCTTTTTGGAAGACCGTAAATGCCTGGACCTGCGGGTCAAGTGATATACGAAACCCACCCTTTTCCCGTTTTAGCAATATACCTTTACACCGCTTGTTCATGTCCAAACGTGTCCTTGCTATTTGCTTGTTTACGTGGCTGTTGATTGGCACCAATCTGTCGGCCTCCTCCCGTGTCATCGAATGGGAAGCCGCCAATAAATGGACGACCAAGTTGGCCGTGTCAGGACCCATTAACGTCACATACCCATCCTTGAGAGCAGGCCAAACCTATGCGGAACATTCAGTCCTGTCATCGGGCAAATGGCGCAAGCTCAGTGTGACCCAATCCGGCCTGTACAGGCTGACGTATGACGACATTGTCAAATTGGGATTCAATCCAGCCAAGGTGCAAGTGTATGGGTACGGAGGCAAGCTGTTGTCAGAAGACTTCAGAAAAGGCGATTACCTGGACGATCTACCCCCTGTGGCCATGTGGTTGGTGACAGGCTCGGATGGCGTCTTCAACAGTGGTGATTACCTGCTTTTTTATGCACAGGGTCCCATTTCCTGGGCGCTCAACAACACTAAGACCTACTTAACCAGGACGCGAAACCATTATTCCGACAAAGCTTACTATTTCCTCGGTGAACGCCAGGAGGGGAGCCTGGTGGCTAATCGGGCCAGTTCGACGCTCACCCCCAACCGGACGGTGACAACGTACACTGACCTGTTGCTACACGAAAAAGAGCTGGTGAGCATGGGTGAATCGGTAAAGAACAGCGGCACCGGACGTGAACTCTTCGGAGAGGACTTGTACACCATGCCTTACCAAACGTTCACCTTCAATGTGGCTGACATAGATACCACCGCACTGTCGACAATGATCATTGAAACAGCCGCTTACAACTCAGCTACCAGCTATGCCAATGTGAACTTGAATGGCAGCTGGGTGGGCACGCTGTCAATGTGGGCCTACAATTCAAGCGGTTCTGGGGATTACAACTACGGCAAAGCTGCCAACCGGGCTATCTCCTTCAGACCCCGTAGCAACACCCTTCAAGTTGATGTGGAATACATCAGGAACGGTAATGTTGCCACCCCCAGGGCTTACCTGAATTACATTCAATTCAACCTGCGCAGGCCGCTTAAGGTTGCCTCAGCCCCCTTCACCTTCAGGGATCCGGCCAGCGTGGCGGCTGGAGCAGTGGCCTCCTTTATGGTGGAAGGAGCCGGACCATCTACGCTCGTCTTTGATGTAACCGACCCTGTTAATATGACCCTGGTCGATGGCAACCTTACCGGTAGCACGTTCCGCTTTGTTGCTTCAACCGCCACTCTCAGAGAGTACGCTTGCGTCAACCTGACCGGCAGCATACCCAAGCCCACCATCGAAGGGGCTGTTACCAACCAGGACCTGCACGCCCATCAACCCGATATGGTCATTATTGCACCGCCCATTTTCAGGGAACAAGCCTTGAGGCTGGCTCAGGCACATACGACCATGGATGGCTTAAGCGTCCTGATTGTGACACCGGAACAAGTGTATAATGAATTCTCGTCAGGTACGCCCGATGCCACGGCTTATCGACGGATGATGAAACTTTACTACGACAGGGCCACCAACGAAGACGAATTGCCCGATTACTTGTTGTTGTTTGGAGGCGGTGTGTATGATAACAGGATGGTCTCCACCGCCTTTTCGAAAGGCGGCCAAAAACGCAACTGGTTGTTGACCTACCAGTCGGTAGAAAGCCTCGAGGGTGAATCTTCGTTTGTGACCGATGATTACTTTGGCTTTCTCGATGATACAGAAGGGGCTAATCTGGCAGCAGCCAAGCTTGATATCGGTATCGGTCGTTTCCCCGTACACTCTGTCCAACAAGCCAAGGCCGTGGTGGACAAGACCCTTAATTACATGAAAAATAAGCGGAAAGGGCCCTGGAAAAACCGTTTGCTCTACCTGGCCGATGATGGTGATGGCAACATTCATACCATACAGGCTGAATCCCTGGCGTCTTCCGTGGAAATTACGTTTCCTCAGTTTATGGTCAACCGCATCTATGTAGACGCGTACAAAAAGGTGACTGAAGCATCCGGTGTGACTATTCCTGACGGGGTGAGCCGTTTTTCAGATTTGATGGACATGGGCTTGCTCATGCTTAATTACACAGGCCATGGTTCTACAACAGAATGGGCCGAAGAAAAGATTTTAACCCAAGCCAGGGTCAAGGATATGGTGAATACAAGTCTACCCCTTTGGGTGACAGCTACCTGCGATTTTACCCGATTTGATTCAGGCGACGAGTCGGGTGGGGAATCGGCTTTTCTTAATCCCAGGGGCGGTGCTATTGCCTTGTTTACTACTACCCGTATTGTGTATGCGAGCAACAATTACATGCTCAACCAGCAGTTTACCAATCATATCTTCTCACGTCGGAACGGCAAACGCAATACGTTGGGTGAGATCATGTACCTGACAAAAAGCTCGGCGGCCATGAACGGGGACAGTAACAAACTGAGCTTTACCCTAATTGGCGATCCGGCCATGAAGTTGGCTTACCCCGAATACAGCGTCGCGGTCACGCACATAAATGGTAAACCCGTATCCGCCGCTATTGATACCTTCCAGGCCTTGCAAACCGTCACCATCGAAGGCAACGTCTATACGGAAGACGGCAGTTTTGCTGATACCTTCAATGGTGTGGTGCATCCTACCATCCTGGACGCAGCTTCTCAGGTAAAAACCCTGGGTAGCAACGGGGCAGACATATTCACCTACTACGATAGAACCAAGGTGCTTTTCACAGGTAAGGACAGTGTTGTCAACGGCCGTTTCCGCTTTTCCTTTGTGGTTCCCAAGGATATCCAGTATTCGTACAAGCAAGGCCGCATCAACCTCTACGTCTGTGACAATGCAAGTATCAACGAAGGTCACGGTTATTTCGACAAATTTGCCCTGGGCGGCACGTACGACCAGGCCGTACAAGACACGGTGGGTCCAACCATCCGGCTTTTCCTGAACGACACCACCTGGACGCCAAAGCAATCGGTGAACGAAACCCCCACTTTGATTGCCAAGGTGACGGATAATGTGGGCTTAAACTCGTCAACACAGGGTATTGGGCATGATTTCCAACTGGTCATAGACGATGACCCCAATCAGGTTTATTCCCTCAGCAACTACTACATGGCCGATGTGGGTAGTTTCCAATCGGGGACGGTGCAGTATGTGCTGCCCACCTTGACCGCCGGCAAACACAACCTGACATTCAGGGCGTGGGATGTCAACAACAACGCCTCGGTGCAACGTTTGTCATTCACCGTTAATCCAGGCCAGGAACCGGTGTTGCGCAATTTAATCGCTGCCCGTCTTTCCGATAGTTACCAATTTCGCTTTGAACACAATAGGCCTGATGTGCCTGTGACTGTCACCATGTCGGTTGTAAGCCTGATGGGACAGGTTTGCTGGGAAGAAACCACCACCATGCAAGCCGGTCAGCAACAGAGCGATATCCTTGAATGGAACCTGGTTGATACCAGGGGTAGGCGGGTGCCTGGAGGTATTTATCTTTGCCGTGTGCGCGCGCTGGATGCTACTGGAGGTGAAGCCATGATTGCTGAAAAAATCCAGGTCTTGCCACAATAAATCGAGGCGGTTTCAGTTTTTGTAAGTATGTTTGTTCGCTAACGATTCAACTGTTGTTATTATGAAGAAAGTCTTTGCTGTTTTGATGTTTATTGCCCTGGGTACCACGTTTCCTCTCTTGGCCGAAGACAACTACAACCCCATACAAAGCTCCGTATACTCGCTTGGGGTATCCCCCGATGCTGTTGCCAGCGGTATGGGTGATTTGGGTGCGGCCACGACACCGGATGTCTATTCCCAGTACTGGAATCCCTCCAAATATGCTTTCATCGAGAACACAGCCGGCTTTGCCTTATCTTATACGCCTTGGTTGTCCAAGTTATCTTCAGACATCAACCTGACCTCACTGATGGGCTACTACAAGCTGGATGACATCCAGTCTTTGAGTGGTTCCTTGAGGTATTTTTCCTTGGGTGAAGTGATTCTGCGTAGCATGTTGTCCGACCCTGGTTATACCATTCAGCCTTATGAAATGGAGTTTGATGTGGCCTATTCCCGCTTATTGTCCGAACGTTTTTCCATGGGCGTCTCCCTGCGTTACATCCTGTCTGACCTGATGAGTGGCGACGATCCCGCCGGTAGTGCTTTTGCTGCCGATATTGCGGGCTATTACAATGCCCCTGTCTATTTCGGACGTGAACGTGGCTCGGTGGCTTTTGGTTTCAATGTGTCCAACATCGGCTCCAAGATTTCCTACGATGGAGGTAACAACAATTATTTCCTGCCTGCCAATTTAAGATTGGGAGGATCGCTCAATTACCCCATGGATGATTACAATGTGCTTCGCTTTTCGGCCGACGTGAACAAATTACTGGTGCCCACCCCGCAGGATTCCATCGACAACGGTGAAGGCATTTCCCCCATACAAGCCATTTTTACCTCATTCAATGATGCCCCGAACGGATTTAAAGAGGAACTGCAGGAAATCTACTGGTCTATTGGTGCTGAATATGCGTACAACGATCAGTTCTTCGTTCGCGGGGGGTATTATTTTGAACACGAGTACAAAGGCAACCGCAAGTTTTTCACATTTGGAGCCGGTTTCAAGATGAGCATGCTTAGGCTCGATGCTTCCTACCTGGTGTCTCAGGCTCAAAGTAATCCGCTTGATGGCACGTTGCGTTTCTCCCTGGCATTCGACATGGAAGGCCTTCGTGTATTGTTAGACCGTTGATAAGCCATACTCACCATGGATATTCGTGTCGGTTATGGCTATGATGTACACGCGCTGGTAGCTGGGCGTGAACTGTGGATAGGTGGCATCAAGCTTGATTATGAGCGTGGTCTGTTGGGCCATTCCGATGCCGATGTCCTGATTCATGCCATTTGTGATGCCTTGCTCGGTGCAGCCGGCCTACGCGACATTGGTTTTCATTTTCCCGACACCGATCCCACGTATAAAAACGTAGACAGCAAAATCTTGCTGGAAAGCACCGTACAATTGCTGGCCCAGCATGGATGGACCGTTGGCAACGTTGATGCGACGGTGGCCGCTGAAAGGCCCAAACTCAATCCGCACATTCCCGCTATGCAGGCTTGCTTATCAGCCATTCTGCGGGTGACTCCCGATGCTGTGTCCATCAAAGCCACCACCAGCGAACGGCTTGGTTTCGTGGGCAGGGAAGAGGGCTATGCCGCTTCTGCCGTCGTTTTGATCAAGCGGTAAGTCACCGGTTAATCGATTTGGTTGGACGGTCTTTAAAATCAGGCTTATACCCTTAGAGGGAAGCCGTAAACAGCGCCATGCAATGACCTTACAGGAACTTAATCAATTGGTACGCAACAACCTCAGGCAACAAATGCCTGGGACTTACTGGGTGCAGGCTGAGATTAGTGAATGCAAAGAGCATTTTTCGGGCCATTGTTACCTTGAACTCATTCAAAAGAAAGAAGGTCAGGACAGTCTTTGTGCCAAAGCCAGGGCTACCATTTGGGCCAGTGTCTGGCAAAACCTGAAGCCGGCTTTTCTCCGTCAAACCGGTACGAATTTATCACCAGGTTTACAAATCCTGGCTGAAGTGGCGGTTGACTTTCATGAACTGTATGGTTTCAGCCTGGTAATCAAGGATATTGATCCCACCTACACGTTGGGCGATCAAGCCCGGCGTCGCCAGGAAATTCTCAAACGGCTGGAAAAGGAAGGCGTCATCGACCAGAACAAGGAATGGCCATGGCCGGTCATCCCCAGACGGATAGCCATCATTTCCTCGCCCGCTGCAGCCGGTTACCAGGACTTCATGCGTCAACTGACTGACAATGAATACGGTTTTTCTTTCTACACCGCGCTTTTCCCGGCGACCATGCAAGGAGGTGAGGCGCCCCGATCTATTATTCAGGCACTCGATAGCGTCATCGACAGTGGACTCCCCTTCGATGTGGTGGTCATCATACGTGGAGGCGGTGCTGTGGCCGATTTGCAGTGTTTCGATGATTATGCGTTGTGCTTTTACGCAACACAATACCCGTTGCCCTTGTTGACGGGGCTGGGCCACGACAAAGACAGTTCCATTTTAGACAGGGTGGCGCACACGTCGGTCAAAACCCCGACCGCTGCCGCCGAACACCTGATTGCTACCTTGGCCCAACAGGCCATGAGGATGGACGATTTGGCCGACCGATTACAGCGTCGCGTCAGGCAAGTGCTCGACAATCAACGCCTCACTATGCAGCGTTTGCCAGGACAGCTGGCATCTTTGGTACAACAACAACTGATGCAGGCCAACCTCAAGGTGGAACGTCAATCGTCGGCTCTCAGGCAAGCCACCCGCGGCGTTCTGTTGGAGGAACAACAACGAAATACATTGCTCTCCACCCGTCTGACCATGAAGGCCAATACGCTGATGGAACAAGAGCAGTTACGCTGGCGCCTGTTGGAGCAATCCATCCTGGGCTTCTCGCCAGAGGCCATGTTGAAAAAAGGCTTTTCCCTGACCGTTTTTCAAGGCAAAGCCCTGCGTTCCATTGAGGAACTGCCCGTTGACGCCTTGATTGAAACACGCTTGGCCGATGGGTGCCTGATCAGTAAACTACAATCAAAACAGACCAACCATGAGTGAATCCCCCTTGACGTACAGCCAAGCCATGCAGGAAGTGGAACAAATCCTTGCTGCCTTGGAAAAGAACAACCCCGATGTTGACCTGATGAGCCAGCAGGTGAAACGGGCTGTAGAGCTCTTGCAGCAATGCAGGCAGAAGCTTGTCGAGACCGATGAGACCATCAAGCAGGTGTTCGAACAATTTAATCCCCAAGGTTGACATGTCGATGCAACGGACAGCCCTCATCATGGCAGGTGGCAAAGGCTTACGCATGGGACAAGCCTTGCCCAAGCAATTTCTGTTGCTTGACGGCAAGCCTGTGCTGATGCATACCTTGTCTACCTTCGGCCTCCTGAAACCCGATGTACGGATTGTCCTTGTCTTACCGGCCGACCAGATTGACTACTGGCAGTCATTATGCGAGACATACGCCTTTACCCTGCCCCATACCATCGTTCAGGGGGGACACTGTCGCTTCGACTCAGTCAAAAACGGTCTGGCCGCTGTCGATGAGGCTGGGCTGGTAGCCATACACGATGGGGTAAGGCCCCTGGTTTCCACGGCACTCATCGAACGGTGTTATGCAGCGGCGGCCACCCATGGATCAGCGCTGCCCGTTACCCCTCTGATTGAAAGCCTCAGGCAGGTGGAGGCCAATGGTAATCACGCTGTCGACAGGACGGCGTACCGCTTGGTACAGACTCCTCAGACCTTTTCAGCTGCCTTGATCAAGCAAGCGTATGCTCAAGCCGACCGCAACGATTACACCGACGATGCCGCCGTGTACGAAGCCATGGGGCGTGTTGTTCACCTGGTAGAGGGGGAACGACAGAACATAAAGATCACCGAAGGGGCCGACCTGGAATTGGCCGCTTTTTACCTCGAACGCTCCGTTTAATCAAATCATCGATAGCGCGTGTTGGATCTGGCAAGCAAGGAACTCAAGTTCATCCCGGGGGTAGGACCCGCCAGGGCTGAATGGTTGAAGAAGGAACTCAAGCTGCTCAATCAAGAGGACTTGTTGTACTTTTTCCCTTACAAGTACATTGACAGAACCCGCTTTCAAGCCATTAGTGAACTAACAGCCGATGCCTCCTACGTACAGCTCAAGGGGCAGTTCCTCTCCTTTGAAACCTTGGGCGTGGGGCGCAGCAAGCGCATCAAGGCGCTGTTTACCGACGGGACAGGTAGCCTGGAACTGGTTTGGTTCAAGGGTCTGAAATACGTGGAAGACAAGTATAAGCTTGGACAAGTCTACGTGGTGTTCGGCAAGCCCTCTGTGTACGGTCATCAACTTTCCATCGCCCACCCGGACATTGAAACGCCGGCCGAACAAACCGGACAACCCAAAGCTGGCCTCCAGCCCTTCTATACCACGACGGAAAAAATGAAGGCGCATTACCTGAATTCAAAGGCCATGCACACCATCATTGTCAATCTGATCCGTTCCTTACAGGATAGAGTGCCCGAGACCCTGCCGGCCTATCTGTTGCAACAGTACAAACTGATGCCCCTTCACGAGGCCTTGGTACAGATACACATACCCTCCAATCAACAATTGCTCAAACAAGCCAGGTACCGGCTTACGTTTGAAGAGTTGTTTTACCTGCAACTACACATCCTTCGCTATGCAAAAGAGAGGGAGCGTAAATACAGGGGATACCCCTTCCAGCGGGTGGGAGACTTGTTCAATACGTTTTACCACACCTGTCTGCCCTTTGAACTCACCGGTGCCCAGAAGCGTGTGCTCAGAGAAATCCGCAACGATGTGGGCAAAGAAAGGCAGATGAACCGCCTGTTGCAAGGCGATGTGGGCAGCGGTAAGACGCTGGTGGCCTTGATGACCATGTTGATGGCTGTTGACAACGGTTTCCAGGCCAGTATCATGGCGCCGACTGAAATCCTGGCCAACCAACACTACGATACCATCAAGGCTTTTTTAGGTGACCTGCCTGTAAAGGTGGGACTGCTCACCGGTTCCACCAAGGCAAAAGACCGGGTGCGTCTTCATGAAGGTCTCAGGGATGGCAGTATCCATCTGTTGATTGGTACCCACGCGCTGATTGAGGAAACCGTACAATTCCACAACCTGGGGCTGGTGGTTATTGATGAACAGCACCGCTTCGGGGTGGAACAACGCTCACGGCTCTGGCGCAAGAACGACATGCCTCCCCACGTGTTGGTGATGACGGCCACGCCCATCCCCAGAACCTTGGCCATGACGGTATACGGTGACCTGGATGTGTCGGTGATCGATGAATTGCCGCCGGGTCGAAAGCCCATCAAGACCATACACCGTTTTGACAACAAAAGAGCCCCGGTGTATACGTTCATGCGCGAACAGTTGCAGGCCGGGCGACAAATCTACGTGGTCTATCCCCTTATCCAGGAGTCGGAAAAGATGGACTACAAAAACCTGGAAGATGGCTATCAGCACATTCTGGAAGCCTTTCCCGGTGTCCCTGTGGGTATGGTGCACGGTAAACTAAAAGCTGCTGAAAAGGATGCCCAGATGCAGGCTTTTCTGAGTGGGCAAACCCGCATCCTGGTGGCCACCACTGTCATTGAAGTGGGTGTGAACGTGCCCAATGCCAGTGTGATGATGATTGAGAGCGCCGAACGTTTTGGCCTTTCTCAGTTGCACCAGCTCAGAGGCAGGGTGGGGCGGGGCGCCGATCAGTCCTACTGCATACTGGTGACCTCCTACAAGTTGTCTGAAGACAGTCGCCGCCGTATTGAGATTATGTGTGGTACCAACGACGGTTTTGAAATTGCGGAGGCAGACCTCAAACTGAGGGGCCCTGGCGACCTTGAAGGTACGCAACAGAGCGGCATTCCTTTCGATTTGAAAATCGCCAACCTGGCCAGAGATCAACAACTGACCGAATTTGTGAGAAACATAGCCAGGGATATTCTAAAGGCTGATTCTGCCCTGGATCAACCCGATAATTTGCTTCTCAAGGCTCAATTGAGAAAGCGTTTTGCCCACGAAGTGAACTGGGGTGTTATAAGCTAGCGAGTCGTTAAGGAATCCAAAAAAATCGCTGCGTTTTCTTGGTTTTTAAAAAGAAACGATTACTTTTGACCAAACCGATAACACACAGCTATCCCTACTTCTAACAAGAAGCCCTTTCAGATGCATATTAAAGCCCTTTTCACGTCGCTCTTCGTTATTTTCTGTTTTACCGTGTATGCTCAGGACAGGTATGCGGCAAACGTTTCGTATGACAAAAAGCATGCCATGCTTGATTCCGTTATTATGAAGGAATTGGCCGAGGAGGAAGAGGTGGAAGAAGGTGACGTGTACGAAGGCTTGTATGAGAACTGGAGTGACACCAAGGTCAATCCCTACGGTGTGGACCTGAGTCAGCTGAAAGATAGTTTTTCCATTGATTGCCGCCACTACTACCCACCCTGCCTGGGGCATGTGACCTCTCCTTTTGGTCCTCGCAAACGCCGCTTCCACAACGGTATTGACCTCAAAGTACAAGTGGGTGATACCATCAGGGCTGCTTTTAACGGCCGGGTACGCGTGAGGCGTTACAACAAGGGCGGTTACGGTTATTTTCTGGTGTTGAGGCATAAAGATGGGGTTGAAACCATTTATGGCCATCTGTCCCGTTTTTTGGTAGCCCCCAATCAGGAAATAAAAGCGGGTGATCCCATCGCATTGGGTGGCAACACGGGTCGTTCCACCGGTTCGCATTTGCATTTCGAGGTACGTATCATGGGCCAACCCCTCAATCCATCCAAGCTTTTCAGTTTCACGGATTACCTGCCACTCAAGGATTATTACTACGTGGTGAAGGATGAAGCCTTTTCAGAACGCTTGCGATACTCAGGTGTATACACCGCCAAAACACACACGGCGGGCAAGTATTCCAACCTCTCTTACTACACGGTCAAAAAGGGTGACAACCTGGGTCGTATAGCCTCCAGGAACGGGCTGTCCATCTCTAAACTTTGCCAGCTCAACAACATCAAGCCCTCCTCCATTATTCGTCCGGGACAACGCTTGCGATTGTCTTGATTCTCCCTGGCTTTTTTGCTACTTTTGTGCCTTGAACAATCAATACATTAGTCATGGCCGATACCAGCCGTCAGTTTGACGCCGTTGCGGCAGCCTGTCGCGACATTTTTTCCAAAAAGTTACACGATTACGGTGCTGCCTGGCGCATCCTTCGTCCTACGTCCGTCACCGATCAGATGCTTATCAAAGCACATCGGATCAGAACCCTGGAGATAAAAGGCACGTCAAGAGTACCGGAAGGGATCAAGCCTGAGTTTCAGGGTTTGGTCAATTATGGTGCCATCGGCTTGATTCAACTGGAGCGTGGTTATGCGGGTTGTGCCGACATGACTGAAGAAGAAGCGTTGGCAGCCTACGATGAAAAGGTAGCCATGGCCAAATCATTGATGCTTGATAAGAACAGTGACTACGATGAGATTTGGCGTCAAATGCGGGTTTCATCCTACACCGATTTGATTCTGACCAAGCTGAACCGCACCAAGCAAATGGAAGACCTGGATGGCAATACCCTGATTTCTGAAGGTGTCGATGCCAACTATCTGGATATGATGAATTATGCCTTGTTTGGTTTGATACGGCTCGAATACGACTGACCTGACAATGGGGACAAACACGCGAAACGAAACGATCAAGGCTTTTCTAGCCACCTATATCCTGCCCATCGTGCAGATTCTGGTGGGCGGTGTTTTCCTTTTTTCCGGGTTTGTTAAAGCCTTGGACCCTGTGGGTACTGTCATCAAGCTTCACGACTACACTGATGCTTTTGGCCTGACCATTCTTCCTCTGTTTCTAAACCTGGCGGCTTTGTTGCAGGCGGCTGTAGAATTTGCCCTGGGTGCCTTTGTCCTGCTCGGGTTGTATAAACGTGTCACCGCTTGGTTGGTGCTCATTTTTATGGCCGTCATGACTCCTTTTACCTTGTACCTGGCGCTGGCCAATCCCGTATCGGATTGCGGCTGTTTTGGAGAAGCCATTACCCTCACCAATTGGGAAACGTTTTGGAAGAACGTGGTGATGTTGGTGTTGACGGTCTTTTTCTTTCTTTTCACAACCAAAAGCGGGACATTGTTTGGACGCCGCACAGGCCGTTGGGCTGCGATGTGGGTCATTCTTTTTCCCCTCCTGGTTGCCGGACACGCCTACAGGCATCAACCGATGATAGATTTTCGGCCGTTTAAGCCAGGGGCTGATCTACGGGCCTTGACCACAGCCATCCCCGATTCCTTCAGCTACGCTTTTATTTATGAAAAAGACGGGCTGCAACAAACCTTTACCACCGACCAATTGCCAGCCTCCGATGAGGGGTGGACCTATGTGGACCGGACTGAAAAATTGGTCAGAGCTGGTCAGGCTCCCATTATCGAAAACCTGGCCATCCTGCACCCTGAAACCGGTGATATCACGGCAACGATACTGGACGATACCTCTTACGTCTTTCTGTATGTTGCCGATAAACTGGAGACGGCAGACAGACGCCGTGTGCCCGAAGCCAATACAGCCTACGGCTACGCCAACCTTCATGGTTACACTTTTTACGGCTTGACAGCCTCTGATTCCACCACCATCGATGAGTGGCGCTATGAATATGAAACCCCTTTTGAGTTTTGTACGGCAGACGACCGATTGCTGACAACCATGACCCGCAGTAATCCTGGTCTGCTTTTGCTAAAGAATGGCGTGGTGATACGCAAGTGGGCTTTCAGGGATATCCCTGATTTTGCCTCCCTCGAAAAACCACTATCCGAATCCAGTCTGGGACGTCTCCGTCACCGCTCTCTGTTTAGGGTGTTGGGACTGAGTCTCCTGATCTTTCTGTTCCCCCTGCTTTATTTCCATCAACTGCACGCTGGTCGTATAGCCAGGCTGGGACACCTAACGACGAAATCAACCAAATCCGTTTAATTATATAAATACGAATCAATGAGAAAAAACATCGTAGCAGGTAACTGGAAAATGAACAAGACCCTGCAAGAAGGCCTCGCACTGGCCACCGAACTGAATGACCTGTTGGCCACGACCAAAACCAACTGTGATGTTGTCATCGGTACTCCTTTCATTCACCTGGCTTCTGTTGCTGCGGCTGTAGATACCACCAAACTGGGTGTTGCTGCACAAAACTGTGCCGATCACGTATCGGGAGCCTATACCGGTGAAGTTTCTGTCGGCATGGTAAAATCGACCGGTGCCCAATACGTTATCCTTGGTCACTCCGAACGCCGCGCTTATTATGGTGAAACCAGCGCCATCCTGAAGACCAAAGTTGAATTGGCACTGGCTGAAGGTTTGACCCCCATTTTCTGCATCGGCGAAGTGCTCGCTGAACGCGAAGCCGGCAAACAATTCGAGGTTGTTGAAACCCAGATCAAGGAATCCCTCTTCGATTTGAGCGCTGCTGATTTCGGTAAACTGGTGCTGGCTTACGAGCCTGTTTGGGCCATTGGTACCGGTAAAACTGCCTCTGCTGAACAAGCTCAGGAAATTCATGCCTACATCCGTGGTGTCATCAAAGCCAAATATGGTGCTGAAGTGGCCGACAACTGCACTATCCTTTACGGTGGCAGCTGCAACGCCAAGAATGCCAAGGAACTATTCGCCAACCCCGATGTGGATGGTGGCTTGATTGGTGGTGCTTCTCTGAAGGCTGCCGACTTCATGGGCGTTATCGCCGGTTTTGACGTAGCGTAAGCTATCCATCACATGGCAGCATCGTATTCCATTCGACCGTTAGACCCTTCTGAAAGGCACCTGCTGCGTACTTTTCTGTACGAAGCCATTTTTATGCCCGAAGGAGACCCAAGACCGGATTATGCTGTCATTTTTTTGCCTGAACTGACCTGTTACTACGAAGATTTTGGCAAACCAGGCGATGATTGCCTGGTGGCCGAAATCGACGGTGAGGTGGTCGCTGCCGTTTGGATTCGGGTTTTTGAAACGTCCAGACCGGGATATGGGTACGTGGATGCGGAGACGCCTGAAATCAGTATGTCGGTATTGCCGGACTACAGGAGGCAGGGTATTGGAAAAGCCCTGTTTTACGCGATGCTCGAGCGTATGACCAGGACCGGGTGGGAGCGTGTCTCCCTGAGTGTCGACCTGGTCAATTACGCTCGCAAGCTGTACGAGGGGGCTGGTTTTAAGCCTGTGAAAATTGTGGGTGAATCGGTGACGATGGTGAAGGCACTGAAACCGTAATTGCGTCGCGTTCGCGCTTCCTTCGGAATTGCGCCTCATTTGCGCATCCTCCGGAATTGCGCCTCATTTGCGCTTCCTCCGGAATTGCGTCGCGTTCGCGCCGCGATCCCTGAGGGGGGGCGGTGTAAACAGTTGAATAGCAAAGGCCTTTCAGGCCTACGCTGAAAAGTTTAAAGGGACAGAATTCAAGCGAGCTTGTTCTGTCCCTTTAGACTTTTCTGCTACGAACCTGCGGTTCGTTTTGCTAATCAACTGTTTGCGGAGAAAGCGGGATTCGAACCCGCGATACCCTTTAGGGGTATACACGCTTTCCAGGCGTGCCTCTTCAACCACTCGAGCATCTCTCCTTTTGAAAGGGAACCTTGACAGAGGTGGTTGGCTCTGACAAGAGTGGTAGGCCCTTAGCGGTCGCAAATGTACGAAAAAATTTTAACCTGCAAACGGTTTTTTGATCGTCTCCTGCCCTAATTTTCAAGCCTGGCTGATAGGAGTGGGGTTCAGGAGCTTTTGTGCATTGGCCAGGCAGGTGGTTCTGACCTTTTCAACGGGTAGTCCATAGGCCTGAGCGATGAAATCAATCACCAGAGGAATGTTGGCTGGTTCGTTGCGCTTGCCCCGATGAGGGACGGGAGCCAGGTAGGGAGCATCGGTTTCGGTCACCAACGAGGTGAGGGGGAGTTGGTGCAGGAAAGCGGCTTGCTGGGATTTTTTGAAAGTGATACTGCCGTTGATTCCAAGCAGGAAGCCGTTGTTTGTCAATTCGATGGCTTCTTCCAGACTGCCTGCGTAACTGTGGAAAATGCCTCTGAGGCCGCTGCCATAGTAGGTGCGAATCACCGGCATGATGGCCTCATAAGCATCGCGCACATGCAGAATGACGGGTAATTGCATGGCCACTGCCCAGTCCAGTTGGGTACGCAGCGCTTCGAGTTGTTCGTTCAAATAGGTTTTGTCCCAGTACAGGTCGAGGCCGATTTCGCCGATGCCAGCATAGGAGCCAGTGTCCAAGGCCTCTTTAATGCGTTGGAGATGGTCGGAGAAGCCGGGTTTGACATCGCAGGGGTGCAGGCCGGCAAACTGTTTAAAATAACCGGGGTAGGCCTTATTCAACGCTTCCATGGAGGGCAGGCTATCGGCATCGATGCCGGGTAACCAGACCTCGTTAATGCCGGCGGCACGGCTGCGTTCGATAACAGCCGTTCTGTCTTCCTCAAAAGCTTCCAGGTAAAGATGAGCGTGTGTGTCAATCATTCGTTTCAGTCGATTGTTGCTCCGCTTCCTTTTCCTCTTTGCGCAGGTAGTAGCGTACGCCGTACAATTCACACAGTTCCCGCCTCTTGTCTTCCGGCTCGTTTTTGAAATAGTCTTCCACCTGGTTCCAGATACCAAGGATGAGGGCGTCACATTCGGGTCGCATGGAAGCCAGTTGCTCCAGGTAGCGGTTGGTGCTTTTCTGGATGATCTTTTGTGCTACGCAGGTGTCTCTGAAAATCTCAAAATGCACGCTTACCTTGGCAATGGCCGGGTTGTAGATGGGGGCACCCCCTGCCGCAATGCGTTGGCGTTCGCCGCTGATAACCTTTTCGCCCACAGTCAGAATGGCCGCTTCCGTACTCAGGTCGGGCACGGTGTGGTTGGTTGGGTTCAGCCCGTACAGCTTTTTGGCTTCAGGCTTGATCTCGTTGCGGATCACGCCAAAGTTCAACACCTGGATGAAGTGTGACAAGTAGAGCCTGGCCATACGAAACTGGCTGTAGTATTTCTTGCTGGCTGTTTTTTGTTTTTCCAGCGAGAGCAGATACTCGTGGTGGGTGCTCTCGAAATTGGGCAGAAAGGCCTCAGCCTCGTTCTTAGTCTTGAGGTTGATGACCTGGCCGGGCACATTCTCCAAGCGGTATTGATCCAGCGCTGCCGTAATGGCTCTGATACGGGATTGGTCGGTATTGGGCAGGCGTCTATAGGGCATGATGGCGGTGTGTTAGTTGTTGCGGTTCATAAGGCTGGCGGCCAGGCGTAGCAAGGGTTCCTTGCGTGTGGCCGGTGCGGACACGGCAGCCATGTGTTCCAGTGCCAGTTGGTAGTGCTCTTCCATCACTTTCTGACAGGCCTCTTTAGCGTTGGTTCGATTGTATATGGCGGTAACGGCGGCTATTTTTTCACAGGGTTTGGCTTGGGTGTTGGTCAGCCAACCTTCCAATTCGGCGCACGTAGCCTGGTCGGCCCGTTTCTGTGCCATGATCAACAGGTAGGTTTTCTTGTTGGATGTGATGTCTCCGCCAATATTCTTACCAAAGGTGGCTGGATCACCGTAGACATCCAGCAGGTCGTCCTGCAGTTGGAAAGCGATGCCTATGTGCAAGCCCATATCGTACAACCGTTGGGCGTCTTCGTGAGAGGCACCGGCGGCCAGGGCTCCCAGTTTGAGGCTGGCAGCCAGCAAGACCCCCGTTTTGAGCCTGATCATGTTCAGGTAGTCAGCTTCACAAACATGGTCCTGTGCTTCAAAATCCATGTCGTATTGTTGACCTTCACAGACTTCAATGGCGGTACGGTTGAAAATGGCCACACTTTCTCTGAACACACCGTCGGGCAAACCCCTGAGAAAATCCATGGCCATGATTTGCATGGCATCACCAGACAGGATGGCTACGTTGTCATTCCACTTGATGTGTACACAATCACGGTTCCTTCGTTTCTCGGCCTTATCCATGATGTCGTCGTGCAACAAGGTGAAATTGTGGAACATCTCCAACGCCAATGCTGCCGGCATGGCTGTTGCTGGTTCTTTCCCGAATAATTCGCAAGCCATCAGGCACATCACCGGTCGTATGCGTTTGCCGCCCATGTCGAGTGTATACCGAATGGGGTCGTACAACCGATTTGGTTGTTTATCAAATTGGATGGCCTCTAAGGCCTTGTTTATTATAGCCAGTAAATCCTGGGGAGTCTGTTGTTGCATTGTGTGCTTATTTACCTTCAAAAATAGGCAAACAAGGTGTAAAAAGCAAATAAGAATCAGAGTCCTAACATGGCTGTAGGCGAGATGTCCAACGCTATTCTCTCCAACCAGAGAGCAATCTATTCAGCGACGGTGGTTTTAGCGATTGGGTAGTGTGCCTTCTCGTAGTCGATGACCACATCAGACACAACAGAGAGTTCCACCGCATGCTTGTCGTTTGCCGGAGTGTCTTCCTGGACAAGTGGTAGTAATTCCTCTATCCTTGTCAAGGCGTATTCATATTGTTCTTTGCTAATGTTGCTCATCTTTTTGATTCTTAGATAGTGGAACAATCAAACGCATCATATTCCCTATGCGTACCAGCAAATCGAACGTAAAGGTAATACATGTCAAACTGTTTCTCAGCAAAAAGCCGTATATTTGAGGCCTTAACGCACGACAGCCTATGCGCCGATTTGTTCCAGTCGTTTTGTCCATCGCCTTGATGGTGCCTGCTTTACTGAGGGCACAAACCGGGGAAAGTGTGTATCAATTTCTGGAACTGCCGATGTCGACGGTGGCAGCCTCACAGGGCGGACAGTCGGTGGCCTCGCCGGTAAGCGACCTCAACCTGGTGTTTCACAACCCGGCGCTGTTGGGGGCCGATTTACACAATCAGTTTGCGGTAGGTTACCTCAATTACATCGCTGACATCAATGCCGGGTCGGCAGCCTACGCCAGGGAAATCAACGCCAATAGCCGATGGATGGCCGGTGTCCGCTATGTGGACTACGGCACCATGCCCTGGACGTCACCCTCCAATGAACTGCTGGGGGAAACAACCGCTCAGGATTTAGCCCTGACCGGCACCTATGCCTGGACACTGTCGCCTTATTGGCAAGCCGGCGGTAGTTTCAACCTCTTATATTCCGTACTCGACGAATACACTTCGGCCGCTGTGGCCGTTGATCTAGGCGTTTACTACCGTTCACCCGATAAACTTACGTCGTTTGGGATGACCCTTATGCACCTGGGCTCTCAGATAGTCCGTTACGACGATACCTACGAAGCCATGCCTTGGGATATCCGGCTGGGCTTATCCAGGAAGCTGGAACACGCTCCCTTGCGGTTCAATGTGACCGCCCAGCACCTCAACCAGCGCAGCATGACCTACCTGAATGAGGAAAACCTGAACAATCTCTCCTGGTCAGAACAGCTTTTCACCCGTGTCATCGGTGGGGTCGATTTCCTGCCCTCCGACAACTTCATGCTGTCGTTGGGGTACAATTACCGGCGGGTACGGGAGCTAGGTATCGCACAACGTACCTTTTTCGGTGGTTTTTCCGCCGGTATGATGTTGCGCATCAAGCAGATGACGGCAGCAGCCTCTTATGCCCGCTACCACGCTGGCGGCAACTCCTTGCAAATGACTCTATCGTTCAACGCTTCCGTATTCGGACTCTGATATGAAAAAACTCACCATCGCCATCGACGGTTTTTCTTCTTGCGGCAAAAGCACCATGGCCAAGTCCCTGGCTGCCCAACTGGGCTACACCTACATTGACAGTGGGGCCATGTACAGGGCTGTCAGTCTCTTTGCTATTAGGGAAGGGCTTATCAACGACGGGAAGGTGGATGAGGCCGGTCTCAAAACCGCTTTGCCCAACCTGCGCATTGAGTTCAAACAAGGAGAGAAGGGACAATCCATTACCTGCCTGAACGGTGAAAACGTGGAGGAGGCCATCCGGACCATGGACGTTTCCAATGCCGTGAGTCCTGTCAGTGCCCTGCCTTTTGTGCGGGAAGCCCTGGTCAAGCTGCAACGGGAGGCCGGTAAGCAGGGTGGCGTGGTGATGGACGGTCGAGATATCGGTACCGTGGTGTTTCCTCACGCCGACCTCAAAATCTTTGTCGTGGCCGATGCGACCATCAGGGCGCAACGCCGTTACGACGAATTGATGGCCAAAGGGCAACCTGCCTCGTTTGAAGCCATCCTCGAAAACATTCGCAGCCGCGACGAACTCGACCAGAACAGGGCGGTCAGCCCCCTGCGCCAGGCCGAGGATGCCATTCTTATGGATAACGGCTTGTTTAACATTGAACAACAAGACGCCTGGCTGCTTAACCAAGTAAACAGAGTGCTCCATGGTACGCATTGATATCGACGACCGCTCAGGCTTCTGCACGGGGGTGGTCAAAGCCATAGATAAAGCCGAGGATTTTTTGTCATCACACGACAACCTCTACAGTTTGGGTGACATCGTGCACAACGGCAGCGAAATTGAACGATTGGAAGGGTTGGGTATGAAAACCATAGGCCGTGAAGATCTCAAGCATCTGTCCAACGTAGACGTGCTGTTCAGGGCTCACGGAGAGCCACCTTCTACCTACGCCCTGGCCAAAGCGAATAACATCCGACTCATCGATGCCACCTGCCCCGTAGTCAGCAGTCTGCAACGTCGAGTGCGCAAGGAGTACGAGGCCCACAAGGACGACGGCACCCAATTGGTTATTTTTGGCAAAGCCGGTCACGCTGAAGTCATCGGATTGAACGGTCAGGCCGAAAACTCAGCCATCGTGATCGAGCACCTGGAGGATGCCGACAAACTGGATTACACCAGACCTGTTGTGCTGTATTCCCAAACGACTAAGTCGCTGGACGAGTTCAGGGCCTTGGTCGACCACATCAAGTCCACACTGCAACCAGGCCTGGCTTTTGAATACCACGACACCATTTGCCGGCAAGTGGCCAACCGCCTGCCACACCTGCGTCGCTTCGCTGCCCTGTACGATGTGGTGCTTTTTGTGAGCGGGGCAAAAAGTTCCAACGGCAAGGCCTTGTTTGATGCCTGTCATCAGGTCAACGAACGGACCTATTTCGTGACCGCCATCGACGAAGTGCAGCCCCACATGCTGGCCGACGCTGCTACCATTGGCATTTGCGGGGCGACTTCCACACCACTTTGGCTGATGCAGGCTGTAAAAAAACAGGCAGAGAGCCTTTTGTCTGCTCAGTAAACGGTATATTTGCACAGGTTTTCTTTAAACAAGATTGATATGGGTGCCATTAAAACAATTGGCTTGTTGACGTCAGGGGGCGATGCTCCCGGCATGAATGCAGCCATCAGGGCCGTCACACGTGCGGCTATTTACAATGACTTGCGTGTCAAGGCGATATACCGTGGCTTCAAAGGCTTGATTACGGGCGAGATCGTAGAGTTCAAAACCCAGAATGTCAGTAACATCATCCAGCAAGGAGGCACTATCCTCAAAACGGCACGTTGCGAAGAGTTCAAGACCGTAGAAGGCCGTCGGCAAGCCTACGAGACCTTGGTCAAGGAAGAAATCGACGCCCTGGTTGTCATCGGTGGTGATGGAACATTGACAGGCGCTCGTATTTTTGCCTCTGAATTTGATTACCCCATCGTAGGTCTGCCGGGTACCATCGATAACGACATTTTCGGGACCGATGCCACCATAGGCTACGATACAGCATTAAATACCATTCTGGATGCCGTGGATAAGATCCGCGACACCGCCTCCTCGCACGAACGCCTCTTTTTCATCGAGGTCATGGGCAGGGATGCCGGCTTCCTGGCCTTGAACGGAGCCTTGGCCTCCGGTGCCGAAGCGGCCATCATTCCTGAAATTGCCACCGAGGTGGACCAATTGGAGGAGGTCATTAAAAAGGGTTTCCGTAAATCGAAAAACAGCAGTATCGTGCTGGTGGCCGAAAGCGAAAAAACAGGTGGCGCCATGCACTATGCCGACAGGGTGAAGAAAGAATACCCTGAATACGATGTGCGGGTGGTCATTCTGGGCCACGTACAACGCGGTGGTTCCCCTACAGCTTTCGACCGCATATTGGCCAGCCGCTTGGGAGAAGCTGCCATCGAATCATTGATTGACGGACAACGCAACATTCTGTTGGGTATCGACAACGACAAGGTTGTGGCTATACCCTTCAGTAAGGCCATTAAAAATGATAAACCCGTCGATCCTGAATTGCTTAAGGTGCTGAAGATCCTGTCGATCTAACGCTTGAAGTAATCATCCAACAAGGCCTGGGCTGCTGCGAACGAACTGATTTCGTCGTTGAGCACCTGGGCCTCTTTTTTTTCCAACAGGGCCTGGATGTGCTTGTTGTGGTAGAAGTGATTGCGCAGCTGCTCGTTGATGCTTTCGTACATCCAGTACCTGGCTTGCAGGGCGCGTTTGTGGTTGAAAAAGTTGTTTTGTTTGGTAAACGCCATGTACTCATACACCATGTCCATCACAGCTGCCACACCGTCGCCCGTCTTGGCCGAATAGGTGAGCACGGGGGGCTTCCAGCCTGATTCGCTCAGGGGAAAGAGGTGTAATGCGTTGCGGTATTGGGTCTGTGTTACCTGCGCCTTGGGGATGTTGTCGCCGTCGGCCTTGTTGATGACGATGCCGTCGGCCATCTCCATAATGCCCCGTTTGATGCCCTGCAGTTCGTCGCCACCACCGGTAATCTGTATAAGCAGGAAGAAATCGACCATGGAATGGACGGCGGTTTCCGATTGGCCAACGCCTACCGTTTCCACAAAGATGGTGTCAAAACCAGCCGCTTCGCAGAGGACGATGGTTTCCCTGGTCTTGCGGGCCACCCCACCCAGCGAACCGGCTGAAGGGGAAGGGCGAATGAAAGCATCAGGCTGAACGGCCAACTGTTCCATGCGGGTTTTGTCGCCCAGGATGCTGCCTTTTGAGCGTTCGCTGCTGGGATCTATGGCCAGGACGGCCAGTTTCTTGCCCGTACCGATCAAATGCATCCCAAAGGCCTCGATGGAGGAACTTTTACCAGCTCCGGGTACCCCTGTGATGCCCAACCGTATGGAATGTCCCGTATAAGGCAGGCATTTTTCAATGATGGCCTGGGCCATTTCCTGGTGATCGGCTCTGGCGCTTTCTACCAATGTTACCGCCTGGCTCAACAGCACACGATCTCCCTTAAGGATGCCTTCCACATATTCATCCACTGTGTAGGCACGCTTTTTCACCTTAGCCTTGCGGTAAGGGTTAACTATGGGCGGTTGTTCGATGCCTTTCTGTACCGACAGGCCTTTGTAGCTGGGATCGTCTTCTGGATGATGCATCTTGATAATGGGACAGGTGGTGGATAGTAAGGGATGTCTCCCTACTGTTAGTTGGGTTGTACCGTTGCAGAAATAAACAATCGACTAAGACTGTTTTTGGGATCGTTGGTGAAAATGGTGGCGCGTTGTACTACATTACCGTTGAATCGACCCGCGTTGAAAGTGACCTTGATTCTGATGCTCTTGCCGGCTGGAACGACCATTTTTTCGGGAGAGACACTGAGTCCATCGTATTCAGGAACGATCTTTCGGATGAACAACGGTTGTTTGCCCTTGTTCTCCAGCGTGATAAAAGAGGTTTTTTTAGTGTTTTGGGTCATCTTGCCGAAGTGTATCCTGTTTTCGGAAAAGGCAACAACAGGTGCATTGGCCCTCTGATCCGGTGTGAGTCGGGAAAAGTCTTCCGTGATGTAGGCACTCACGTGGATGAGGTTATTGGCGCTGGCTTTCACATCGTTATCAATCACTACCATGAAATTGTCTTCCTTGCGTCCGTAATCCCTGGCTTCGCTGGCCAGGTATGATAGGGTGATTTGACCGCTTTCCTTGGGCTTCAGTTGAGTGTTGGAGGCCACCACCCTGATGTGGGGAGGCACATTTCTGAAGCTGAGGCGCATAGGCCTTGATGTCGCGTTGATGAATCTGATGGTCTCTGTCCGGATGCTGCCGATGCGGGCATCGAGGACGTTTACCTGGGTTTTATCCAGCCTGAGACCGTTCATGTTTCGGGGATAGGATAACTCGGGGTCCTCTTCGCCGGGAATGACGGTACCTTTGATGGAAAGGATGATGTTGGGTGTCTTGGGGTCGTTGCTGTAGAGGGTGACGGTCTTGTGGAAGGCGTCAGGGCGACCTACGGTGTTGTATGTGACCTTGACGGTACCTGTGCCACCGGGGACAATGGGCTCTTTGGTAAATTCGGGGGTGGTGCAGCCGCAGGAGGCTACAGCCCTGTGAATGATCAATGGACCATCGCCTACGTTCTTGAAGGTGAACACACAGGTGGCTGTCTTGTCATCTTCATTAATGTCACCGAAATCGTGCAACTTGGTCTCAAACTGGATGGAAGGTCCTGTTTGTGCCAGGACTGTCAGACCGAAAACGCAGGCCAAAAGGCTGAAAAAGACTTTTTTCATAAACTGTTGGACGGTTTGATTCGGGTAAAATTCTCGTAGGTGTAACTGAACGGACAGGCTTCGTTGGCCGGGTGGTGTTCGGAGAACGTTTTTTCCCACAAACTGAAGTCAATAGCCGGGAAAAAGGTGTCGGCCTCGAAAGTGTGGTGTACGAAGGTCAGGTAAAGTTTGTCTACCAAAGGGTAAGTCTGGTGGTAGATGGAAGCGCCACCGATGAAAAAGACTTTTTCATCGTTCTTGCACAGGTCCAGGGCTTCATCAACCGAACGGGCTGTCTCGCAGCCTTCGAAGGTTTCGTCGTCGAAGGTCAGCACGATGTTACGCCGTTTGGGCAGGGCTCCCTTGGGCAGGGAGAAGAAGGTGTTGCGCCCCATGATCACCGTATGCCCCTGTGTGATGGCCTTGAAATGTTTCAGGTCACCGGGTAGGTGGCATAAAAGTCCGTTGTCTTTGCCGATGGCGTTGTTGTGGGCGATGGCTACGATGATGGCTGTTTCCATGGGTGTATGTGGGGGTTAGACGGCGACCACACCCTTTATGCTGGGGTAGGGATCGTAGTTTTCCAGGGTGATATCTTCGATGGTGAAATCAAAGATGGAGTTAATAGCTGGGTTGAGGTGCATGGTGGGCAAAGGTCTGGGTTTCCGGCTGAGTTGCTCATGTATCTGGTCCATGTGGTTGGTGTAGATGTGGGCATCGCCCAATGTGTGGACAAAATCGCCGGGTTTTAAGCCAGTGACTTGCGCCATCATCAATAACAAGAGTGAGTAGGAGGCGATATTGAAGGGCACACCGAGAAATATATCTGCGCTACGTTGATACAGTTGAAGACTTAGTTTGCCATCGTTCACGTAAAACTGGAAAAAGGCGTGGCAAGGGGGCAGGTTCATGTTGGGTAAATCGGCCACGTTCCAGGCGCTCACGATGATGCGACGGGAAAAAGGATCGTTCTTGATGGTTTCCACGGCCTCTTTGATCTGGTCGATGTGGCCTCCGTTGTAATCGGGCCAGGAACGCCACTGGTAGCCATAAATGTGCCCCAGATCGCCTGTTTCCTTGTCGGCCCATTCGTTCCAGATGCGGACCCCGTTGGCTTGCAGGTAGGCCACGTTGGTGTCGCCCTTGAGAAACCAGAGCAACTCGTGAATGATGGACTTCAGGTGGAGCTTTTTGGTGGTCAGGCAGGGAAAGCCCTCCTCCAGGTTGAACCGCATCTGATGCCCGAACAAACTGTAGGTGCCCGTGCCTGTGCGGTCTAATTTATAGGTCCCTTCATCGAGAACCCGCTGCAATAAATCGAGGTATTGTTTCATTGTCTTTTGACAACAAACCTACAAAAAAAGTACGACTCCTAAAAGAGCTTGTAGGTGGTTTTAAGAACTTTGAATTCGCTCCGGCGGTTGATCTGGTCGGCAATGTCTTGCTGCTCAGGAGTGAGAGTATTGATGTAGCCTTCATCCAGGTAGGTGCCCTCCTTGAGGAAGCGATAGGTGTCTGTCATTTTCTCGTCTACCTTCACCGGTTGGCTTTTTCCATACCCCTTTGCTACCAGCCGTTCCGTATCGACACCCTGGCTTACCAGGTAGTCCACCACGGCTTGGGCCCTCAGGCCGGACAATCGAATGTTGTAGTCGTCTGAACCTATCCTGTCGGTATGGGCGCTGATTTCAACCACAATGTGCGGATTGTCGAGCAAGAGTTTGTGCAATTCGGTCAACGCCGGCATGGAGGTGGGCAGGAGAGTGGCCTTGTCAAACTCGAAAAAGATGTTGTCGATGCGCACGGGTCGGTAAAGGGGTGTCAAGGTGAAATCGACCTGATAGGTGGTGTCTTTATCGCGGTTGAGGCTGTAGAAACGGTTGGAGTAATTCAAGTACGAACGGGCGGTGCCCAGCATAACGTATTCGGCGCCCTTTTCCAGATCAAAAGTGTACGTGCCGTCCCTTTCGGTGCGGAGTTTGGTGTTGGTGCCTTTGTCGTTGACGATGCGGATGTTGGCCGAGGGTATGGCATCACCGTAGCGGTCGTATACGGTGCCTTGTACGATGATACGTGATTTGGCTGTCTCAAAGCTCCACAACTGGTCCCAGCCCCTGGCCTCCTTGCGGTTGGTGGAAAAGTAGCCCCTGTCTTCCTTGCCGAAGAAGGTGAGGCCGAAATCGTCGGCGTTTGAATTGATGGGCTGTCTGAGGTTATCAACGCTAAGCAAACTGTCGCCACTGTAAACGGCCACGAAAAGGTCGAGGCCACCGAAGCCGGGGTGGCCGTCGGACGAAAAGTAGAGGCAGCTATCGTTGCGAAACATGGGAAAGACTTCATCGCCAGGGGTGTTGATGAGAGGCCCCAGGTTTTCGGGTGGTCCCATGACGTTGTCGCTCATTTCCGACCGCCAGATGTCCTTGCCGCCATAACCACCTTTCAGGTCGGAAACATAGTAAAGGTAGAGGCCATCGGGCGATACGGCGGGATGGGCGAAGAGAACGGTGGAGTCGCGGTGTATCTGCACCTTCTCGGGCTCGCTCCAGGTAGTCCCTGAGCGTACAGACTTGAAGATTTCCACTTTTGAGGCCGACTCGATGGAGTCAGACTTGGTGATGGCTCTGGTGAAGTACAAGGTCTTGCCATCGCTGGTGAAACAACCTGCTCCCTCGTCAAACTCAGAATTGATGGGGGCATCCAGGTAAGCTGGCTTTTCCCATTTGCCGTTGATGTCCCGGCTGGTCATCCAGAAATCATTGTCAGGTAAGCCGGTAATCTTGCTGGGCTTTTTGTCTTTTTTGGCTTTGGCCGAAGAGGTAAACAGCAGTGTCGTATAATCTGCCGGCATCAGCAGGGGAGAAAAGTTGCCCTTGCGGGTATTCAGGTCGGTGGCTTTTTTGATGGCGTACAAGGGTGGCAGATCGGCCCATTTGGCGATTTGGTTGCATGCGTACAGCCCGTTGAGCGCTAATACGTCTTCAGGGTATTTGTTCAGATAGCTGTGGTAATAGTTGGCGGCTTCTGTGTATTTGCCGTTCTTCTGAAGGGTTTGAGCCATACGCAGGTAGCTGCTGTCGCTGGGAAAGGCGTACCGTATGGCCTTGCGGTATTCGTTTTCGGCTTTGACGGGGATATTGAGGAGGCGGAAGCTTTCTCCCCGGTAGAAGGCTACGTGTGCCCGTAGGTCTTTTTCATCACTGCTCAGCCTTCTGTAAGCCTTGCCGTATTGCGCCGCTGCTGCGTGGTATTCGCCATGACTGAACATCTTGTCACCCTTGCGTACGGCCATGGTGGTCCGGCAGGCTGTCAGCAGGCAGCTCGCAAGCACAATCATGGTGAGCAGTATCCGGGAAATACGCATGTCCCAATAACGGAAAAAATGGGAGGTTATTGTTTTTGGGTCGTGTTGCGAGGGTCAAGGCATCAAAAGGGAACTATCGCCGTAACTCAGGAATCGGAAATCGTGTTTTAAGGCGTAGTCGTAGAGTGCTTTCCAACGTTCGCCACCTAGAAAAGCCGAGACCAGCAGGAGCAGGGTGCTTTTGGGTTGGTGAAAATTGGTAATGAGCGTGTTGACGACCCTGAAGGTATAACCCGGGGCAATCAGCAGGCGGGTGGTGGCGGAAAAGCGTTGTAAGCCCGCTTTGTCCATGTAGGCCAGCAGGGCGTTCAGGCTTTGGGCCAGGGTGGGGGAGGCTTGAGTGTCTTCCTTGTAGGCGTACCATTGGTCGAGCACCCATTCGTCGGGTTGATGGTCGGCGTTGGTAAGCAGTTGATGCCCGAACCAGTAGAGGCTTTCCAGGGTACGGACGGAGGTGGTCCCGACGGCGGTAATGCGGCCTTCAAAGGCTATCAGGTCTTCGATGAGGCTGCGCTCCACGGTGATGAATTCGGCGTGCATGCTGTGCTGGCTCAGTTGGTCGGATTGCACAGGTTTGAAGGTGCCGGCGCCCACGTGCAGGGTGACTTCGCGGCGTTGTACACCGATATCGTCCAGTGCTTCAAGCACGGCCGGGGTGAAATGCAATCCGGCAGTAGGGGCTGCCACGGAGCCATCAATTTTTGAATAGACCGTCTGGTAGTTGGTCTCGTCGCTGTTGACCGCTTCCCGGTTGAGGTATGGCGGAATGGGCATTTGGCCGATGGCTTCGAGGATGTCGCCGAAACGAACAGGTGCTGACCATGAGAACCTCACTCTGTGTGCGTTGTCGATGGCTTCGGCACGTTCGGCGGTCAGTGTGACGGTTTGGCCTTTGATGGTCAAGGTGTGTTGCAAGGTGCCTTGTTTCCAGCGTTTCAGGTTGCCGATAAAGCACATCCAGTCACAGTGGCCTGTTGCCTGGAATGCCATGGCGTAGTCTGAGGGTGACAAAGGCTCCAGGCAGAATAGTTCGATCTGGGCCCCTGTCTCTTTCTTGAATAGCAATCTGGCGTGGATAACCCTGGTGTTGTTGTATACCAGCAAGGTCTCAGCTGGCAAATGGTGCGGCAGTTGATTGAAGTGGGTGTGCGACAATTCGCCCCCTTTGTAAAGGAGTAATTGGGAAGCGTCTCTGGGTTCTACGGGATATTTGGCGATACGGGCATCGTCGAGAGAGTAGTCGTAGGGCTCCATGCGGATGCTGCGAATAGTGTCAATCAAAGCCATGGGAAAAGGGTATTGAAGCGTACGGTGATGGGGTAAATTTAACAAACAAGAGGTTGTACCTGTTCGTACAACCTCTCTGTGTTTGTTGATGTGGCCATTATATTCTTAGAAACGATAACGGACGCCAAGAGCGGCACCCCAATCGTTGAAGGCTCCTTTACCGAAGAATACCCCTGGACGGGTATCGATGGAAAATTGCAGAGGTACAGTGGGCAGGGTGTATTCAATACCGATCTGACCAACGATACCGGCTCCCAAACCATTGCTACCAATGCGAAGTCCAGCACCAGGTCCAACATACCATGCCAAGCCTTCCGTTACATCTTGCAGTCCAAAGACCCAATGATAGATACCTGTCAGTGAAAAACCACCATAGGCGCCAAAACCGAGGTCAGCTTCCAGACGGTTGGCAGCGCCCATTTGTTGTTGGTAAGATACTTCGGCGCCGTTGTCATAGCCTCCATTAAAACGAAGACCGATACCCTTGTCTTGGGCTGCGGCTGTTGCTGCCAATGCAAAGCAAAGGGCAACGACTGTCAAAACTTTCTTCATAGTACGTCTTTTATTGGTTAGTTTCAGTAAGTGTAATTGACAGCAAAGCCCGATGTATAGGCACTTTCAGGCGTTTTTGTCAACTGAACAAATGTACGCAAAAAACCGGATGAAACAAGCATTCCGGTGGCTAATTGTTGGCTTTATCGATGGCAGATGCCCTTGTAGGGGCAATATTCACATTTTTTCACTTGATTGGTTTGTTCGAAAGGTATTGTTGGATCGAACAGGCGTTGCAATAACAGACCCAGGTTTTCCATAAAGGGCTGATGCCATTGGGCGTAATTGTCCACCACATCCTTTTCCTTGCCTATCGTTACATCGGGGCTGTAGGTGTCACCACCGGCTTTGTTGACATACAACAGGTCTGGTTTCAAAGGGCGTGTTTCATGATTTTCCAGCAACAAAGCACAGTAAAGAAGTATCTGCAATCCATAGTTGGAGCGATCGCCTGTTGATTCGAAGAGTGATTCTATGGTCTTGATGCTTTTGGGATCACCCCCTGTTTTGTAATCAAGGACGTGCAGTATGCCCTCTTTATCATGCAAACGGTCGATGATACCACCCAAGGTGAACGTCACCGGGCCTTGACTGGTTTCGAGGGTGATTGCTTTTTCGACCCACTGCTCCATAGCCTGAAGGGTGAAGGGGGCCGCTTCGGTATCCAGCCTTAGCAGGGTCTTGATGAAGTGTGTCAACAGACGGTGCCGGATGAGCTGTTCTCCGCTGTAGTCTATGGGTGAGTTGTCGTCTGGCGCGAGTTTGAAGAAGTCCATGCGCATCACGTGTTCTGCCAGCTTGTCGACGGCGCGTTCTCCCTTTATCCAGGGAGCCAGGTCTTCAGCCCTGATCAGGCCGTTGACGGTAGGCATGCCTTGCTGTTCGGGGTCGTTTTCTGAACGTCTGGCCAACGCTTGATTAATGGTTTTTCGGGCTGTTTCTACCTCGACAGGCCCTGCAGTTTTGCCCATCCTGCGTAACAGCAGGTCGGTGTACAGGTATTCGGCAGCGTGGTGGAAGAACGTGCCCAACATGGCGCCGTCTATTTCGTCGCTGACAGTGTCGGGTTCCCTCAGGTCGATGATGTGCCTGAAGTAGAAACGTAGTGAGCAGTCTATGAGGCTGTTGATGGCTGTCGGGGCTAGCTTTTTCCCCTGCTCGTTCCGATCGAACAACGCTTTCATGTGGGCGAGCAGGGCCGGTGTTTTTTCCACGCTGAGTTGACGGGTGGGGCTTAGGCCCAGCCTGGTTTGCAGTTGAAAGGCTTGGATGGGGTGGGTTGACTCAACCAACAGTTGTAAGATGAACCGGCTCATCTCGCCCCGGTTCATGCCCTCGCTGGTGGTGTTGTACACCAGGGTGATGGTTTCGGCCCGTTGCAGGAGGCGGAAGAAGTAGTAGGCGAAAATGCTGTCTTTGTGGTCGGCTGTGGTTAATCCGAAGCCTTTGCGTAAGTTGTATGGGATAAAGGAAAGTTCGCCGCCTTTTTTGGGCAACATGCCTTCGTTGACGGACAATAGCAGTACATGCTTGAAGTCCAGGTTGCGGGTTTCCAGCAAGCCCATGATTTGCATGCCCCTGACTGGTTCGCCGGAGAAGGGAATGGAGGTGACCGACAACACCCGCTGGAGCAACGACTGAAACATGGGTAAACCTAGTTCGACCAGGCCTTGGTCCATGGCGTCCTTCAAATGGGAAACGACGGTGTAGACTTGAAAAACGGATTCCTGGAGGAGGGGGTTGTCCGGGGTATCAACCTCTTCTTCGGATTCCTCGCCTTTCTTATGGTTGGCCAGTCTTGTCATCACATTCATCAAGGTGGTAGCCAGTTTGAGGCTGTCCTGAGACGGAGTAAAGAGGAGTTGGAGCAGTTCGTCCTTGCTCAGTTGTTCGGCCGATGCTCTGAACAGGTTGCGTTCGCGGAGTTCCTTTTCGACGATGGAGGCTGCAGGAGACGCCATCTTGACCAGCGGGTGTTGAAGAATGGGCTGCACGTAGCGGTAGTGGAAGAAGGCCTGGCCTTGCTTGTTGATGGTCAGACCATTGGCGTGGAGCTGACAGATGCGTACAACCAGGTTGCTCACGGGGGCCAGGTTGAGCGGAAAGCCCATGGTTACATTCAATTCGCTGATTGAATCGGGGATACTGTGCAGGACGGGCAGCAGCAGGTTCTCGTTGCCCAGCACCACGGCGGTGTCTCGTGGTAAAATGGGGTCACCGAGTTCTTCCAACCAGGTGGGAATGTAGCGGGCCTGAGCGTTTTCAGAGGCAGAGGCTACCAGCCTTATGCGTTTGGGGGTATCTGTGAATCGGTTGAACAGGTGTTTGTCGAGCCTGTTGGGAAAATCCGCTAGGTTTTGGCGCATAAACCGTCCGGCCTCATGTTGGGGCACAGAGAGGTAGCTGTGGTCGTAATCCCAGTAAAACAGGGCTTTGCCCGCTCGTTTCAAGTGGTTGAACAACTGTTTCTCACATTGGTTGAGCACGTTGAATCCCACAAAGGCATAGACCGTCTTGTTGAAGCCTGGTGCTTCGTTGGCTTCCAGCCGTTCCAATACCCGGCGGTTTAACAAGCCTTCGTAAGCCAATCCTTTGGATTCCAGCAAGGCTCCAAACTTTGTGTAAACCTGCATCAGGTGATTCCAGTTTTCAATGAAGCGTTTCTTGAGTTCGGTTTTTCGTTCAGGATCGAAATGCCCGAAGAAACGGCGGACGGTTGCTTCCTGTTCTTCGCTCAAGTGTTCAAGGGTGTCGGTAAAAGCGGCTTGTTCCTTGATGTTCCGAAACAATTGGGTGGCATCGGCCAGGTTTTTATCCACATCGTCGAAGTCGGAGAGGAGCATTTCTCCCCATAGGTAAAACTCGTCGAACGATTCATCCCTTCCGCTCACCTCGAGATAAACGGTGTGTAAATGGGCCACCAGTGTGAGGGTGTCGGCTACCTGCAGATGCGTCTGACTCGTGAATAGGTGTTGGATGGTGAGGAAAGAGGGGGTCCAGACAGGTTTGCCTGCCAGCAGGTACAATTGTTCGCTGAAGAAATGCCTGGCCCTGTTGTTGGGGAAAATCACGGCGACGTCGGCCAGTTGGTCTCCGTAGGTGTCGTAAAGGTCTTTGGCGGTCAGGTACAGGAAAGATTCCATAAAATAGTCGTTGGTGCCCAGTGCCGTGTGGCGTTCGTCGCCCGGTGTTTGCCGTTGGCAGGCACGTTTATTGTCGCACTAAGGTATGAAAAAGAAGACGGAGCCGTTGCATTACAGAAAAAAAATGTATTTTCGCCTCAAAGTGTGACGAATTGTTATTTATGGACGCTAAAAATAATCATATGTCCAGTTTGTTTGCCAGAAAGCCGCTTTCTTTGTTATTTCAGGAAGCTGAAAGCAACGAGCACGGTCTACGTCGTCATCTGACAGCGTGGAACCTGGTGCTGTTGGGTATAGGCTGTGTCATCGGCGCCGGTATTTTTGTCTTGACCGGTTCGGCTGCGGCCAACTATGCCGGCCCTGCGCTGGTTATTTCATTCGTGCTGTCTGCCATTGGCTGTGCTTTTGCCGGTCTTTGCTATGCTGAGTTTGCCTCCATGATACCTATTTCGGGTAGTGCCTATACGTATGGTTACGCCACCATGGGTGAGTTGATCGCCTGGATTATTGGTTGGGACCTGATACTCGAATATTTGTTTGGTGCTGCTACCGTGGCTGTAGGGTGGAGTGGTTATGTGGTGAGCTTTCTGGGTGACATAGGGCTGCACCTGCCGACTGCTATCGCTGGCGCGCCCTTTGGCTACGATCATGTCAATGGTTGGCACGTTACCGGCTCGCTCATCAATTTTCCGGCTGTCTTTATCGTCACGCTCATCACCACCATCTTGATTTTGGGTATTCGTGAATCGGCCAAGCTCAACGATTTTATTGTGCTGATCAAGGTGGCTGTCATCCTCTTATTTGTTGGATTTGGTTTGTCGTATGTGGATACGGCCAATTGGACGCCGTTTATTCCGGAGAATACGGGCACTTGGGGCCATTTCGGTTGGTCTGGTATCCTTACTGGGGCCGGTGTCATCTTTTTTGCCTACATAGGTTTCGATGCGGTTTCGACGACGGCGCAGGAAGCGGTCAATCCCAAACGTGACCTGCCCATCGGTATTTTGGTTTCCCTGGCTGTGTGTACGGTGTTGTACATAGCCGTGACGTTGACCTTGACAGGCATGGTGCCCTACACGCAACTTAATGTGCCGGCTCCTATTGCCGTGGCCATAGACCAAACGGGTAACACACTCCATTGGTTGGGGCCCATCATCAAAATTGGAGCGATTGCTGGATTGACTTCTGTGGTACTGGTGTTGATCCTGGGGCAAAGCCGTGTTTTTTTCACCATGGCGGCTGACGGCTTGTTGTGGCCGACTTTTTCCAAGGTGCATCCCCGCTATAAAACGCCTTACGTGACGACCCTCGTTACGGGTGGCGTGTGTGCGTTGATGGCTGGATTGTTCCCTATTGGCATTTTGGGTGAGATGGTTTCCATTGGCACCCTGCTGGCTTTTATCATCGTATGCTTTGGCATCATTCTCCTACGCAAGCGTGAACCAGATGCTCCACGTGGTTTCCGCACGCCGTGGGTGCCTTTTGTGCCCATCATGGGCATGCTGGTCTGCTTTGTAGAAATGGTCTCCTTGCCCATTGGCACCTGGACCCGATTATTGGGTTGGATGGCCATAGGTCTGGTCATCTATTTTTCGTATGGCCGCCGTCACAGTAACGTGCAGCGACATCATCGTAAAAATGTCTGATGTTGGTTTTATCTGGCCTGTCTTTTTTGTGATAGAAAGCTTCAAGTTGTTTGCTGCCTGAGTACCAAGTAGCTCGCTTTTTGTCAGGATAGGCCCATTTTTACCGGTTGTACCCTGCGTGTCGCCAAAATGAGTGACACCAGGTTGTCTAATCCGTATCGGCCAGCACCACCCAGCATGACGGCCAGGCCCAAACCGATAACCAGGAGGTAGTATTCGATACCATCGCCGGCCTGGTTGCCAAACCAGTTCATGAAAAAGCCGTTTTTGAGGCTGCCGCTAATGAACATGGCACCAGTCATGGTCAGGGTGATGGAGAAGGCCATGAACCGGGTGAAAAAGCCCAGGATGGCACCAAGGGCGCCAACAAATTCGGCCAGGATGACCATCACGGCCAACAGGGCAGGCATGCCCATGGATGTAAAGCCGGTTACTGTTCCCTCAAAGCCGTAACCGCCAAACAGGCCCAGCGCTTTTTGCATACCGTGGGGGAGTATGACGGCACCGAGGGTGAGACGGGCTATTAATAACGACCAGGAAGTAGTATCAGTTGAAAAGAAGCGTTGAATGTAGTTCATAATGGGTTCTTTGTTAAGGGTTACAATGGTTGGCTAAGGTGTACCCTTATCCTCTTTGCAAAGATAACAAAGAAACGCCTAATAAAACAAGTAAATACTTGTTAAAATATCTGCGATGTCTTTTATTCTCCCAAATAATACGACGGCAACGGTGCTTGATCGTAGCCCATGGAGCGGTGGGCCACATTATTACGGTAGAGAGCATCCTGCATCAGGGAGACGCGGCGGTCGGTAGCAGGGATGTTGCTGCGATAGATACGAAGTTCGCCGGGGAGAGCAGTGATGATTTCCTCCCGCCAATCGCCATCGAGGTCGGCGGTAAACAGGATGCTGCCTTCCAGATTGTCGGTGATGGCCTGACCTTTCCATTTGCCAACCTGCGAGGCCCAACGGAAGCGTTGACCTGGCTGTCTGGGTGGGGTTTGTTGGCCTTGATTGGCTTGAGGCATACGGTCGGAAGGCCTTGACATGGTGATAACTTCACGGAGCTTGTCGGCATCCCACCATACCCAATTGCCGGTAGGTGGCACTTCTTCGTCACTGCCAATACGTTGACCATCGGCGCTAAACAGGTATTTGGCTGTACTGCCACCCTTCCTGTCTTCACCGGCGAAGCATTCCAGGCCGGGGTGAGAGGGGTCAAAATCGGTCACCATGCCACTGCCTACGTGGTGAGTTTCCTGTCCGATGTTCCAGATGGGGCTGCCATTTTTAGGGTCAATCTGGCAGACGCCCCTGCCGTTGGTGTGGTAGGGTTCCAGACAGAGGAACATTTCCATGCCCTCGCGGTTGGGGTTGATGTCGGTGAGGTAGATTTTGTCCGGGTGTCCCAGACCCACTGACCAGAGCAGGGTGCCGTTGTCGTCGAGGGCGCAGGAACCCAGCACGACTTCATCCCTGCCGTCGCCGTCAATGTCGGTGCAAATCATGTTATGGGCGCCTTGGCTGCGTACCACGGGGTTTTCCTCGTCACCGTCCCAACGCCAGGCTTTCACCAACTTACTGCCTTCCAGTCGCCAGGCTTCCACGGTCATCAGTTTGTAAGTGCCCCTGGCTGCCAGGATGTAAGGGGTTTTACCATCCAGGTAGGCCACGCCAATCTGATTGCGGCTTTGACGGTTGAGGTCGCCATAGCGGGCGTTGCGCTCGGGCCAGTCTACCTGGTCGAGGGGTTTGCCTGTCAAGCCGTCGAGGACTGTCAGATATTCGTCACCATCGACCACGCGGCCTTGTTCGTTGCGTTTCACGTTGTCGGGGGCTGATTTTAAGGCTACTTCGGCCTTGCCGTCACCGTTGAAATCGTAGCAAATAAAGGGGGAATACCAGACGCCGGGAACAATGCCGAGGCCTAAATCTTTGGTCCATAGATGAGTGCCGTCGTTCAGGTAGGCTTCCAGTTTATAGGTCAGCCCTGTCAGGTTGCCAGGCATGCCGGGGTCTACGTTGGAATTGGGCGTTCTCACTACAAAGTCGTAGGTGCCATCCCCGTTGAGGTCGGCCATGGCTAGTTTGCCAGGCATGGTTTGGGGATTGAGGCGGATGGATTGGTAGGGGGTGGTTTTGAGGGCTTGGAGATTGACGGCCAGGGTGGTTGAACCCTTGCCGGTGTTTGCAGCAGCGTTGCCTTGCTGACGATTCGGCTGTTTGGGCGCAACACGCTCAATTCGATACGTCGCTTCGGCTACCGGGGATTTGTCAATGTAATCGGTGGTTGCTGTGACGGGTTTGTTGGTCAGTCGTTTGGCTTTGCCTTTTACCGTACGGTATACATGAAACGCGGCGTTGGCAGGGTCGTTGGCCAGCAAGCGCCAACTCAGGTACACGGATGTGCTGTCTGTAGCCAGGGAGGCGACTAGTCCACGGTTTAGTGCTTCGGTTACCCTGTCGTTATCCGGGGTCTCCAATACGGGTTTATCGGCATGCCTCGGCTCCAGTATCTCGTAGTAGTAGGTGCGTTCTCTGGTATCCTGGGCGTAGGTGATTGTGGTTGAAAGGGTCAGGAGGGTCAGACCGAGGAAGATGGGAAGGGTGGGTGTTTTCATAACTCTTTTGATGTGGTTACCTCACAAATATACGTGATTTATAGCCCATAGATGGGTTGGTGTAGAAAAAAAGCCTTTTGTTAACAATAATAAAAAAAAGACTATATTTACCGCTGGTTAATTCAAGGTGTTCGACTATAATCTATATGTTAACATCCTTTGAATCCGCTTGTGGTGGCATTGTGATGCTTTTTTATCAACTTAATCATATCAATCATGGAAAACACAGAAAACACGGCTTCCGTTATGACGTTTACCGAAACGATGAAATCTGACCTTTTGTTGACGGCCAAGTGGAGCAAATTCTTAGCTATTGTGGGTTTTGTCGGCTTGGGATTAATGGCTGTTTGGGCTTTCCTGATGATATCGGGGGCGTCCTTTATTGATTCCTTGATTAAGGGACAAACTTTTATCACCGCTTATACAGGCGTTGTTTATTTGCTGGTAGGTCTTCTGTACTTATTTCCAATCTTATATCTGCTGAGGTTTGCCAATAATACAAAACGGGCTGTAATGGCGGATGATGAAGCGGCTATGGAAGAAGCCCTGATCAACCAACGCAAGATGTATAAGTTTATGGGCGTTTTGATGATTGTCGTTCTGTCAATCTATGCACTGAGCGCCCTAATTTTGATTCCGGTGGGGCTGTTTGCTGCTAAATAATTACATCAGTTCAATGGCGAACGTGAAGGCATGTTCGCAGGGTTTCTCCTGAGGGAAAGCCACGGTAAGCCCCTGTTCATTTTGTGAAAAGGAAATGGCTCCTTCGTGCCCTAATACCGTGACCTTGTTCACGCGACCTTCTTGTGAGGACAACGCGGCTATCGTTTGAGGCTGGTCGCTCCATTGCAGGGCTATGGCATAGATGGTTGAGCCTTTTTGAGTGAATCGGAAGATGCCTTCCTTTTCCTGTTCCCAGGCGCGTGTGCCATATATGCCGTCGCCATTGACAGACAGCCAACGGCCGATTTCCAGGAGTATGTTTTGTTGTGCTTCAGGAATGGTGCCATCGCTTTTGGGCGAAATGTTCAACATGTAGTTGCCATTCCTGCATACGTTTTCGACCAGGCGTCGAATCACCGAACCGGCGTTGGTAAGCTTCATCCCTTCAACATAGCCAAATTTCTCACCAATGGGATCGTCAACCTGCCAGTAATAGGTGGTTTTCTCCTTGGGTGCCCTGCCTTGACGTTCAAAGTCGCGTATGCTTCCTGCCAGATAGGCATCCGATTTGGCACTGATGGACACCTGCTTGCCCCAGGCCGCTGCCCTGTTGTAATAGTAGGCGGCAAAACGGAGTTTGATGGGGTCTAAACTGCGGCTGTTGACGCCATTGTCAAACCATACCATATCTGGTTGGTAGGTGTCAACCAGTTCTTGACAACGCGCCAACCATTCTTCAAGAAAGGCTTCACTTTGTTCGGCTACCTCTTGATCTTCCATGACTTCTTCACCGTTAGCTGGTGCCTTTCGGGGTCTTGGTTGTTGGGGAGGCCCGTAGAAGTCGGCGTATCGTGGATCAAACAAGTCGGTGGGTGTTTTCAATTGTGGGTACATGAAATCCCAGTGTTCCATTCTATGATTGGAGAGCCCAAACTTCAACCCACGACGTCTGACTGACTTACCCAATTCACCGATGAAGTCAATGCCTGGGCCCATCTCTTTGGCATCCCACCGTGTCAGTTTGCTGTCGTACATGGCAAATCCATCGTGGTGTTCAGCTGTTGGAATGACGTATTTGGCCCCCGCTTTTTCAAACAGTTCAGCCCACTCGTTGGCGTTAAACTTTTCCATCTTGAACAAGGAAATTAAATCCTTGTAGCCAAAGGAGTCAACCCGTCCAAAATGTTCCTCATGCCATTTTTGTACCCCGGCGTTGCTGTACATATGCCTGGGGTACCATTCGCTGGCATGAGCGGGTACGGTATACACCCCGTAATGGATGAAGATACCGAACTTGCCATCCTTGAACCATTCGGGTACTTGGTAGGACTGCTCAATGGAGGCCCAGGTTGGCTCGTAGGGTCCTTTGGGAATGTCGGCGGCTTTTCCGTTTTTAAGGGTGAGTGTTACCCTGTTTGTTTGCGTCGTTTCTATGAGGGCTTTATCCTCGCAAAGCATGGCGGCAAATCCACCGCGGCGGAGCATCCTGACATCGAGGGTGCTTGTGCGATCTACGCGGCGTTCGGAGATTGAAAAGACCTTGTCGTGTTCGCCGTCGGCCATGAGCTGTAGAGTGTACGTTTTGCCAACCGGCAGGAAGTCCAGTTTGATTGTGGTGTGTTTGCTCCAGTTTTCACCGTTGATGCCGCCCAGGTAGAATGTATCGTTCCGTTGACGCATCAGGGTGAAGTCACGACCGGGGTATCCGCTGATCAGTTTGGTGTCGTCCCAAACGTTGGGCACCACTTTCAGAAACTGTTTAACAGGTTCGGGGAGGCTGCGGTAGCCGTCGGGCCGGTCGGCCATGTGTTGTATCCCCGATTCGAAGACAACACTCAGGGCCAGTTCGTGGCCGTAGGAGGTGGCATGGGGGTGTTGGGAGTTGGTGAAGGTTACCGGGGTGTAGTCCATGGCACCTACAACGTTGCGGGTGAAGGGCATCACGCAATTGTGGGCCGGAGCCTCCCAGGTGAAGTCAGGGATGTTGTTGTACCATTCAGCCCCTTTGACCGACTCCAGCGTCATCAGGTGAGGGTAGGTGCGGCTCCAGCCTCTGGGCACCAGGCAACCGTGGAAATAGACCATCAGTTCAAAGGGTGCAGCGTCTTTGAGAATATCCAGGTAATAGCGGATCATATCTTGCTTTTCGCTGTCGAAGAAATCGACTTTGGTACCGTAGACACCCTGCTGCTTCAGTTTGGCAAATTCTTCCAGGCGGCTCTCGTGGGTCAACAGTCGGTCGCGCGGGGTCGCTGACACGCCGGTGTGTGGGCCGCCCGAGTTGTACCACATAAGGGGTTTGATGCCTTTGGCATGGATGTAGCGCAAGGCATCGTCCAGGTTGCCTCCGTTGCCCATGGCGTCCCATTCCCAATCGAGCAGGGTATAGGGCCATTGCATTTCGACCGCCAAATCGGCGAAGGCGCAGACCACCTTGTAGTCCCTGGTACCGTGGTTGTTCGACCAGTAATTCCAGGACGCTTTGCCCGGTTTGATCCACGCTGTGTTTGTCAGCGAGGTGGGGGTGCTCACATCCTCAACCAGGGTTGATTCTACCAGCGTCGCCAGACTGCCGACCATCACGACGCGCCAGGGTGAAGCCCAGGGGGTGGTGATGGTGGGATGCACGGCGCCTAGGCCATTGCCGTCTCTAGGATCGGGAAACACCAATTGGTACTGGTTGGGGGCTTGTTGGTTCGATAGTTTTGTGCCGCAGTAGGTTTCATTTAAATCGGCCTCGTGAATCAGGTACCAACAGGCAGCCTGACCGGCTTCAAACAGCCCGGGGTAACACCAATCCCGTTGTGCGAAAGCGTTTTTCTGATGGGTGTATACCCCTTCGTTGGCAGTGCTCCATGGTTCAAGCCAACGGGCATCTCCATCGTTGACGAGGTAGGTGGTCAGTTCCTCTTTTACCTGGTGATGGCCCTTTTTATTGGGCAACGCATACCTGAAGGTAAGGCCATCGTTGTACAGCCTGACCACCAGGTTGAATGGATACTTGTTAGTGTTCACAAAGTGGAACGTAACCTCGTTGGCTTGGTTCTGACGCTGTAGCCGTTTGCCGTGGATGGCTTGGTAGGAGACAGTGATGGCTTTGTCTTTGGAACGCATTGCCAGGGTAAGGTTGTTGCCAAAGGTTTGTTCGTCAAGAATCAACCCCAGCTTGATGGCCGGTATGACCACCTGGGCGGTGTTATTGTTTACCGTGTGCAGGGTTAAATACCACCACCCTTCTGTGGCGTGTTGATGGAGGGAGGCTTTGAGGTGTTTGTTAGGGGAGGTGACAGCCAACTGGTTGTTGGGAGCCGTTTGGTTGCGTGTACCCGTTTTTGTTTGCCCGTAGGTGGAAATGGAACCCATCGAAAGGGTAAAGGCAATCAGTATATGAAGTATGAACCGTGTGTTGCTCATGATGTTACATTGAAAGGATGAGTGGATGTTGAGCTATCGGATCAACGACGACTCCTTGATGTAAAGGGTCGGCGTTTTGCCCAGAATACGTTTGAATTGTTTGTTGAAGTAGGAGATGTTGTCGAAGGCCAGCGCATATGCCACTTCCTTGATGGTTTTGTTGCCCTGAAGCAGCATCAGCTGAGCCCGTTCGATTTTTTTCTTGTTGATGTAAACCACCGGGGTGCAGTTCAGTTCGATTCGGAAGAGTCTGATCAGGTGATCTTTCGATACATTGCACTGCTCGGCCAGGTCGTTGAGGCTGATTTTCGAATATAGATGCTCCCTGATGTACTGAACGGCGCGCAGCACCCTGGTGTCATCACAGATGGCCACTGTCCTGGCCCGTCCAAAGAAAGGGGCCATCAATTGGAGTAGGATGCCCTTGGTTTCAAGTTGGGTGCCTATGCTTTTCTGGTCTGAGCGTATCAGGCTGCTGCGAAAACTGGCCTCATTGGTGTAGGATTTGGGATCGTATTGCTGCAGGGCCATGTCGTTGTTGATGGTCAACAACCGTTTGAACAACTCGATGGCAAATGGCTCGGCTGGCACGGATACCGGACATTCGTATTGGTCGAACAGGCTGAGGGCTTGTTTGGAGTTGTCGTAGACGTGCATGTAATAAAGCGAGAAAGGACCCGAACAGCCATCGTCGTGCAGGGTGTATGGGGGTATCAAGTACAGATGACCGTGGAGCAGGCTGTAGCTTTTACCCTTGACAGTCAGACTGGCTTCCCCTTCCAATACCAGGTACAGCCTGAAAAACGGGTTGCTGATGTTGGTATAGTTCCAGTCTCCATTGTGGATGGCTAAGCCGGCGTTCAACAAAACTGGCGAAAAGGTGTCAAGTTGCTCGATCATAGAAAACTGTCCATCTGATGCTTACAAATATACGCTTCGACACTTTTTCCTCCAAATGGGGCAGGTGTTAAAACGTACAAAGTTGCAGGGTAAGTCGATATGGTGTTATAATATGTCGGTATGATGTATGGGTTTGCGGCAAGATGGGTGTATTTTTGTCCTTGGCAAAAAAACACTCCATTTAAATAGATACGCATGAAAAAAGATTCAAAGTTGATTGTTCGATTGTTGTTGGTTGGGCTGTTGTCAATGGCCACGTCAGCAACGATGGTGATGGCGGCCAATGATTCGAAACCAGTTGGTGCGCTTGAGCCTATGGCTGCAGGACCCTACGAACCCACCTGGTCTTCGTTGGAACAGTATGATGAGGCTCCTGAGTGGTTCAAGGATGCTAAATTTGGCATCTGGGCTCATTGGGGGCCACAGTGTGAACCGGGCTTTGGTGATTGGTATGCCCGCTTCATGTATTACGAAGGCTCCGGTCAAAACAAAGATCACGTGGGTAAATACGGCAGTCCCGATAACTTTGGCTTCAAAGACGTCATCAACGCCTGGAAAGCCGAAAAATGGGAGCCGGACTCCTTAATCAAACTGTATAAGGAAGCAGGAGCGCAGTACTTTTTCGCCCTGGCCAATCACCACGACAACCTCGACCTGTATGAGAGCAGCTATCAGCCGTGGAATTCGGTGGCTGTTGGTCCTCGCAAGGATATTGTAGGCGGTTGGGCCAAAGCGGCCAAGGCCTACGGCTTACCCTTTGGGGTGAGCGTGCATGCTTCTCATGCCTGGACCTGGCTGGAACCCTCTCAAGATTGGGATGGCAACTTGACCAAGGCCGACGGGGTTGGTACCTGGTGGGAAGGACTGGATCCTCAGGATCTTTATGCTCAACGCCATCTCCGCAGTAAGAAAAGCCATAACTCCGGTACCATTCACAGTCAATGGAACTGGGGCAACGGAGCCTCACTGCCCGATTCAGCCTATATCGTGAAGTTTTACAACCGCACAGTAGAATTGATCAACAAATACAACCCCGATTTGTTGTATTTCGACGATACGGCATTGCCCTTTTGCCAGATCAACGACGTAGGTTTGCGCATTGCCGCTCATATGTACAACAAGAGCATAGCGGAGAACAAGGGTAAGAACCAAGCCGTAATTTTTGGCAAAGTGCTTACGGAAGCACAAAAGAATGCCATAGTGTGGGATGTTGAGCGCGGTGTACCCGATCGTCCACAAGCCAAGTATTGGCAAACCTGTACCTGCATCGGAGACTGGCATTACAACATCAACGTATACAACCGAAACCGGTATAAATCCGCCCAAACCGTGGTCAGGATGCTCATCGACATCGTTAGTAAGAACGGCAATTTGCTGCTCAGCGTACCAGTGCGGGGTGATGGCTCCATCGATGAGAAGGAAGTGGCTGTGGTGAAAGGCATCGCTGCCTGGATGAAGGTCAACAGCGAAAGTATTTATAAGACCAGGCCCTGGAAGGCCTTTGGTGAAGGTCCTAACGCCGAATCCGCCAATCCGTTGTCAGCTCAGGGTTTCAACGAAGGCATCAAGTACACCCCGGCAGATGTGCGCTATGTTTGCAAAGGCAAAACTGTGTATGCCTCGTTGATGGGCTGGCCCGAAACGACCACCGTCACGCTGAAGCAACTCGGTACTGCTGCCTCAACAAAACCGGGAAAAGTCAAGGCTGTCACTCTGCTGGGCTATGGCTCTCTGAAGTTTAAACAAGGCAAAGATGGCCTGGTCGTCCACTTCCCGACCACTCCTATTTCTACGGGGACTATGGCTTCGGTGCTGAAAGTGAAATTTTAATCTGATGGGATGCTGTCCTTTTTGAAAGGATGGCTTCCCTTGAAATTGAAGTGAACCCTAAAAAGTCAGACATAGCTTTTTGGTTCAGATTATAAAAGGATGGCATCCCATGAGAAAAGGATGCTATCCTTTTTTTTGTGTTGAAATCAAAAAAGTAATTAAGTGTAGCTTAAATAATGAAGTAATGATGTATCTTTGCAAAAAAATGGACTGACATGAAGCGAATTGGTGAAAGAATTAAAAAGAAACGGGAGTTGATGAACCTGCATCTCAATGAATTGGCTGAAAAGGTGGACATTTCTGCGAGCGCATTGTCGCAGATTGAAAAGTCCAAATCCTTCCCATCTATTTTTACATTGAAGGCCATCGCTGACGCCCTTCACACCACCATAGGCGATTTGGTGGGCGAAAACGAGTCCTTGACCAACAACCCTGTCATGTTGAAAAGCGATATCAAGTACATCGACCAAAACGAGACCGGGGCCACGCTCTTCTTGCTGTCCAACCACGATGTCAACAAGCAAATGGATACCTATTTGCTGCGTTTTGCCAAGGGTTCAGGGTTGGATGGCCTTATTAAAAGTGCCTATGGACAGGTTTTCTGCCACGTCCTCTCCGGAGAGATCCGATTTGACCTGAACGAGAAAAGTTACCTTTTAAAACCCGGTGACACTATTTATTTCAACGCTAAATCCACGTATAACGCCCTTAACAACGACGATGGACTCAGCGAGATGTTATGGATTCAATCGCCGCCCAGCTTTTAAGGCGGAAAATTAAGTACAGCTTCAATAATCAAAGGCAAACACCAATCATCATGACAGACTTATTCAAAAAACTGGAGAAAAAGCGCATCAGCCTGCCCAACGACGCCCTGATCATTCTTGGCGGTTGTCACTCGTTTAAAACCTTCAACACTGTCAATGAATTAGCAGTGGCCGCTGTAAATGGCGACAACAGCACCTACGAGGTTAGTTATGAGATAGAAGGCAAAGGTCTCTATACCGAAGCCATCGTTCACAAGGTGACCAACGGTATCTCAGCCAACTATACCGATCCCTATATGCGTCGACGCGATCCAGACACAATGGTCATTGCCGACAACCTACCCAGTGACAAAGAGCGTTTCGCCGATCGCTTCGGCTACGATTTTGACAGTTTACGGAAAGAAACCCTCACCTGGCTGAAGAAACAAGACCTTGCCGTGTTCTTCTATTTTGCCGGCAGGGACAACATCGGTTCAGGGGGTATCGCCATTGCTCCAGCCAATGCCGGCTTCTTCGCCATGGGATTGGCCATGCTTCAGCGTATCATCCCCATAGACGAACTGCCCGTCGACTTCAGTATTGACTCGGCCATCTACGTGGCCCCTACGTTTAGACACACCCATTTCGACGGCAAACAAATCGTGGTGCATAAACGCTCCGAAAACCTGCACGAGATCTTTTCCTACAACCTTTACCCAGGACCCAGTGCCAAAAAGGGCCTCTATGGAGCCCTGTTGACCAAAGGTGAACGCGAAGGCTGGGTGACCGCCCACTGTTCTACTGTCCAAGTGGTCAGTCCCTACGATAACATCACCACCTTCATGCACGAAGGCGCCAGCGGCGGTGGCAAGAGCGAGATGCTCCAGAACATCGTTCGTGAGCCCAATGGTCAGGTCTTAATCGGCGAAAATGTCCAGACCGGCGAACGCAGGCTCATCAACTTCCCTCTGTTCTGTTCCTTCAATCCCGTCACCGATGACATGGCCCTTTGCCACCCTTCCTTACAGCGGCATGACGGCAAACTCAGGGTGTTGGACGCAGAAAATGCCTGGTTCATCCGTGTGGACGGCATCACCGATTATGGGGACGATCCCTTTCTCGAGAAATTGACCATCAAGCCCAAGGTTCCATTGTTGTTCCTCAATATACAAACCAATCCCGAATGTACGGCCTTGATTTGGGATCACACCGAAGACAGTCCAGGCAAACGTTGCCCCAATCCCAGGGTGATTGTTCCCAGGGACATAGTGCCCAATGTGGTCAACAAACCAGTCACCGTTGATATTCGCAGCTTTGGTGTACGCACCCCGCTTTGCACCCGCGACAATCCCAGCTATGGTATCATCGGACTTTTCCATATTCTGCCACCGGCGCTGGCCTGGCTCTGGCGACTGGTTGCTCCCCGCGGACATGCCAATCCTAGTATCGTAGACGGAGGCGGCATGGGCAGTGAAGGTGTCGGTTCCTATTGGCCCTTTGCTACCGGTAAAATGATCACTCATGCCAACCTCTTGCTGGAACAGATCATCGAGACCCCCCGCATGCGTTACACATTGGCCCCCAACCAACATATTGGAGCCTGGAAAGTGGGTTTCAAACCCCAGTTGCTGATGCGTGAATACCTTACCCGCCGCGGTAACGCCAAACTTCGCAGTGACCAATACCAGCCAGCCCGTTGTCCGTTGTTGGGTTTTGAACTCAACTACCTGACCATCGAAGGAGCGAAAATCCCCTCCCGTTTTCTGCAGGTACACAAGCAGACCGAAGTGGGTATCGATGGCTACGATGCGGGAGCTACCATCCTCTACGACTTCTTCAAACAGGAATTGCCCAAATACCTCACCCCCGAACTTTCGCCCACAGGTCGCAAGATCATCGAAGCATGCCTGGCCGGTGCCACGGTGGATGATTACCTGGCCATCATTCCCATGGATTACCAGTATTCTTTTTTGAGGCATGAAGACCATGACTGAAGTGGGGGACGTCAGCATCGACGTACAGGTGTTATCTCTGGCTGATATACAAAGGATAAAGCGTCAGCATCATGGATGGACTAAAGAAAGCGGCTTATATCAATAACCTATGTGGGCTCACACCAAGGATACACAAGATAAAATTACGCCGCAGATGGCGTTGGAGTATCTCAAAGAAGGAAACCGTCGTTTTCAGGACAACCTGAAAGCCGACCGTAACCTGCTCAAACAAGTTAATCAAACCTCTGAGGGTCAATATCCTTTTGCAACGATTTTGAGTTGCATCGATTCCCGGACATCGGCCGAGCTGATTTTCGACCAAGGACTTGGCGATATTTTCAGTATCCGTATTGCGGGCAACGTGGTGAACGATGACATCTTGGGGAGCATGGAGTACGCTTGCGGCCTGGCTCATTCCAAAGTGATCGTGGTGTTGGGGCATACCAAGTGCGGTGCTGTGATCAGTGCCTGCAACCACTTGGTGTACGGTCATTTTTCCGGGCTTATTCGCAAGATCAAAACGGCCGTTCGACTGGAAACCTCCACCTTACAAGCGCGCAATGGCCAGAACCTCGACTTTGTGCGAAACGTCAGCGTTCTCAACGTCAAACACACACTCCACCAAATCCGCACCAACAGTTCCATCCTCCGCTCCTTGGAAGAAGCCGGCACCATCCTGCTCGTCGGAGCCCTCTACGACATCGACACAGGTGCCGTCTCCTTCTTTTGAGGAGGTTTCATCCAATAAAGCAGGATATCATCTCACGTAACTAGAAATAAATCACTACATTTAGCGGAAACTTAAACCGCTAAAATATGGAAACGACACCCAAAGGAAAATGCCCTGTCATGCACGGAGCCAATACTGATACGAGCCGTTCCGTCATGAGTTGGTGGCCCAATGCGCTGAATCTGGACATCCTGCACCAGCACGATACCAAGACAAATCCCATGGGCCCCGCTTTTAACTACCGGAAGGCGTTCAAGGAATTAGATCTGGACGCTGTGAAAAACGATTTGAAAGCCCTGATGAGGGATAGTCAGGACTGGTGGCCAGCCGATTGGGGCCACTACGGCGGCCTGATGATTCGCATGGCCTGGCACAGTGCCGGTACCTACCGCACAGCCGACGGCCGGGGTGGCAGCAATACCGGCAACCAACGCTTCGCTCCCCTGAACAGCTGGCCAGACAACGTCAACCTCGACAAGGCTCGCCGCCTGTTGTGGCCAATCAAGAAAAAATACGGGAACAAGCTTTCCTGGGCCGACCTATTTATCCTGGCCGGCAATATGGCCTACGAATCCATGGGCTTCAAGACCTTTGGTTTCGGCGGTGGCCGTGAAGATATCTGGCACCCCGAAAAAGACATTTACTGGGGCGCCGAAAAAGAATGGCTGGCTCCCACCAAAGAACGCTACGCCAACGACGATAAACGGGATAGCCTGGAAAATCCCCTGGCCGCTGTTCAGATGGGCTTGATTTATGTCAATCCCGAAGGTGTGGACGGCAAGCCCGATCCCTTACGGACAGCTCAGGACATGCGCACTACTTTTGCACGCATGGCTATGAACGACGAAGAAACAGTTGCTCTGACAGCCGGTGGTCATACTGTCGGCAAAACACACGGCAATGGTGACGCGTCCGTGTTGGGCCCTAGTCCTGAAGGGGCTCCTATAGAACACCAGGGCTTCGGATGGATGAACCCCAAAGGTAAGGGTAACGCCGAACATACCGTTTCCAGTGGACTGGAAGGTGCTTGGACCACTCATCCTGACCAGTGGAACCGCGATTACTTCTATCTGCTGCTCACCTACGATTGGGCCCTTACCAAGAGTCCGGCCGGAGCCTGGCAATGGGAACCCGTGGACATCAAGGAGGAAGATAAACCCTTCGACGCCCACAAACCCGGTGTACGCCGTAACCCCATGATGACAGATGCCGACATGGCCCTCAAAATGGATCCAGGTTACCGCGCCATCTCTGAACGTTTTTACAAGGATCCTGAAGCCTTTGCTGATGCCTTTGCCAGGGCCTGGTTTAAGCTGACGCACCGCGACCTGGGCCCCAAGACCCGTTATCTTGGCTCCGATGTACCTGAGGAAGACCTTATCTGGCAGGATCCCATCCCCACGGTAAACTATACGCTCGAAGAGGATGAAATTGAAAGCCTCAAAACCACTCTGCTCAACAGTGGCTTGTCCCGTGCCGAACTCATTACCACGGCCTGGGACAGTGCTCGCACCTTCCGTCAGTCCGACTTCAGGGGTGGGGCCAACGGTGCCCGCATTCGGCTGGCACCTCAGAAAGATTGGACCGGCAACGAGCCCGAACGGCTGGCTAAAGTGCTCCACACTCTAACCAATGTCCAAGCCGGCTTGACGAAGCCCGTTAGCCTGGCCGACTTGATTGTGCTGGGAGGTTGCGCTGCCATCGAGGCTGCTGCCAAAGAGGCTGGCTATCCCGTCGTCGTACCCTTCAGCCCTGGACGCGGTGACGCTACGCAGGAAATGACAGACGCCGCTTCCTTCGATGTGCTCGAACCCATCCACGACGGATACCGCAACTGGCTAAAGAATGAGTACGCCGTTCAGCCCGAAGAACTCCTGCTCGACCGCACACAACTCATGGGTCTGACCGCCCCTGAAATGACGGTGCTTGTGGGTGGACTCCGCGTGTTGGGCGCCAACTACGGCGGCAGTAAGCATGGTGTCTTTACCGATAGGGAAGGTCAACTCACCAACGACTTCTTCGTCAACCTCACCGACATGCGTTACACTTGGAAACCAGTGTCAGGCAACTTGTATGAGGTCGTTGACCGCAAAACGGGTCAGACACGTTGGACGGCCACCCGTGTCGATTTGGTTTTCGGCTCTAACTCTGTACTTCGCGCCTACGCTGAACTCTACGCCCAGGACGACAACCAATTCAAGTTTGTCGACGACTTTGTCAACGCCTGGGTCAAGGTAATGAACGCCGACCGCTTCGATTTGGAAGATTAAATGGTTAGTGAGAATCTATGACCTCGTCATCAACCAACCTCCAATCACTGGGCTACACCCCCTCGATGGCCCGATACCTTGTTGAGCAAAACCTCACCGCGTTCGAGCCGGGGCGGGTGATGGCCGAACACAAGGAGCGCTACATTGTACGCACGGCAGCGGGGTATGTCGAGGCGGAAATCACGGGCAACCTACGTTTCACTGCCCAAAGTCGGGAAGATTACCCCGCCGTGGGTGATTGGGTGGCGTTGATGGTATACGATGGAGGCAGCGCCCTGATACAGGCCGTGTTGCCCCGCGCCTCCCTCATTAGCAGGCAGGCTGTCGGCAAATACGGTGAACGCCAGGTGATTGCCGCCAATATCGATGTGGCCTTCGTGGTGCTGGCGATGGACAGGGATTTCAACCTCAACCGGTTGGAGCGTTACCTGTCCATTTGCTATGCATCGAAGGTGACGCCCATGGTGGTGTTGACCAAAACTGACCTGGTGACCACCGAGTACCTGGCAGAACGGATAGCCACCATCAATGCACGTCAGGCGCACATCGACGTGCTGGCCGTAAGCAACACGTCCCAAGCGGGGTATTCCCAACTTGAAGCCGTCATGGAGCCAGGCAAGACATACTGCCTGCTTGGCTCTTCAGGCGTGGGCAAATCAACCTTGACCAACAATCTGTGTGGGGGCACGTTCATGAAAACCGACACCATCAGCGACAGCACGGGTAAAGGCCGTCATGTGACTAGCCACCGTGAATTGATGCTGCTGCCCAACGGTGCCATCCTGATTGACAACCCCGGCATGCGTGAAGTCGGTGTGGCCGATGCGGGGCAGGGTCTGGAGCAGGCCTTCGATACCATCGCTCACTACGCTCAACACTGTCGTTACCATGACTGCACCCATCGGTCCGAAAAGGGCTGTGCCGTGCTCGAAGCCCTCGACAACGGTGATATTTCCATGGCTGCCTACGAGAACTACCTGAGAACAGCCCAGGAAAGCGCCTTTTTCGAATCCACCGTACTGGAACGCAAAAAGAAGGACAAGCAATTGGGCAAACTACTCAAGTATTACGACAAGCTCAATGTGAAAGGGAAAAAGAACGAAGACTAAGAATTGTTTCAAAAAATCGCTCAAAACAATGGTTATCACTATGTGAAATAATGATACAATAGTGTTAACCTTGTGGCGTCATTCAACACGCAAAGCGACTTTAAAACAAGCCTTTACGTCCTCATTCTATTCACTATGCTAACACACACACTAGTCCTATTTGCTGCCAGCCTCGTGCTCAACAGCTGCAGTTCTTTTTTTGCGTTGATCAATGTGAGTCCGTCCAGTCGGTTGAAAGCAGTGACCTACTCGAACGAGGCGCCCAATGCGTTGTATACGTTTTATTACCCCGACACGACGGGCAACGATTTTCTCAGGACGTTGCGGAGCCAGTATGCATTGGACAGTGTGGTCCAGGGGGCTGTTGATGATAAAGCACGTATCCTGCGAATAATGGACTGGACCAGCAACCGATGGTCGCATAACGGCAGCAATACCCCGAGTCAATCGGACGCTCTGACCATCCTGGCCGAAGCGCAGGAAGGCAAGCAGTTTCGCTGCGTGGAATACGGCATTGTAGCCACGGCAGCTTTAAATAGCCTGGGCATGAAGGCGCGCACCTTGGGGCTGAAGACCAGGGATGTGTAAAAGGTCAGGGTCGGAGCCGGCCACGTGGTGAGTGAGGTCTATGTGCCGGCCTTGGAAAAATGGGTGTTCATTGATCCTCAATTTAACCTAATGCCCACACTCGACGGTGTACCCTTGAATGGGGTAGAGTTCCAGGCAGCGTTATTCAACAACGATGACCGTCTAATCATCACGACCTACGAGGGTGATCTGACTCAGGAAGAGGCAGCCTCCTACCTGAATTGGATAGGGAAGTACCTATTTTATTTCGACGTGCTGTTCGACCAGGCTACGTTGGAATCAAGCGATTTCAAGGCCATAAACGGCATGACTAAACTGACACTGGTGCCTGTTGGCCGGAAGGAACCTCGGATTTTTCAGCGGCGCTACAAGATTGATAACAGCTATTACACCCATTCACTGAACGATTTTTACCGCAAGCCGCAGTAATCACTGTTGAGTTTTTCGCATACACGCCACGGTAATCACTGTCGTGTTATCCTCACACACGCCCCGCCACCAGCTGCCAGGCTCAACGTCAGCACGTCTTTTTTGTTGACTGTCTGCGTGGAGACAGTGCAGGTTTCGCGGTTGGTGAGGTAGTGCCCGTCGGGTCCGTCCTGCACGATCTCAGCCGTAAAAGAGCCCCTGGGTAAAAAAGTCAACGGCACCTCGAGGGTTCTGGCTTCTTCATTCGTAGCAGCACCGATGAGGTAGGCGCCATCCTTGGCCTGGCGCATCATGACGATGTGGGAACCGATTTCACCGGCCAGCGTCTGACTGGCTTTCCAGGGCATTTGTTGAGCGGACAGGAAGCGCAGCAGAGCCGGGTACTTTTGGTAATACTCGGGAATATCGGGGATGATGGTGGCACCGGAAAAGACAATCAGTGTACGGGCTGCTTCTGATACCACGGTTGAGGGTACTTCCTGGTTGTTGTCCACGCGGGTGGTCCGGCCTTGACGTAGGTCGAACATGCCGTTGTTCATGTCCAGCGGGCCAGCCACCATGTTGACAAACACGGAGGTGACAAAGGTCTTGGGGTGAAAGATCTGATGTCCGTCCAGTTGCGCCTTGCAGTATTCGCGGGTCACAGCGTTGGGCCAGGTGCGGAGTTGTCCGTAGGGATGAACTGGACCGTCGTGGTAGTTGACCAATAGTTTGTTTTGGGCACACAGTCTGGTAATTTTCTGGGTAGTCTGTTGCTTTTCGGCCGGGTTACCGTTCATAAAACCGTACTTCACACCGGCAGCCCCCCAGCGACCGTATTGCTCGAGGGTTTGTTCAATGGGGTAATTCCGCCCACCCACATCGTTCAGGTACAGCCATACACCCACGCCCTTTTCCTTGCCGTACTTGATCAGGTTTTGAACGTCCCTGGCTTTGTCACCCTTCACCGGGTCTGAGGATTGATCAAATTCGGGGCCGTACCAATTGGCGTCCAACACCAGGTGCTTGAATCCGTTCTCGGCCGCAAAATCAATCATCCGTATCCACGATGGGTATGACATGGTGTATTTGTAACCGTCCCACAGGGCCCCGTCGATGCGCCAATCCCACAGGCAGACACCGGGTTGGACCCAGGAAAAATCGGTGCCGGGTTCGGGATCGGGATTCAATAGTTCAATCAGGTGGGAGTCGATCAAGGCACCAGGCGTACGTCCGTACAGCAGGACCCGCCAGGCCGATTGGTAGCCGGGGTGAAGGGTTTGAGGCTTGGAAGCCACCGTGAATACCTGTTCGCCCTTGACCGAGTGAAGTCGCAAAGGTTCGCCCTCCCCCAGGCAGGCTTCGTGCACGGCCAGGTAGGCTTTATTGTCTGCCTTGATGGTCATCACCGGCAAGCGTTCGCCACTGGTTTCCGTCAGCCGTTCAGGGCCGATGTTGTGGAGCTCTCCGTTGTAAAACCAAGCCGTGTAGTCGCCCGCAAAACAGTAGGCGGTCAGTTCGCTGCCAACCGTTTCTTTCAGTTGGCTGCCATCGGGCACTTCGTAACGGAAGGCCACGCCGTCGTTGTAGGCGCGGGCAACAAGGAAGAAAGTGGTGGAAGTCGCGCCCTTATCGGCGGCACCAACAGTGGCATGGCTTGCTCCCTTCAATCGAAGTCTCAATGTCAATTCCTGGTAGCGATTGGGTACCACCGACCGTTTACCCCACACGGGTTTCCATACGGTGTTGACCTTTTTTTGTTCGGCTTTCACCACTTCCCAATCTCTGGATGGCACGGTGACCACAGCCTCTGATGTTGCCGTTGTGTTTGGTGCCAGTTGGTATCCAAGGGGCGATGCTTCAATCAGGACAACCCCATCGGCTGTCAGGCTATAAGTGAAATGGCCGTTTGCCGATTGGTTCAGGGTCAACCTGAGCTGTTTATCGGGTGAGGTCAACGTGTAGGACGGTGTGCTCTTTGTGGTCGAGGCCGATGTTGAAAAGACTGTGGCCAATAAAACGGCCATAAGGATGAATCGCGTGCTAAGGTTTTTCATGAGAGACGGAGCAGATAGGCGTTTCATAAAAGAGGGTTGGTTTAGCTTTAGGGTACGAAACACAAATATACACATAGTTCCTGAGGTGTTTCCCCCGTGTATTGGCGTCAATGCAGGCAAATAAAGAATTGAAATGAAAAAAGTGTATATTTGTTCACAAAAAATGACCATGGAAGACTACCTCGTGAAGAAAAAGGGGGCTAATTTTTTTGGCTTCGAACGTGTTGACGCTCAGGGTAAACTCCATTATATTCCCTATGCATTGAAAAGCAATGGAGACTTGTACCTTACTGAAAAGGGCGTAACGTTTATCCAGTGGGGTTTTACTAAGGGTATTAACATATCTTTCGACAGTATTTCCAGGATTGACATCCGCACTTGGCACAACATGAAGATGAAATGGCCTGGCAAAGTGCTTCGTCTTTACCTCAAAGAGGGTGACGAGACCAAGATCTTTGGCGTAAAAGTGGGTGGCAAACTCAGCGTTGTCGGTGGTTGGCAGGATGAGGCCTATGTCTGAAAAAAGCAGAAAGAGGCTAAGATTGCCGCTTTGCCAAAGGAGAATAATTGACCATCGCTCTTCATTCAACGCTTACTAACCTTAAATCTATCTATTTACAGATTATGAAAAACATACACCTGCTGTTCTTTATGGCGTTGTCAATCCTTTTGCCTGTCGAAGGCGCTGCCCAGTCCTATAATCCCATCTTGCCTCTGTGGGAATACATTCCCGATGGGGAGCCTTATGTGTTTGAGGATCCCGACAACCCCGGAAAGTTCAGGGTGTATCTGTACGGTTCACACGATATGTTGAAAACCGTGTATTGTGGTTTGGATCAGGTGGTGTGGTCGGCACCGGTGGAAGATATGGGCCAATGGCGGTACGACGGTGTCATCTTTCAGTCCAGGCTGGATGCCCAGGGCAAGCCCCTTAATCCGAATGGCGCCGGTGATTTGCTTTATGCGCCCGATGTGACGATGGTGACAGGGGCCGATGGAAAAAAGACATATTACCTGTATCCCAATAATCAGCACGGGGGCAGGAATACCATGGTGGCCAAATCGAGCCGCCCTGATGGGCCGTTTGAGGTTTGTAATTGGCATCCTACTAATCCGCGGGAGACCGTCGGGGTGTTGGGTTTTGACCCCGCCGTGTTTGTGGACGATGATGGCAGGGTATATGGCTATTGGGGCTTCGATACGTCCTATGGCGGTGAGATGGACCCCTCCAACATGGCCAGTTTGCTTCCAGGCACCGAGGCGGTAAAAGACATGGTTTCCAGCCGTAAACAGGAGGGAGACTTCCGCTTTTTTGAGGCGTCGTCTATCCGAAAAATCAAAGATAAATATGTGTTTGTGTACAGCCGTTGGACCAAGGACGGTGAGTTTGGTCTGGAAGGCACCAATTATACCCTGGCTTATGCCTATGGCGACAAACCGCTGGGGCCTTTCGTGTACGGAGGGACCATCATCGACGCCAGAGGTCGTGAAAAGCAACCCGATGGCACTGTCAGGCCGACAGCGACGCCTGGTGGCAATACACATGGCAGTATACTGGAAATCGGTGGGCAATGGTACGTCTTCTACCACCGTCAAATAGGCACCAACGAATTTTCCCGCCAAGCCATGGTGGCCCCGATCTCTGTCGAGGTTACCGAAGGCCCTGGCGGCAAGGTGGTGATCAGTGAGGGTGAATATACCTCGGAAGGTTTCAGGACGGCAGGGCTCGACCTGTTTCAGACGTATCCCGCCGGTATTGCCTGCCATTACACAGGCCCCCAGGCTTCCGCGCATCAATATCCCAATAAAATTTATTCGGGCTCCTACATTAAAGCCACCTATTTTGAGGGCGATCCCACCAAGGCACCGTCTGACCTGGTGCTGCGCAGTAATCCGGTGGTCAACAATACCGCCGGTTCCATCATTGGCTACAAATACTTCAATTTCAGCCAGGCTCCCTCCAATGGCGAAACTATGTTTGAACTCGAGATGTTGCCAGCTGGCGTTGAAGGCTCCATTGATATCATGGCTGTGAGCCCCGACGCAAATCGTGGCGGTATCCTGCTGGGTACCGTGGCCGTGCACAACACGCCCATCCTGCAACCCGTCGTCGTGCGTACCCCCGTGAAAAACCTCAACCAGGTAAGCGGCAAACAGCCCCTCTATCTGGTCATAAAGGCTAAGGAAACCAACGTTTCAATCGGGGATATCTATCATTTTGGATTTGTCAGGCAACAGTAACCCCCCCCCACCACACAAACAATAACCGGTTATTCAAACTACCTGATCCAATGAAAACCATCGTTATTCTCATGGTATTGAGTGCCACCGCTAAAAATAAAAAGCAATCTGCATTTTTTGCATATTGCTAATAGTACCATGCCCTCTATTGCATTCATCGACGCCGAAATTGATCCGAAACGGAAGACTGTGCTCGAAATAGGTGGGGTGAAGGATAGTGGTGCGGTGTACCATGGTGCCGATCTGGTGGGGTTCAGGCGGTTTTTGGACGGGGTGCCCTATGTGGCTGGACACAACATCCTGGAACACGACATCAAGTACCTGGGCAACCAGACCGGTGCCAGGCTGATTGATACCCTGCCGCTGTCGCCCCTGTTGTTTCCCATCAAACCCTATCACGCCCTGCTTAAGGACGACAAACTGCAGACCGACGAGACCAACAACCCCCTGAACGATGCCATGAAGGCCAGGGACCTGTTTTTCGACGAGGTGGCCGCCTATGGCCGGTTGGATGAGGCCATGAAGCTGGTACTGTTTGGTTTGTTGGTCAGTCAGCCGACGTTCCAGGCGTTTTTCCAGTTTGTTGGCGTGGGACCCACCTCAAACGCTGGACCCACCTCTGGCGCAGAACTCTCCTCAGGTGTGGGACCTTCGGCTTCAAACCTCGAACACCTGATCCGGCAGCGATTTGAAACAGCTCTCTGCAGCCATGCCGATGTTGGCACGATGCTTCAAGCGCAACCGGTGGCCTTGGCCTACGCCCTGTCGTTGATTAACGCCCTGGAGCGACGTAACGACGTGCGTTCCATCACGCCACCCTGGGTGTTGCACAAGCACCCCGAGGTAGAACGCATCCTGTATGCCCTGCGCAACAAACCCTGCCTGCCTGGTTGCCCCTATTGCAACAAAGCACTGGACATCCACAAAGGGTTGTTGCGTTTCTTTGGTTTTGAAGCGTTCAGAACCTACGGTGGAGAGCCCCTGCAGGAAAAAGCGGCCCAGGCCGCGGTGGACAACCGTTCCCTCCTGGCCATTTTCCCCACGGGCGGCGGCAAATCCCTGACCTTCCAACTGCCGGCCTTGATGAGCGGGGAGAACGTGCGGGGATTGACCGTGGTCATTTCCCCCCTGCAATCGCTGATGAAAGACCAAGTGGACAACCTCGAAAAGGCCGGCATCACCGATGCGGTGACCATCAACGGCTTGCTCGATCCCATCGAACGCGCCAAGGCCATGGAGCGGGTAAACAACGGCTCGGCCAGTTTGTTGTACATTGCCCCCGAATCCCTGCGCTCCAGAACTATGGAACGCTTGCTGTTGGGTCGGAAGTTGGTCCGCTTTGTCATCGATGAAGCCCACTGTTTCTCAGCCTGGGGTCAGGATTTCCGGGTGGACTACCTGTACATCGGCGATTTTATCCGACGGATGCAAACCCTGAAGCAGCTCAGCGACCCCATCCCCGTGTCCTGTTTCACCGCCACAGCCAGGTTGTCGGTGATTGCCGACATCAGGCAGTATTTCAGGGATAAACTGGGCCTGGAATTAGACCTGTTTACAGCCAACGCCACCCGCACCAACCTGCGTTACGCCGTCACGGCCCTGAACGACGAAGAAGAAAAATACCAGACCGTCAGGGCGTTGATTGAGGCCAAGCGCTGTTCGAGTATCCTCTACGTGTCAAGGACCCACAAAGCCGATGTGTTGGCCCAACGCCTCTGTCAGGACGGCATCCAGGCCAGGCCCTTCCACGGCAAAATGGACACCAACGACAAGACCGCCAACCAGAACGCCTTTCTGGCCGGCGAGGTCCCCGTGATGGTGGCTACGTCAGCCTTTGGCATGGGGGTGGACAAAAAAGACGTGGGGTTGGTGGTGCACTACGAAATCGCCGATTCCTTGGAAAACTACGTGCAGGAAGCTGGCAGGGCAGGGCGGGATGAGGCCATCACGGCCGATTGCCATGTGTTGTTCAACGAGGAAGACCTGTCCAAGCATTTCATCCTGTTGAACCAGACCAAACTGTCCATCAAGGAGATCCGGCAAGTGTGGAAAGCCATCAAGGAACTCACCCATTTTCGGTCAACGGTCTCTTACTCGGCCCTCGAAATTGCCCGCAAAGCCGGTTGGGACGATGGCGTGATGGACATTGAAACCCGGTTGAAGACGGCCGTGGCTGCCCTGGAAAACGCCGGCTACCTGCGACGTGGCCAAAACATCCCCCATGTCTATGCCAACAGCATCCTCACCAAAAACGCCCAAGAAGCCATCGACAAAATCCGTTCGTCGCCCCGCTTCAGTGAGCGTGAGCAAGTAAATGCCACGCGCATCATCAAAAAATTGTTTTCGGTGAAAAGCCGTCGGCACACCAACGACGAAACCCCCGAATCGCGCATTGACTACATCAGCGACCAATTGGGCCTGGAAAAGGAGACAGTCATCCACCTGATTAATCTGTTGCGCGAAGAACGCATCCTGGCCGACTCCAAAGACCTCACCGCCTTTATCAAGCGGGGAGAAGCCAAAAACCGCCCCCTCAAGGTGCTGGAAGCGTTTCGCGCCATGGAAACGGCGCTGTTGCCATTACTCACGGAGGAAGAACAAACCTTCAACCTCAAGGACCTGAACGAATCGTTTGCAGAGCAAGGCTGCCCCGATGTCAGCGTACCACGCCTTAAAACCTTGCTCACCATCTGGGCCATCAAACAATGGGTCCGGCGATCCAACCTGCCTTACTCCAACAACCACGTAGCCCTCCAGGCCCTCGATCAGCAAGCGTCACTGCGCAATAAGCTGGAAAAACGTCACGAACTGGCCCGATTTATCGTGGAGCTCCTCTACGAGCGGAGTGTAAAAGAAGCCCTCAAGGAAACCACCAAAGAAACATCCAAAGAACCTCCCAAAGACACCGCAGAGGACATTCTGGTGGAGTTTTCCGTTAAGGAGCTCAAAACCGCCTTCGAGGCCAGTCAACGCCTGTTTTTTAACCAGGCCATCAGCATGGACGACGTCGAGGATGCCCTGTTTTACCTGTCGAGGATAGAGGCCATCAAGTTGGAAGGCGGTTTCCTTGTGTTGTACAACAGCTTGACCATCGAACGGCTGGAAACCGACAACCGCAAGCAATATACCAAGGAAGACTACGAAACCCTCAACCGGTTTTACGAAAATAAGGTGCAGCAGATACACATCGTGGGCGAGTACGCCACCAAGATGGTCGAAGACTACAAGGCCGCCCTGCAGTTTGTGGAAGACTATTTCAGGCTGAACTACACCACGTTTCTAGGGAAATATTTCCCCGGTAAGAAGGCTGAAACCCTATCGTTGAAGATGACGCCGGCCAAGTTCAAGCAACTGTTTGGGACGCTCACGCCAGCCCAGTTGGCCATCATCAACGACAACACCTCCAAACACATCGTGGTGGCAGCCGGCCCTGGCAGTGGCAAGACCAAGGTGTTGGTGCACAAATTGGCGTCGCTCGTGCTCATGGAAGACGTGAAACACGAACAATTGCTCATGCTCACGTTTTCGAGGGCAGCCGCCACCGAGTTTAAAAAACGCTTGCTCTCGCTTATTGGTCACGCCGCCAACTTCATTGAGATCAAAACCTTTCACGCCTATTGCTTCGACCTGTTGGGCCGAGTGGGGAGCCTGGAAAAATCGGACGATATCTTAAAGACCACGGTGGAGCTGATCCGCCACCGCGAAGTGGAAGCCAGCCGCATCACGAAAACCGTGTTGGTCATCGATGAGGCCCAGGACATGAACGCCGACGAATTTGAACTGGTCAAGGCCCTGATGGAACACAACGACGACATGCGTGTGATTGCGGTGGGCGATGACGACCAGAACATCTTCGAGTTCAGAGGTGCAAGCGCCGTGTACCTGGAACAATTCATTCACAACTACCAGGCTACGAAGTACGAGCTGGTGGAGAACTTCCGCAGCCGGCAAAACCTGGTTGCCTTCACCAACCTCTTTGTCCAACGCTTGCGCCACCGCCTCAAGCACACCCCCATCATGGCCAGGCAAACCGAGAACGGCCGCCTGACCATCGTGCGCCACAGCAGTCCCCACTTGCTTACCCCCTTGGTCGAGGATATCGTGGCCAGCAGTCGGTATGGTACAACCGCCGTTCTGACCCGCACCAACGACGAGGCCCTGCAGGTCACCGGTTTGCTGCGCCACTATGGTCTCCCTGCCAGGCTGGTGCAAACCAACGATGGCTTTTCGCTGACCAACCTGGCCGAGTTTCGTTATTTCCTTGAGCAACTGGCTCGCTTCAGTGGCTCATCAAACGATCACACCACGCCACAGCGCCTGCAAGTAATCACGGATGAAACCTGGCAACGCGCCCGCCGCGCCCTCAACCATCAGTATTCCTGTAGCGATAAGATTGACCTCTGCAACGCCCTGCTGCACGACTTCGAAGCCGCTAATCCCAACCGCAAATACGCCTCCGACCTGGACGTCTTCCTGCGGGAATCCAACCTCGAGGACGCCTTCCACCACCCCGTCGATAGCCTCAACTCGGGTGGCGCCATCCACTGCCCCGAAGCATCCCTCCATGCCGCTGGGGATTCCTTCCATGCCGCTGGGGGTTCCCTTTTTGCCCCCGACACCTCCCTCTTGGTCTCCACCATTCACCGCGCCAAGGGCAAGGAGTTTGACTCCGTTTTCCTGCTCCTCAACGACTACACCCCCACGACCGACGAAGCCAACCGCCTCATCTACGTCGCCATGACCCGCGCCAAACGCAACCTGAGCATCCACCTGAACACTGACTTCCTTGATACGCTGAAGACCCCGTCTGTCGAATTCATCCTGGACAACACCCCCTACGAGCCAGCTCCCGAACTCACCCTACACCTCACCCACAAAGACGTCTGGCTCGACTTCTTCAGCCACCGGCAACGTATCCTGTCCACGTTGATGAGCGGCCAAAGCCTCACCTACGACGGCGAGTCCTGCCTCAACAACAACGGTCAAACCGTCCTCCGCTTTTCCCAACACTTCCTCAAGCAACTCGCCACCCTCCAGGCCAACGGCTACACCCTCGCCACCGTCACCATCAACGTGGTTGTGTACTGGAAAAAAGAAGGCGACGAAAAGGCCATTCGTATTGTGCTGCCTGAGTGTGGGTTTAAACGGGAATTGCTATAAGCAAGCTGAACGGAAGACGGTTCACCTTTTTTGACTTCAATCCGGTGGATAAGCTGGAATCTCGTTTCTATTTCTCAAAAAACCAAGTAGATATGAAATATTCCGACCCATTTACTACCAACTACATAAAATAACACTACATTTGTCAATTGTCGCTTACAGCCTGGTTTCCAGAACAATACAGCGATGAGTGTGCAAAGGGCTTCCACTCACTACCTCCAACAGCCCTTTGTTTGGTTCCCCCTCCTGGTTGTTGATCGTCAACGGCGTGATTGCGTCGTTTGAGCGGTTGTTTGCGTGAACGATTGTTGTGCGATTGATTTTAACATCATAGTTACCCTAACAACGAAACACGATGGCAATTCTAGGAACAAAGAAGTTTTGGAAACCGGCTCAAGGAGCTGGTGGTACACAGATGGACAATCAAATCCTGAAAAACAGTGGCTACATCAACATCCAACTGCACTGCGTCAATTACATGTCAATTGGCAATTTCTGGCAAAAAACCTTTGGAGGCAAGGACTCCATAGCGCTGGCTACCACGCTGAAGTATCAAACTATAATACTCCCTAAAAATCATACCACTGGTCAAACTTAGTAAAAACGATTAAATTTGACCAATGATGAAAACAAGGAAGAAACACAGTGCAGCCTTCAAAGCCCAGGTGGCGATAGAGGCCATCAA
>JAAYBL010000080.1 GCA_012718945.1 Bacteroidales bacterium
CACCCAAAAAACAAATTGCCATTTTAGGTTCGACGGGCTCCATTGGAACCCAAGCGCTTGATGTCATCAGAGTCCATGCCGATCGCTTCGAGGTGTATGCTTTAACGGCAAATAATCAGGTTGATTTACTCATCAAACAGGCGATTGATTTTCAGCCCGATGCTGTCATTATTGCCAACGAAGCGCATTACGGCCGTCTGAAGGAAGCGCTGGCTCCCTGGCCCATCAAGGTATATGCGGGTGCTGAGGCTGTTGCTCAGGTGGTACAAGCTGCACCTATTGATATAGTTTTGACAGCCATGGTGGGCTATGCCGGGCTAAAGCCGACCATTGAAGCCATTAAAGCGGGCAAGGTCATTGCTTTAGCCAACAAAGAAACCATGGTCGTGGCTGGTGAAATCATCAACAGCCTGGCCTTGGAACACAGAGTGCCCATCTTACCTGTTGATTCGGAACATTCGGCCATTTTCCAATGCTTGGAGTTCAACAATCCCATTGAAAAAATCATTCTCACCGCTTCCGGCGGACCATTTCGTACCCTGGATGAGGCCGCCTTGGCCAACGTGACCAAACACCAGGCACTAAAACACCCCAACTGGGACATGGGTGCCAAAATCACCATTGATTCAGCATCAATGATGAATAAAGGGTTTGAAGTCATCGAAGCCAAGTGGTTGTTCAACCTGAAGACGGATCAAATCGACGTATTGGTACATCCGCAATCAATCATTCACTCCATGGTGCAGTTTCATGACGGATCCATCAAGGCTCAGTTGGGCTTACCCGACATGAAATTACCCATCCTATATGCGTTGTCGTACCCTCAGCGCTGCAAGACCGATTTTCCCCGCCTGGATTTTTCCACCCTGACCAAACTCACGTTTGAGCAACCCGATAAGGGGCGTTTTAGAAACCTGGCCCTGGCATACGAAGCCATGGAGGCCGGTGGCAACATGCCTTGCATCCTGAACGCTGCCAATGAGGTGGTGGTGGAGGCTTTTCTGCATGATCGCATCAGTTTCCCCGGCATGTCTGACGTGATTGCCAAGACCATGTCGGGTATTTCATTCCTCAAATCGCCTGTTTACGAAGACTATGTGGCCACCGACAGGGAAGCCAGACGGTTGGCCCACACCTTGTTACCCCGTTAACACCCATCCTGCAAATTCAAACATCTATGGATATCTTTTTAACCCGTGCGCTGCAACTCATTGTCAGTCTTTCCATTCTCGTGTTGATCCATGAAATGGGTCACTACTTGTTCTCCCGTCTTTTCAAGGTGAGGGTGGAGCGTTTTTACCTCTTTTTCAATCCATTGTTTTCGTTGGTCAGGATAAAGAAAATTGGTGGCAAACTGCGTTTCGCCTGGTTTTCACGTAAGTCTCCCGAAGTTTTTCAGGAAAACCCTGAAACCACTGAATTCGGCGTGGGATGGGTTCCCCTTGGTGGCTATTGTGCCATCTCCGGCATGATTGACGAATCCATGAATGTGGAGCAGATGGCTCAACCCGAAAAGCCTTGGGAATTCCGTTCCAAGCCGGCCTGGCAACGATTGCTCATTATGGCCGGTGGGGTGGTCTTCAACTTCATCCTGGCCCTGATTATCTATTCGGCCGTTTTGTACACCTGGGGTGAAGAGTACGTACCCATTCAGGAAGCACCCATGGGTATGGAATTCGCGCCGGTGGGTCATGAGATGGGCTTCATGGACGGTGACAGGCTGCTGAGTGCCGACGGTGTGGCTTTCGAACGTTTTGACGAACACACCCTGCGGGCTATCGACGAGTCGAAGTCTGTGACCGTCTGGCGTGACGGGGCTGAAGTCGTGATACCCATTAAGGAAGGTTTCCTGGAACGCATCATCGAAGCCAAACAGGGTTTTGCTGCTTACCGTTTCCCCACTGTTGTCAGAGAGGTGACCAATGGCTCACCGGCCAAACATGCCGGCTTGCTGCCCAACGACAGTCTGACGGCCATCAATGGCCTATCCACCTTGACGTTCTCTTCGTTTGCTGAGGCCTTGTTCAACAACAAGGACAGTGTTGTCACCTTGACCTACTATCGCAACGGCGTAGAGCAGTTTGTGAGCTTGCAGCCCGACGCCAATGGCAAATTGGGCTTCTTCCCCAAGATGTACAGCGAACTGTTTCCCACTCGTAAGTTATCGTATTCGGTACTTGCTTCGGTGCCGGCTGGGATAAACAAAGGAATCAAAAAACTGACGGGCTACGCCAGCGACATGAAGTTCGCCTTCACCAAAGAAGGGGCTAAGAGCCTTGGTGGTTTTGGAGCCATTGGCAGTCTCTTCCCTGCCAGCTGGAGTTGGTCCATCTTCTGGGAAACCACGGCCTTCCTCTCCATCATTCTGGCTTTCATGAACATCCTGCCTATCCCTGCCTTGGATGGCGGACACATCATGTTTTTGCTCTACGAGGTGGTGACGCGCCGCAAACCCGGTGACAAATTCATGGAGTACGCCCAGATGGTGGGTATGTTCCTGCTGCTCGCCTTGTTGGTCTACGCCAACGGCAACGACTTGTATCGTTGGTTGTTTAAGTAGCTTTCTTCTTTCATATAACCTTCTTATATATTGGCTTATAAGCCTTCGTTATTAAACCAAAATAAGCCGTCCATGATGAATGAGCGGTTTTTTTGTTTCACAATTGTTGTCTCTAATACGGATATTTGCTCATCATTTCTAAGGTTTTCCTTAGGTTTTCTAAGGTTTCATTTGATGTTGGTAGAAATATTAGATTGTATATTTGAACCGATAAAGTCGGTATACCATCAAATAAATGCCAACCATGAAACACAGATTACTTCTTATTACCTTATTATTTATACCTGTCACGGTTTTTGCCCAAGGCATTGTCTATTTATACGATGCTGCAGGCAACCGTACTTCAAGGGCTTATGTTGTCAATCTGCGCAGCGCGCCATCAATCGAGTATCCAACACCCGATTCTACCCAAGTATCGGTTGAATTGGGGCCCTTTGGTGTAACCATTTATCCCAATCCCACTAAGGGGGCTCTTGCTGTTGCAGTGACGGGATTAGCTGAGTCGGAATCGCTTTCGTTGGGGCTGTTTGATCCAAATGGTCGCCAGCTTATGATGTTAGAGGTTCCTGGAGGTACCAGCAGTCTGGATTTATCCGCCTACCCATCCGGTTGGTACCTGCTTAGGGCACAGTCGAAAGGAAAAACGTTACAATTCAAAATCATCAAACAATAAATTGAATTTAGCCATGAAAAGAACACGATGGATCATTTTTTACCTCGTTCTCACCAGTGTGATACTTGGGTCCCTCAAGGGAACGGCACAGGAGGAAAAAACCAAGGCAGCATGCGCACAGCTAACCGTTCAAGCATTGAACAAGGATGTTGCAACGCTGAATAATACCCAGAAAAGCGCCATACTTAATTTGACGCTTTCGTTTTACAACAAGTTGGATAGCATTAACCGCCTCGACTCTTTGACACTCGAAACTCGTCAGCAATATAAAGAGACGGTTCATACCCAATATCTGGATTCCGTCAATAGTTTGTTGACAGTTACTCAGCGCAATGATGTCGAAAGATCTCGAAATGCTAGAAAGGCAGCCATGGGAGTAAATACTGAAAAAAAATAAAAAATCAATATTATGAAGACAAGCTATCTTGTAAAGATTATGTGTGTTGTTGCTGTGATACTTGCCCCATTTGCCACATATGGTACTACCTACAACTTAACAGGAACCACTGGATCAGGGAGTATTGATTACTACTACTACTCTAACAACAAACATGAATATTTCATCATAAATACTGGTACATACCAACCTATAAGTATGCAGTTTGTGTTGAATCTTCACTACTCAGATGTTGTAAGAGTATATAGGGTTTATAACGACGAAACAGAAGAGTTAATAGAACAAATTACTGGTTTAGCTACCACCCGTAACATCCAATCCAATATACCCACTGGTAGAGCGAAGATTGAATTCATATCAGATAATTCAATAAGCTACGACTACGGTCAGAATCCCACGTTAACAGGTTTTAGTTTTAGCTATAGCACACAGCCCATTTCTTACTCAAACAACATAATGACGGATGGTAATGCAACTATTACGGGCAATCTTGGTGTAGGTATTTCCAATCCGTTAACTCGCTTGCACATTAATGGCTCAATCCGCGGCAATGGTACTGCCGGTACCTTGACAGTTAATACTACGTATGGCAACGTGACTATGGGTGCTATCAATACAACTCAAGCCGCCTTTACGACCGATAGAAGTATGTATACCTTTGATAAATCCGTACGTCTGAACGATGGTATACTTAGCTCTGGCAACGCAAATCTTACCTTGCAGACTTATGGCGCAACAAGAATGACGGTTTTAAGGAGTAACGGCAACGTAGGTATTGGAACCAATACACCAACCCAAGCACTCAGCGTTAAAGGCAATCTCTCACTAAGCCCTTCGGGCACTACGCCAGTTGAGAATTACAACGGTGGCTTGATGATAACAAAACCCTTCACCAGCAATCAATACATCAACTTAAACAATGGAGTTTGGGCTTGGTCGATAGGGATTAAAGACAGCAGCTTTGCCCTTGGCCCAGGCAACACAAACGATGGTAGCTTTGCTCCATCTTTTGTAATCAAACCTGAAGGCCTGGTTGGCATCGGCACCAAAAATCCCCAATACCTGCTTGACGTGAAAGGCATTATCCGGGCCACGGAAGTGAAAATTCAATCGGTTGATCAATTTGCCGACTTTGTCTTTGCAAAGGATTATGCCTTGCCCACACTTAATGAGGTGGATAATTTCATCCAAACCAACGGCCATTTGCCCGATGTCCCCTCTGCTGCTGAGGTCAAGGAAAACGGCATCAATCTGGTTGAAATGCAAGTCAAGTTGCTGCAGAAAGTGGAAGAGTTGACGCTTTACACCATCGAGCAACAGAAGATGATAGACAGTCAGGCACGCATCATGGCTCAGCAACAGGAACGCCTTGAGGCACTGGAGATGGCCGTTCGAAAATAACGTGACGCCCTTGATTGTCAAGCCATATCGTCTAACTTAACCTCTGTTGCCATGAACGAATCCCGCCTGTCGCTTCCATTGACGCTGGTTTTGGCCTTGTTCAACCTCTTCGTCTTGAACGGGCAGGAGAAATCCATCACCCTGTCCACGAACCAGAACGGTTCTTCAAGGGAGTACGTAGCCCGTGATGTCA
>JAAYBL010000081.1 GCA_012718945.1 Bacteroidales bacterium
AAAGAACTCTTGATGAGAATTCTTGCCCATCATCCCCTTTGAGTTTAATGATGAATTGCCTGTCTGCCGTGTCGTCATAGACATTCACCTCAATAAATTCGGGTAAAAAACTGTTGAGTTTTCGAGAAATTTCAACCAGACTGTACGGATCCATTTGCTTAATCCGAAATAAAGCTGCGGCCAGATTCTTGCCACTTGGGGTAATGACATCCCGAATACCTGGTTCTTGCTTGGTTGGTGTTCTTAAATCTTCCGGATTCAGCTTCAGAAACTGCCAGGCTTTCATCTCTTCTTTGGCACCAAAAGCATGGGGAAAATCAACAGAGTTGATACCTCCAAGCACTGTTTGTGATATAGCGTTTGCCGGAGTGGCTTTTCGTCCAGCTTTCCCATCCTGTCTAATTGTAATGGCTAAGGTATCACCTTCTACTTTTGTTCCAATAAAAGGATCTCTGGATCCACCAGATCGTAATGCTTTGGTTAATATTCTGGCTTTATTGGGAATGTACTTTTTAACCCAAGGATCGTCTTGGTTTATTTTTTCAAGGCTTTCATGTTTCACATAGAGATCCTCAAGACCGATGTCATTCTGCTTTCTGTTGATGATGAGCTTATACCTAAGTCGGGTATGGTTCAATTCTGCCTTCCCTCCCCATTTGTCTTTCACTTGCCTGTTGACAAGCATTTCGACGATGAATTCCATTTCATCAGCATATTCATTCGGCCCATATTGTGAGAATAATTCAAGGGGATTTCCACGCTGTTCTCCAAAGGCAGTTCTCAAGTCGTTATCAGACAGTCGGGATAATAGCAATAAGGCATCGAAAAGATTGCTCTTGCCGGAAGCATTGACGCCGGCGATAACCGTTAATGGGGAAAACTCCATCTCAAAGTTTTGAAAGGATTTGAACCCATTGATCTTGATGTATGTAATCATGGCGTGCGTTTTTTCGGTATCATGCAAATATAACTATTAATAATAATTTTACAACTGGCTGTTTGATTAATTAGGTGCGTGGATAAGGTTAAAAACAAAGGCTGCCTTTTGAGGGGCAGCCTTTTTACGAAAGAAAATGGGGGCGGCGTCAGGCAGCTTTCTTGCCGGTTGCTTTAGCCACTTTCTTGGTGTCAGCCTTCTTGGCTGTTTCTTTTTTGGTGGATTTGTCACCAGCTTTGGCGGCTTCTTTACCTTGGCAGCATTCGGTCTTCGGCTGACAGCAGCCTGCCTTGGCAGGTTCCTGAGCTACGGCCATGGAAGAAAGTGCGACAAAGGCCAGAGCGGCCATCAACAGTCTTGCTTTCATAATTAATCTAGTTTTTGATTGGTAAATAAGTACGGAGCAAAGATAGAGGATGGAACCATTCTGACTAACCAACAAATGATAAGGCTTCTGAAAAATTGTTAACCGTTTTTTAGAGGTGGCACCTTGATTATACAACTGCCGGAGTGCACCGCCAGCGGGGTTGGGTGTCGGAAGCAATACCCGATCCTGCCTAGGGGCGCGGGATTGAGGGCATATTAAACAAGTGGTATAGAAACGTTGTAAAGAGGGCCAAGGGATGGCAACCCTCCTGAAATAAACCCCAAAAGTTATGTCAACTTTTGGGATTCACTTCATTCGGGGTGCCATCCCTCGAAAACCTATTTCTTGATCCGAATCACAGACAACGAATACGCCGGCAATTCCACCGGGAAGCTATTTCCCACACGCAGCGTGCTGGTGGTGGGTTTGGCATCGCGGTCCTCGGGGCAGCCCTGCAAAACGCTTACGGAGGCATCGCCTTCAGGAACGTTCAAGCCTGTCAGGTTGACGGTTGTTTTGGTAGATACCGGCAAGATGTTGACCAACTTGACGATGATGTCGCCGCTGCGGCTGTCAGTGACCACGGAGGCACCTACCCGCTTGCGGACGGCTTCGTCCGGATTGGAGAGGGTTAACAGGCTGGGGTAGTAGTGATCGCCGGCGTGTTGGCCGAAGAGTTGCTGTACGTAGTAACCCACCGTCGGCTTGATTTCCGTGTTGTTGAAGTAAATCAGGTCGGGATTCCAGTTGGTGTGCCCCTCTTTGGCCAGCAGGGGAGCGTATGACGAGAATTGCACGATATCTGCGTTGCGTTCCAGCGTGGTCAGGTAGATGGCTTCAGCCAGGGCAGTCTCGATGGTGTTCCGACGACCGGGAATGTGAGCAGCATATTCACCCAGGTACACCTTCGATTTGTTCCTGTCGTAGCGGTCGTAGAAATCCTGGTTGTTCATAAACCAACCCGGTGATTGGTAGTAATGTTCGTCCAGCATGGGTACACCCAGTTCGGTGCCGATACGCCAGCCTTCGGTGTAGTCGGAGCCCTCGTTGAAGGGGCCAGCGGTGCCAATCACCACGATCTCTGGGTGCTTTTCCTTGATGGCGTTGAAGATTAGGGTAAAACGTTCTTCAAACACATCGGAGATAAGGTCTTCGTTGCCCACGCCCAGGTATTTGAGGTTGAAGGGTTTGGGATGGCCTGCTTCGGCGCGTTTGCGACCCCAGGTGGTCTTGACGTCTCCGTTGGCCCATTCAATCAGGTCGAGTACTTCCTGAATGTAATCATCCATGTCACAAAGGGGAATTCCTCCCTGTTGTCCGGCACCACCATGGCTGGAGTTTTGGCAAGGAACGCCGGCAGGTACCACGGGGAGGGGTTCGGCACCGATGTCCTCGCAGAACTGGAAGTATTCAAAATAGCCTAAACCAGCCGTCTGGTGGTAGTTCCAGATATTGGGTTGAGGCACCCTGGCTTCCAGGGGGCCTATGGTATTTTTCCAACGGTACATGTTGTGAAGGCCGTTGCCGTGGGCCACGCAGCCACCTGGGAAACGAACGAAGCGGGGGTGAAGGTCGGCGATGACCTGGGCTAGGTCGGCTCTTAGACCATTGCGACGTCCCTTGAAGGTGTTGACCGGAAAAAGCGACACCATGTCAAGATGAACAGTGCCCGGTTTTTCCAACGCTACTTCCAGACGTCCCTTGGTGAGGGTTTTACCGGCTTTCAGCGTGAGGGTCTGTTGCTTCCAGGCATCGTTGAGATTTTTGGTGACGGCTTGTGCCACCACATTGCCTTGCTCATCGAGCAAGCTCACCTTAAGTTTGCCTTTGTAGCCTTTTGCTGCCCTGGCAAAGAGGGAGAACCGATAGCTTTCGCCCTGCTTGATTGCGATGCCGTCAAAGCCTTCGTTAACCAGCCCGACGCCGGCTGAGGTAGCCTCCAATACGGCATAATGCTTATTATTGGTATGAATGGGCTTGACCGTGTCGATGGTGAAAGAACCGCTGGTTTTGTTGAGCGTCCAGGCTGTCTGACTGTTCCAACCTCTGTGATCGGCAGGCGTGTATTCAAAGCCCCTGTTTTGAACGAGCTCGGCATACAAACCACCGTCGGCCGCATAGCTGATGTCTTCAAAGAAGATGCCCATCAGTTGGTCACTGATGGCTTTTCCACGGTTGGCGTCCACTGTGACGGTCACCTCAAGTGGCTTCAGCTGGGCGAAACGCGTGGCATCGTCGGTGATGCGTTCGGCATGGAGATTGCTTTTGAAATTGCTGGCTTGCCAGGATGTCAGCAGGTTGCTTATGGTGGTCCAGGCTACTTTGTGCACGGTACCTGTTTGAGCTTCACCCCTGATGGTGACGGTTTGACGTGCATCGGCGCGTTGAGCGGCTCCGGCTACTTTGGCAGGCGTGTAAGTCTTGAAATCGGATGTTGTGCTGTACCAGGCTTTGCCGTCGGTCAGCCAACTGAGGGTGTACGTATTGCCTGAACGGCTGATGGTGGGCAGTAAACACTGGCCTGAAGCAACTTCTGGATAACGTTGCACTTTCCAGTATGTCAGGTCTTTAGAAGTTGTGTGGGCAATCACGGGATCCTGCTCATTTACGCTCCAGACACTGTGCCAGGTGCCCTCTTGGTCAAGGTAGAGATAGGGAGTCAACATGCGCTTCTGAGATCCCCAGGCGCCATAGTCACATCCCATCCAGCGGTATTCGGGGCCGATGGATTGCCAATCTTGCCCATTGGTGCTCCAGGCATAATGAAGGCCGTTGTGTCCTGCGTTTTTGGTGGTGGCGTAGGCAAACAGGTAAGCCGAGTCGGGTTCATTGCCCAAGAGGGGCATCAGGCTCAGCCAGACCAATAAGCCGGCTGTCAACAATTTTTTCATGCGTAGGGTGTTTTTAGGAATTTAGCCGTCAAATATACAAAAAACCGCCCAAACCCCTACCTTTGCAACCCCTTGCAACAGGACAATAATACTATAATAGTTAACTCTCTAACGTCAACGAACTTGCCATGGCTTTTCTCCATTTTCCCGCCGAATGGGCACCGCAATCAGCCGTACAATTGACCTGGCCCCACAAGGGCACTGATTGGGCCGACAACCTTGAAGAGGTGTTGCCCTGCTTTAATGAGCTGGCCAAAGCCATTTTGGACCGTCAGGATTTGATCGTGGTCTGTGCCGACCCTGCCGAGGTCAGGACTCAACTGGGCACCGTCGATGAAAGTCGCCTTCACCTGGTGAAACTGCCTTCCAACGATACCTGGGCCAGGGACCATGGCGCTATTTCCGTTTTCTCCGATAATAAGCCAGTATTGTTGGATTTCAAGTTCAACGGCTGGGGTGAAAAATTCAGGGCCGATCTCGATAACCAGCTAAGCAAGGCGCTTTTCGAAGCCGGTTTGTTTGCCCCGACGGTCACCTTAAAAAATGAACTCGATTTCGTGTTGGAAGGTGGCAGCATCGAAAGCGATGGTCAAGGTACCCTACTGACCACAGCCCAATGCCTGCTGGCCCCTCACCGCAACCAGCCCATGGATGAGGCCGCTATCGAAGCCAGGTTGAAAACCAGCCTGGGTGTAGATAGGGTGTTGTGGCTTCGCGATGGCTACCTGGCCGGCGATGATACCGACGGACATATCGACATGTTGGCCCGTTTTTGTGATCCCTCGACCATAGCCTACGTGGCACCGCCCACCTGGGAGGATGAACACCAGGCTGCACTAAGCGCCATGGAAGTCAGCCTCAAAGCCTTCACCACCAAAGAGGGACAACCTTACCGCCTCATCCCACTGCCCATGGCTACACCCGTTTACGATGGTGATGAACGCCTACCGGCCAGCTATGCCAACTTTCTGATCATCAATGGGGCTGTTTTGTTGCCCGTATATGGCTTACCTACCGATGAGGCCGCTATCAACCAATTGAAGATTGCCTTCCCTGATCGCGCCATTGTGCCCATTGCTTGTAGCCCCTTGATCAAGCAGCACGGTTCCCTGCATTGCCTGACCATGCAATACCCGGACGGATTCCTCCTCAAGCACTGAATCCAACGGATGGTCACCATCCAACCAGAGGAAAGCTATGAAGGCCATCCTCCCGGACAGCCTTCAGCGCAACAATAAACAAAAAGTGAAAAGAAACGAAAAAGCGTTCAATGCCTTCGCGTTGTGATTATAATGCCAGTGGTTCCCCCTTGTAAAAGTCCAGGATTTTAACGCTGAACAGGTAGTTGTATTTGGCTTGAAGGAGGTTGGACCGGGATAAAGCCAGTTTGGTACGTGCTTCGTCGTATTCGTAGGCAGTCGCCCTGGCGTTGTTGAACTTTTCTTCAGTAAAACGGAAGGCTATCTCCGACTGCAGCACAGATTCGTTGGAAGCCCTGAAGCGCTCCATGGCTGTGCTGGCATTGAACCAGGCTTGCTGGATTTCCTTGTACAATGTCTTTTTGCTATTTTCCAGATCCAGTTCAGCGCTTCGAATGGCTAATTTGGCCGATTTCACCGAGTTGCTGGTTTCAAATCGGTTGAAGAGGGGCACACTCAAACTAACATTGATAGACGTTCTGGCATTTTTCGATAACTGATCGGCCAGGCTCATGTTGCCTCCGTAATAACCATTGCCGTAACTGGCACCCAAGGAAAGACTGGGATAATACCCGCCTTCAGCCACTTTCAGTTGCCGTTCGTTTTGTTCCAAACGTATTTGTGAGGCTTTGACAACAGGTTTAATGCCCACCGCCAAGCTGTAAATGTCATCGGCCGGGGTCAGCTGCAGCCCCAAAGCGGCAACGTCAAAGTTAGGTACGACAATGTCAAAAGCTTCCCAATCTTCCAGTTCGATGAGTTGAGCCAGATCGAGTAAGGCCATTTTGAGGTTACTTTGGGCCTTGGATGTTTCCAGTTGGTTGTTGGCGTACAAGGCTTTGATTTCAGAGACTTGACCTTCCGGGATTTTGCCCAGGGCTGCCATGCTTTGGTAGCGGTCCAATTGTTGTAGCGACAGGACTTCCTGGTCTTTGGCCAATTGCAGCAATTCCTTGTTGAACAAGACTTGCAGATAGGCTGAAGCGATGGTCACAGAAAGGCTTTCCCTGGCTTTCTTCAAATCTTCCATCGATGCTTTGAGGTTGAGTTCCTGTGCCTTGATGGTATTGCTGATTTGAAAGCCGTTGAATAGAGGCATATTGGCAGACAAACCTCCCGAATAACTTTGGGAATTACCATATTCATAATAGCCTTGGTTGTTCATGGATTGACCGAAACTGCTAGCTGCCGAGGCTGAAGCATAGACACTAGGGAGGCGTTGATTCTTAGCCTTGTCAAGGTTGATACCCTGATTCTCACGGTTCAGATCGGCCTGTTGCAGGCTGACGTTCTGCTTCAATGCATGGTCGATGCATTGTTCCAGGGTCCAGGCGCCTTGGGCGGAAAGGCTGGCGCTTATACCCAGGCTGGTCACTAGGAAAAATAAAAGGTGTTTCATATGCGATTGATTGATCAACAGTCGTTGTGCAAAGATAGGAAAATGTAATAATAAAGTTAATAAATCAGTTTACGATTTTTTGGCTTTCGGGTCGATGGCGGCTCCTCTGATTTTTTCGTTCAGTTTCAAGCCGTCGGTCACTTCGATGTTGATGCCGTCAGACAGGCCTGTGGTGATTTTGCGGCGGGTGAAGGTCTGCGGGGTTTCCGTTGCCAGTACTTGAACAAAGGCTGTATCTTTGTCGAATTCAATGGCGCTTTCGGGGATGGTGAGTACATCTTTGGCGCTGCTCAAAACGATTTCTGCGTTCGCACTGTAACCGGCCCTGACAAATACATCCTTTGGAATTTTTGCAGCCGCCTTGATTTCAAACATGATCGCACCGCTTTCTTCCGTGCCCTTGGGAGAGATATACTCCAGTGTGGCGTCGAAGGATTGGTTGTTCAAGGCACCCACGGTCAACATCAAAGGCATTCCTTCCTTGATGCGGCCCACTTCGGTTTCGTCCACCTTACCCACGAAGAGCATGTCGCTCATATCGGCCACCGTAGCAATGGTGGTGCCGTCGTTGAAACTGTTGGACTGAATCACCGAATTACCCACTTTGACAGGAATGTCCAGAATCATACCCGTAATGGTGGAGCGAATCAAGGTGTTGCTCTGTTGGTTGTCCTTTTTGGTCATACCGTTACGGGTGATGTCCAGGTTGTTGACAGCCGCTTCGTACTCTTCCTGCGTGGAACGAAGGGTCAGTTTGGCCTTTTCGTATTCCTCCTGAGAGATGACCTGCTTTTTGTACAGTTCCTCTTGCCTGGCAAACGTCTTTTTTTCCTGTTCAAGCGTGATGCCGGCTACATTAACCCTCGATTCGGCCGCATTCAGGCTGTTCATGTCGGGGATGACTTTGATGCGGGCGATGATTTCGTCTTTCTTGACGGTTTCGCCGGCTTCCTTGAGCAATTCAGCGATGATGCCCGAAATCTGTGGCTTGATCAGGATTTCATTACGCGCTTCCACCTTACCGGTGGCAACGGTTTTTTTCTCAATACTGCCTGTTTGGACAGTGATGAGTTCGTAGGTTGTTACGACAGGCTTGGATTTGTTCCAGAGGAAAACAAAGGTGCCTCCGACAATGGCCACCAGGATGACGAGCAAAAAGATGCGGAAAAAAGTTTTCATGTGGTTGATGTGTTATATTGATTATTCTTCGCTCAAGGCTTCGATTGGTTTGATTTGCATGGCGCGCCAGGCAGGCAGGAGACCGGCCAACATACCCATTGCCACCAGGATGAACGAGGCGGCCAGGGCCACGTCGAAACGGATGATGATGTTACGTAGGAAGATGTCATTGCCTGGAGGCAGGTTGTTGATGATGTTGTCAAACAGGGAAAGAATGCCCACTCCGAGGCTGAGGCCGACAAAACCGGCTATGGCCGTCAATACCAGGCTTTCATTCAGAATTTGTGTAATGATGTTGGAAGGTCTGGCTCCCAAGGCTCTGCGGATACCTATTTCCTTGGTGCGTTCCCTGACCGAAACAAGCATGATGTTGCTCACACCGATGGCGCCTGCAAACAACGTACCAGTGCCCACAATCCAGATCAGGATCTTGATGCCCAGGAAGAGGTAGTTGAACATCTTGAACTGCTCGCTGATGTCGAAACTTCCCAAGGCTCGATCGTCCTCAGGGGCTATGCTGTTTTGCGACTTGATGATGGTCTTTATCTCTTCTTCCATCAAGCCCACTTCATAACCGTCCTTGGCAGTGGCCGCCAGGAAATGGACGATGTCCCCCTGATTGTACGCCCGTTGCATGGTCGTGAACGGTAAGACAACCATATCGTCGCTACGACCACCAATCTGCACATTGCTCAAGCCCGATCCCACGCCAATGACGGTATAGTATATACCATTGCTGCGGATGGTCTTGCCAATGGGGTCTTCGCCTGGATTGAATAATTTCTCATAGACATTCTTGCCGATAAAACAGACCTTACGGACACTTTGGATATCCACTTCATTGATGTAGCGACCATAGATGACGTTTTGTTCTTCAATGCCAGCATAATTGGGGTAACAACCCCTGACCCTGAAGGTGCCGGCCTTATCGCCCCTGACCGTATTGTTATCGCTGGATCCACCAAAGAGCATAGGCGATAGGTATTTCAGACTGGATACGTTTGCTTTGATGGACACCATGTCGGCATTGCGCATGTTCCAGTTCCGGCCTTTGCGGAAACCTTTGTAGGGTAATGAGGTTCTGTCGGTGAAGAAAAAACAAGAGTTGGTGGCAAAACCTTTGATTTCTTCTTTCATGCCATTCTCTAGGCCGTTACCTGTGCCAAGGAGCAGGGTCAGCATCAGGATGCCCCAGAAAACGCCAAACGCTGTGAAAAAGCTTCTGGTCTTGTTGCGGGTGATGGTGTGCCAGATTTCCTGCCATTTATCTAAATCAAACATGATAGTATGCGTTGTATGGTTGAATTATTCGGCCCTCATAGCTTCTATGGGTTTGATACGTACAGCCTTGCGTGCCGGGATGTAACCGGCAATCAAACCGGCGATGATGAGGAGCAAGGTGGCACCCAACACGACTTTGAGGTCTACGGTAGGATTGGCGAATATTTGCATGTTCGATTCACCACCGCCACCTTGACCACCCATGGCCATGCTGATGAGTTCCAGGATACCAATGCCAAATAGCATGCCTACGTAACCGAACAGGGTGGTTACAACGACCGATTCGAGGAGGATGCTGTTCAGGATGGTGCCTGGCGTGGCTCCTAATGATTTTCGGATGCCAAATTCCCTCGTCCGTTCCTTGACCGTGATGACCATGATGTTGCCCACGCCGACCAATCCTGCAATCAAGGTACAAATACCGATGAACAGCACGAAAAGGTCGATGGTGGAGAAAATTTTCATGGTTTGTACGTAATCGGCGGCCTGGTTCCATAGACCGATACTGTTCAGGTCCTCAGGGTGGACGATGAGTTGACGACCCAGATATGCCCTGATTTGTTTGCCAAAGTCTTCGTTGGCCTCTTCGCTGTGCAATCCATTGACGGTGAAACTGATTCTATATGTCTCAATCCCTAAGTGATACACTTTTTGAGCCGTGGTTAGCGGGATGTAGCAGGAACTCCCTTCTCCTCTTTCAGCTGTGGCATCGATGCCGACAACCTGGAAGGATAGTCCGTCTACCTTAACCCACTTTCCCAGAGGGTCATCCCCTTTGAACAACAATTCAGCCACCTTACGAGGAAGGACTATGACCTTGCGTTCATGCTTCAGGTCCATGTCGTTGATAAAGCGACCTTTATTGATTTTCAAGGTGTTGATGCCATTGTAACCAGGCTGTATCCCTGAAATCTCGTAGCTGCCGCTTTCCTGCTTATAGCTGACCATGGAATTTCTGTTCACCTCGCCGGTGATGAGGTCTATCTCTTTGAAGTGATTCTTGAGCATCGTCACCTCATTGTTGGTCAGTTGCAACCTTCGGTACGCCTTGAAGCCCTTGTAAGGCATGGTGGTGCGTCCACCCCAGATCATCATGCTGTTGGTGGCCCTGTCGCTGAAGTTGGATGTGATACCATTTTTCAACCCGTTGCCCGATCCCAGCAGGATAATCAGCATGAAGATACCCCAAGACACAGCAAAGCCGGTCAGGAAGCTCCTCAGCTTGTTCTGCTTCATGGTGAGCAGAATTTCGGTCAGGGTGTCAAACTCGAGAAACCTCATGGTGAGCGCTGGTTTGCAGGTTAAAAGGGATGTTGAACAGATCGGATTCGATGATGCCGTCCTTAAGGTGGATAATGCGTTTGGTCTTTTCGGCCACCGACGCCTCATGGGTTACAATAACCATGGTGATGCCTTCCTTGTTGACATCGGAAAGCACCTGCATCACTTCTTCTGTGGTGATACTATCCAGGGCGCCAGTTGGTTCGTCGGCCAGGATGATCTTCGGTTGGGCAATCAGAGCCCTGGCGATGGCGATGCGTTGTTTCTGACCACCGGATAGCTCGTTGGGGTAATGATGCCACCAATCTTTCAAGCCCATCCTGTCGAGGTATTCCAAGGCCATGGCATGCCGTTTTTTCCGCGAAACTCCCTTGTAATAAAGCGGTAGAGCCACATTCTCAAGAGCATTCTTGAAGTTGATCAGGTTGAACGACTGGAAAACAAAGCCCACCAGCTCGTTACGCAGTTGGGCAGAACGAGTTTCGCTCAGGTCTTTGATTAATTTGCCATCCAGGTGGTAGGTGCCGGTGTCATAGTCGTCGAGGATGCCCAGGATGTTGAGCATGGTCGATTTACCTGAACCGGAAGCCCCCATGATGGACACGTAATCGCCTTGTTCGATATGCAGGTCAAGTCCTTTGAGCACGTGCAAGGGTTGCGCGCCAGGGTACGTTTTGTGGATATTTTCGAAGTGTATCATCTGGTGAGGTTGTTGAGTTCTGTGCCATCTGAAGAGGCATCGGTCGGGTTGTTTTGGAATGAACTGTAATGGGCGAAGACCTCGTCGGGCGTAACCCGTAACAAACGCATGGTTTTAAAGAAGGCAGGCAAGGTTGTTTCGAAAAAGTCTTCCCGTCTGTACTCCAGAATACGCTCCACAGCTCCCTTGTCGACGAAGTAGCCAATGCCCCGCTTATTGAACACGATGCCTTTTTGTTGCATCAGGTCGTAAGCCCTGAGAACAGTATTGGGATTGACCTGGACCAGCATACCCATGTCCCTGACTGAAGGGATTTTTTCGTCGGGTGGCCATTTGCCGGTCAGTATCTGCTCGCAAAGCAGATCGACGATTTGCAGGTAAATGCTTTTATGATTGTCAAATTCCATGGTGTTAATGTTGAATGGTTTTGAGACGGTACCAGGCGGCACCCCAGCATCCAAAAGGTAAAATCCAGGAGAACACGTTAAGGACTTTGATCAAGGTTTCAAATTGTTCAAGCACCTCAAAGCCTTGTATGCCCTTGTCGCTGCCAAATGACACGCTGAGTGAATCCACATCAAATTGATGTTTGATGACAAGCCCCATGATGATGCTGAAGAGTATCACGCTACCCACAACAACAAGAATGGTCTTGAGGAAGGGACTTTTCTTGAAAATGACGGCACCCAAAAAGAAAAGGGACTGGAAGAACAACACCATTTTCAGGTTTTCCCAGGCTAGGGCCCAGTTCGGGAATTGGTAGGCATAATCAACCGTTGAGAACAGATTAGCTCCGGTGATGATGAGCGTGTGTACCAGCAGGAAGGTGGTGAATATGACAACCAAGGTGAAAAGGGTCGTGTACAATAATGCTGCCAACCATTTTTCGAACACGGTGGCCGGTGTCATCTGGTAATAAATGCCAGCGATGGGGGAACGCAACTGTTTGAAAACATCAAGACTGAAACCAATACTACCGATAGTTAGTATCATGAAAAAATCGTCGAAGGGATTGCGATCCGTCAGAATCAGGCTTGGTGAAAATTTGAAGTGAATGATGACGAAGTACATCACCATGACCAACAGCGCGATGCTGTGCCTGTTGGCGTTCTGGCCCAACAAAATACAAAACTGGGTGTTGAAACGTTTGAAGGAAAACATGGCCGTTGGTTTAAGCGTTGAACAATTGGTGGATGGTCTCAGGTTGCTGGATGCATAGATTGAACAAGGTTTCAAGATCCACCTTGCTTTCTTCCCCAGTCAGGTTCTGATTGACTACCGCATAACCCCTGGGGGTCATTTCTGCGTATAATACGTTTTCAGGCATCTCAAGACTGGTGGATAAGCTAAACCGCAACTTTTCACACGTGGCATCAATCGTTTGGTTGAACACGATGTTTGCCTCGTTGAGCACGATAACACTATCGATCAAGGTCTCTAAATCCCTCACTTGATGAGTGGAAAGGATGATGCAGCAATCTTCATCCAAGGCTTCGGCCACCAACTTTCTGAACATCGTCTTAGAAGGGATATCCAGCCCGTTTGTGGGTTCGTCCAGCATGAGGATGTCGGCCTTGGTTGCCAATGCGAAAGCAATGCCCGTTTTTTTGCGTTGACCGAACGACATGGTTTTAATACGCGCCGTCGGATCAATTTCAAACGCCTTCAGGCAGTTCTTGAAATAACCATGGTCAAAACGGGGCCAGGCAGGTGCATAGGTACGCACGTAGGTGTTGATCTTCATGTCAGGCAACCAGATTTCCTCGGGCAGGAAGTAAATCCTTTCCAGCATCGAAGGAAGTCTTCGTTTGGCATCCAAACCGAACGATGTGCATAGTCCACTTTTTACAAAACGAAGCCCGGCCATATTTTTGAGCAGGGTCGTTTTACCAGCTCCGTTTTTGCCCAGTAGGCCGTAGATGTGCCCTCCCTCCAACGTAAGGGACAGGTCTTCAAATAAGGGTTTCCGGCTGGTGTAACCAAATCGGATGTTTTCCAGTGTAATCATCTGTTATGTTGTTTTAGTGTATTAAGCGACTAAGACACCGCAAAGTAACTAGCTGTTCTTGAAATATCCAACTTTTTTGACGTTTTTTTTGTAAAGTCGTATATTGCTTTTTTTTTGAGGGGTAAATGCGGCAATAACACGGATAAATTACGTAGCTTTGCACACTTAAACGACACTTTTTCTACTAAGACGTACATACCCAGTAATTGTAACAATGTCAGCCACAATTAGTATAAAAAACGCCCTTGTGTCGGTATATCACAAGGACGGATTGGATGAAATCCTGCTGAAGCTGCACGAAAGCGGCGTATCATTTCTCTCCACCGGAGGCACGCGTCAATTCATCGAAGAACTGGGCCTGCCTTGTTCAGCCGTTGAAGATCTCACGGGCTTCCCTTCCATCCTGGGTGGACGGGTAAAAACCTTACATCCTAAGGTTTTCGGCGGTATTTTGGCCCGCAGAGGCTTGGCCGGTGACAGGCACCAATGTGATGAATACGACATCCCCGAAATCGATTTGGTCATTGTTGACCTCTATCCCTTTGAAGATACCGTTGCTTCAGGTGCTCCCGCCGAGGACATCATCGAGAAGATTGATATCGGTGGCATCTCCCTCATCAGGGCAGCCGCCAAGAATTTTCAGGATGTCGTTATCGTAGCCTCCAAGGCTCAATACGCACCCCTCTTGAACATCCTCAATGAACAAGGCGCCCAAACCACCCTGGAAGACCGTCAATGGTTTGCCAAGGAAGCGTTTGCCGTTTCGTCTCACTATGATTCTTCCATTTTCAACTGGTTTGACAACGGAGAGGGTAGTGCCTTCCGTCAGACCGGTGACAACGTGAAAGGCCTGCGCTATGGTGAAAACCCTCACCAACAAGGTAGCTTCTACGGCCGCTTTGACGAACTGTTCGAACAGCTCCAGGGCAAGGAAATTTCATACAATAACCTGCTGGACATCGAAGCCGCCGTCAACTTGATCGCTGATTTTGATGAAACCACTTTTGCCATCCTCAAGCACAACAATGCCTGTGGAGTAGCCTCAAGGCCTGCTCTGCTGGATGCTTGGAAAGATGCGCTGGCTGGCGATCCTGTTTCCGCTTTCGGAGGCGTGTTGGTAACCAATACGGTGGTCGATCAAGCCACGGCAGAAGCCATCAACACCATTTTCTTCGAGGTCATTATCGCTCCCGATTATGATGTGGAAGCGCTCAAAATTTTGACATCCAAAAAGAACCGCATCATATTGATCCAAAAAGGCCCTGTCACAACCACCAAACAATTCCGCTCCATGTTGAACGGGGTGTTGGTACAAGACAGGGACTTGAAAACCGAAACACCGGACGACCTCAGGCCGGTGACCCAGGTCGAGCCCACTGCCGCTCAGATAGACGACCTGTTGTTTGCCAACAAACTGGTCAAGCACAGCAAGTCAAACGCCATTGTCCTGGCCAAAAACAAACAACTCTGCGCCAGCGGTGTCGGTCAAACCTCACGGGTAGATGCGCTCAAGCAAGCCATTGAAAAGGCCGGCAGTTTCGGCTTTCAGCTGGATGGCACCGTGATGGCATCAGATGCTTTCTTCCCCTTCCCCGACTGTGTGGAAATCGCCGATAAGGCTGGGGTAAAAGCGGTGATTCATCCAGGCGGTTCCATCAACGACCAAAAATCCATCGATTACTGCAATGAACATGGTTTGGCCATGGTCATGACAGGATACAGACATTTTAAACACTAACGCGTTATGAGCCTTTTTTCCTTCACGCAAGAGGTCGCCATGGACCTGGGTACGGCGAACACCATCATAACCCAGAACGGAAAAATCATCGTGGACGAACCCAGCATCGTTGCGCTCGACAGACGTACCGATAAACTGCTGGCTGTGGGTGAGAAAGCCCGTCAGATGCATGGTAAGACACCAGACAATATCAAGACTGTCCGTCCCTTGCGCGACGGAGTGATTGCTGACTTCTACGCTGCCGAACAAATGATGCGAGGGTTGATCAAGATGGCCACTTCCAAAAAACGGCTGTTTTCTCCCAACCTGCGAATGGTCATCAGCGTACCCTCAGGATCAACCGAAGTGGAATTGCGTGCTGTCCGCGACTCGGCTGAACACGCCGGAGGCCGTGACGTCTATATGTTGTACGAGCCCATGGCAGCTGCGTTGGGTATCGGCATAGATGTAGAAGCCCCTGAAGGCAACATGATTGTTGATATAGGTGGTGGAACCACAGAAATCGCCATCATTTCCCTGGGTGGTATCGTTGCCAACAAGTCTATCCGCATTGCCGGTGATGATTTTACGGCCGATATCCAGGAATACATGCGCCGTCAACACAACCTGAGGGTAGGTGAGCGTACAGCCGAGCTGATTAAGATCAACGTAGGTTCAGCGCTGACCGAATTGGATAATCCCCCCGAAGATTACGTGGTCCACGGTCCCAACCAAATGACGGCCCTGCCCATGGAAGTGCCCGTTTCCTATCAGGAAATAGCCCATTGCCTGGAAAAGTCCATCTCTAAAGTAGAAATGGCCGTTTTGAGCGCCCTGGAACAAACGCCTCCTGAATTGTATTCCGACATCGTACGCCGAGGAGTATACCTGGCAGGTGGTGGTGCTTTGCTCAGAGGTTTGGCCAAGCGCTTGAGCGATAAGATCAACATCCACTTCAACGTGGCTGAAGATCCCTTGCATGCGGTGGCTCACGGTACAGGCATAGCCCTGAAAAACGTGGACAAGTTCAATTTCCTGATCCGCTGACGTCTCGTTGACGTAGCCTGAACAGGCTTATCCCTTCGGCTATGCAGAATTTCGTGCGTTTTTTTACAAAAATCGGATCCTTTCTGCTCTTTGCCCTTCTTGAGGGGGTGGCGCTTTATTTGTTGTTCAGCTCGAACAACTTCCAACAAAGTGTGTTCTTCACCTCTGCCAACAAGGTGGCTGGTGCTTTGTATACCTTTGAGGAAGCGGTGGCAGGCTTTTTCTACCTGAAGGAAGACAACGAAGCCCTGCTTAGAGAGAATAACGACCTGCACAAGCAGATCGACTGGCTGGAAAACGAGTTGTCCAGATTGACGGATACCACAGGCATCGCCCTGATGCGTAAGGAAAAACCAGGCGAATTTGACCTGATACCGGCCAAAGTCATCCACAACAGTGTAACCAAGTTGCGCAATTCCATCACCTTGAAGGGAGGTAAACTGGATGGCATCGAACCAGGAATGGGCGTGGCCAATGCTGATGGTATCGTCGGTGTGGTCAGCCATGTATCCAATCACTATGCAGCCGTCATACCCCTGCTTTGTCCACCCAACCGTTTCAGCTGCAAACTGAAAAACAGCAACGCCTCAGGCTCCCTTGTGTGGGATGGTGAAGACAGACGGTTTGCCTTGATGGAAGAGGTGCCGCCCTACGTGCCTGTTTCAAAGGGAGATACCGTGGTGACCAGTGGCTTTTCGTCGATCTTTCCCGAGGGCTTGATGGTAGGTACCGTAGAAGAATACGATGTGGGTGATGATGCCAACTATTTGATACTCAAAATCCGGTTGGCAGTACGATTTGATGCCTTGTCTACCGTGAGGGTCATCCGTTTTAAGGGTAGGAATGAGTACAATCAATTGAAGAAGGAGGCAGAGGAAGAATGAAATACGTGATGAATCACCTGATCTGGTTTGTGCTGCTGCTGCTTGCCCAGCTGCTGTTGATCGACAACCTGCATTTCTTGGGGGTGTTCATTCCCGTGTTGTACATCTACGCGTTGTTACGTTTGCCTTCAAACCTTTCCAGTTACGTTGTACTCCTCATCAGTTTTGCCACCGGTATGATCATGGATGTGTTAAGCAACACCCCTGGTTTGCATGCAGCGGCCACGACCCTGGCCGGCGGATTACGTTATCCATTGCTCCGGTTGTTCATCCTTAAAGAAGACATGAGCAGCCGAACCATCAGTGTCGATTGGATGGGACGCACGGTATTTTGGCAGTACGCAGTAATACTGGTGTTGATCCATCACAGCGCCCTTTTTCTGTTGGAATCCTTTTCCTTTTTCAACCTCTGGACCCTTTTGCTGAAAATACCCGTTTGCAGCCTGTTGACCCTCTTGTTTATCATGGCCATGGAGCTAATCAATCGCGACGACCATGCAAGGAAGTCTTGAAACACTCAATCGGCGAAACACCATCCTGGTTATCATCATCGCCATTTTCGTGGTCTTTGTATTACGACTGGCATTCTTACAGCTCTTCAACGATAAGTACAAGGATTTCGCCGATAGCAATGCCTTTTATAAAAAGACCATTTATCCGGCCAGGGGCTTGATCTACGATAGAAAAGGGCAATTGATGGTGTACAACAACCCATCGTACGATGTGCTGATAACTGTCAGGGAAGTGGAACCCTTCGATACTCTTGATTTTTGTCAGACAGTAGGTATTACCAAAGAAGGCTTTCTGCGACAACTCGATGCCATCAAGAACAGGCGGCTCAACCCCGGTTATTCATCGTACACACCACAGGTTTTCATGTCCCAATTGTCTCCGGAAACGTACGGCATGTTACAAGAAAAAATGTTCCGTTTTAAAGGATTCAGTGTACGCAGCCGTCCTCTAAGAGCGTATATGGAACCCGTTGCCGCTCATGCACTTGGTTATGTGGCCGAGGTCAACAACAGGGATATTGAATCGGATGACTACTATGTCCCCGGGGATTACAGCGGCCGATCTGGTATCGAAAAAACCTATGAGACAAAACTCAGGGGAGAGAAAGGCGTACAGGTCTTGCTCAGGGATGCTCATGGTCGCATCAAGGGCCGTTATGAGCAAGGTAAAAAAGACATCAAAGCCGTTCCCGGTAAGGATTTGACCCTGTCGCTCGATTTAGCCCTGCAGCAGTACGCCGAACAGCTCATGGTCAACAAGAGAGGAGCCATTGTGGCCATCGAACCAGCCACCGGCGAGATTCTGACGTATGTGTCGGCTCCCTCCTATGATCCAGGCTTATTGGTGGGTCGAAGCAGGGCAGCCAACTACAAAGCCCTGGAGGCTTCCCCTCACAAGATTTTTCTGAACCGCCCCATCCAGTCGAATTATCCTCCGGGCTCAACGTTCAAACCGGCTCAGGGATTGATATTCCTGGAAGAAGGCATCATGTCGACCACTTCTCTGGTGGGCTGTTCCATGGGGTATTACTACGCACCTGGTCGAAAAGTAGGCTGCCACCATCATTCGTCCCCCCTGGCCATTGTCGGTGCTGTGGCCAATTCCTGTAACGCCTATTTTTGCCACGGTTACCGCAACTTGATTGATAGCCGCAAGTACGAAAATGTGCAGGAGGCCATGGATACGTGGAAAGACCACATGGTTTCCATGGGATTTGGATACAAGCTGGGGGTAGACCTGCCGTTTGAAAAACGGGGATTGATACCCAATAGCCAATACTATAATAAATGGTATGGTGCGAAAGGATGGCGTGGATCCACCATCATTTCAAATGCCATCGGACAGGGAGAAATCCTGACCACCCCCATGCAGTTGGCCAATTTCTGTGCCACCATCGCCAATAAAGGCTGGTTCATCACCCCCCACTTGGTCAAGGATATTGAGGGCGAGAAAACCGATCCAAAGTACACGATGAAACACGTTACGACCATCGATTCCTCCCATTTCACACCCATCATTGAAGGAATGAAAGGCGCCGCCATGTATGGGACAGCAGCCGGTGTCAGAATTGAAGGAATTGAAATCTGTGGCAAGACGGGTACGGCTCAAAACCCGCCCTTTCCCGATCATTCCATTTTCATTTGTTTCGCACCAGCCAACAATCCCAAAATTGCCATGTTGGTGTTTATTGAAAATGGAGGATTCGGTGCCACCTGGGCCGTGCCGATGGCCAGCTTACTCTTGGAGAAATACCTCAAAGGCAGCATTGCCGATAACAGAAAATGGATGGAAGACCGATTGTTAAACGCTGAAAATCTGATGCGCTTTGTACCAAATTGAAAAAAATCGCTTCTGGTCATCGTTGGACTGGCCCATCTTGCTGGTCTATCTTGCCTTGTGTGTCATAGGCTGCCTTAGTATTTACGGGGCCAGCTATGATTTTGAACAGCCAGGCTTTTTTGACTTGACGCAGCGTTCCGGTAAGCAGTTCATGTGGTTTTCACTGGCACTGTTTATAGGAGTGGTGATTCTGTTTATGGACTCCAACAAGTATTTCACCTGGGCTTTTATTGCTTATGGAGCCTTGATGGTGCTCATGGTGGCCACTATTTTCCTGGCCCAGGACATCAAGGGGTCCCGATCCTGGTTGGTCTTCGGGCCAATTCACCTGCAACCGGCAGAGTTTGCCAAGGTGGCTACGGCGTTGGCATTGTCAAGGGTCATGGGGTCGTATACCTTTTCCATGAAGCGGCTCAATGATGCCCTGCTTGTGGCATTTCTCCTC
>JAAYBL010000082.1 GCA_012718945.1 Bacteroidales bacterium
TCAATGGCCAGTCCCACGGTCACAATGAGTTCAGAGGCAGGATTCCCCAGCATATGGCAGCCCACCACATTATCGTGCTCGTCAACCACCAATTTGAACAATCCGTTACCCCCTTCGTTTTCGGCCACAAAACGGCCAGAATAAGCCATGGGGAGCTTTATCACCCGTACCGACAAGCCTTGAGCAGCCGCTTCTTCTTCGGTCAAACCGACAGCCGCCACTTCAGGATTGGTGTACACCACCGAAGGAACGGTGTCGTAACGCATGGTATCTTGTTTGCCAACCATATGATTGACAGCCACCTCCCCTTCCCGGATAGCTGTGTGGGCCAACATGGAATGCCCGGTGATATCTCCCACGGCGTAGATCCTCGGATGGCTCGTCTGCATAAATGCGTTGACCATGAGGCGCCTGTTTTCTTGCACCAGGTTCAAGGCCTCCAATCCATAGCCTTCCAGGACAGGTCGACGGCCCACACTGATGAGTACTTTATCGGTAGGCAAACTTTCCGTTTTGCCGTTACGTTCCACCGTCACCGCAGTGGCACTAACTTCCACCACCTTGGTCTTCAATAGGAATGCTATGCCCTTTTTCGTGTATTCGGAGCGCAACATCTTGGCGATTTCCTTGTCAAGGGTGCCAAGGATTTCAGGGAGTAGTTCCACTACTGTCACCTTGACCCCAAGGCTGTTGTAAAAGGAGGCAAACTCCATCCCGATCACACCCCCACCCACGATGGTCAGTTTCTCTGGCAAGGTTCGCGCCTCCAGGGCCTCTTTCGATGTCCAGAAAGGATTTTCCGACAAGCCTTTGATGGGGGGAATCACCGTGTCCGAACCCGTGCACAGCATCAAATATGCCGCTGTGTACACCGATGCGCCACTGCGGACGTGGAATAGCCCCTCTTTATCCCCATCGATAAAGGCCTCCCCTTCGATGACCGTGACACCATTCGTCTTGAGCTTCATGCCCACACCAGCTGTCAACCGACTAACCGTCTTATCTTTACGATCAATCATCGCGTTTAAGTCAAACGCCGCTTCCCCATACGGTTGCACCCCGTATTTGGCGGCCGTTTTTATGCTATCGTAAATCTTGGCTGAATACAATAATGTCTTGGTAGGGATACAGCCTTCATTCAGGCAGACACCTCCTAACGCCTTCTTTTCAAATAAAATTGTCTTGATGCCCTCGGCCACGGCTTTCTCGGCGGCATTGTAACCGGCCGGACCGCCACCGATAATGGCCAGGTCGTAGTGATGATCGTTAACCAGCGATGCTTTCATACCTGTTGTAGCTTAGAGCGTTAAAATTCCGCTCAAAGATACAACCCTTATTCTAATTAAACAAGTTATTACTTGTTAAATAAGTATCGACACACAATCATTAATGGAAGCGACTTGCCCGTTTGTTGATAATCAGGGTGGAAGGAATGAAATCAAGGGGTGAGTCTTCGCTGGTAGCCAGGCGATTCCATGAGGGGTAACTAATCAGCATAAAGCTGAACGAGTCCATATACGCCTTATCCATCAAGGTGGCCTTGCACAACTGCACCCTGTCGGGGAACTCCTTCATCAGGTTAATAACCCCTTTAGCGAATTCTTCATTGTTTTCAATCAAACCATTAATATCCCTGATGCGCAGGGTGGCCACCGGATTGTTGCGAAGCATGCGGCGTCCGTAACGCAGCAGGAAAAGATCATCTTCAGCGACCAGCACCACCAGCGTCTTTTTGATGCTGGTAAAATTCCTGTTCACGAAAACACCGACGCTACACTGCGCATTTTCAATGAAATAACGAGTCTTGTCTTTGATCAACGAACTAGGAAAGAACACCTGCTGCTGGTTAAGGGTATGGAAAAAACGTCCAACAACAGGTAAACGTTCCACTTTGAAGCGTTTGGATGGATCCCGAGGGGCAGCCATCGTAACACCCCCACCCACCAACAAGAAATCATACTGATCATCGTTGGTCGTGTGGACAATCTCATGGCTGACATTATCCGTAACCTTATACTCCGTCTGAATAGGAATGCCCAGGTTTTCAGCCTCCAGGCGTACTTCCTTGAAGCTTTCCTCAATATAATGATCACCGGAAAACAGGTTCACATCAGTTCCCTCAGTAATATGTAAAACATTGACAGACAATGAATTTTTCGTACCATCCAACACCGACTTAGCCACATTGAGCAAGACTTTTCCATTGACAGGATTACCCACCGCCACCAACGATTTGAAAATACCCTGCTCTTGACGCTGGAGTAACTCTTCATGTTTGTTTCTTGTCGGATAAAACCGTTCGATCAAATTAAGGGCCGGTGTTGCCATAAAGGTGGTAATCAAGGCCATAATGACCAACATTACAAACAACGGCGGCGGAAGAATCCCCATTTCATAACCGATGTTCAGCACAATCAACTCCATCAAGCCCCTGGTGTTCATTAAAACGCCCATAGCAAGGCTGTCCCTGGTATTTTCCCCCAGCAACCTGGCCGGAATGGCCGTGCCCCCGAACTTACCAACGATGGCCACCAGGATAATCAATCCGCAGGTCCACCATAAATCAGGCGTATTCAACAGCCCGATTTCCGTACGCAAACCGGTAAATACAAAAAATAATGGCAACAACAACGACACCGATACGTCTTCAACCTTGTCCACGATAATACGACGGAAATTGGTCATTGGTGGCATCACGACACCTGTCATGAATGCCCCAAACAACGCGTGAATGCCAAGCGCTTCCGTGATGAATGACGATATCAACAATACCAGAAAGAGAAAAGCCACCGTACCTCTGGTCACCACCTCATTGGTCCGGTAGTACTCCCCTATCCGTTTCAAAAACGGTTTGACCACAAAGAGCATCAACAACACGTACAAAATGGTGAGCAGCAAGGTGAAGAGGGAATTCATCATGGATCCCGTCTTGGAAATAGCAATCACAGCCGCCAACATACACCAGGCCGTCACATCCCCGATGGCAGCACTACCCAGCGACATGGTACCCAAATGCGTTCGGGTCAGGTCTTTTTCCTGAATGATTCTGGCCAGCACGGGAAAAGCCGTAATGCTCATGGAAATACCAATAAACAGCGCAAACGGTAGGTAATTGGTCTGATGGGCTGCAAAATCCTTATATAAAAAGACCGCCAACAACATACCCAGGACAAAGGGGAACAGGATACCCGATTGGCTGATGATGAACGTCTCCTGCAGCTTGCTTTTCAACGAACTAACATTCAACTCCATGCCGATAACAAACATAAACAACACCAGGCCCACCTGGCTCAGGTAGTAAATATTGTTCAAGGAATCGCCCGGGAACAAGCCTTGAAACAAGTTAGGCCAGAGATAGCCCAACACGGAGGGGCCCAACAAAATACCGGCCATAATTTCTCCAATCACCGTGGGCTGCCCCAAACGGTTGAAGATATTGCCCAGCAACCTGGCCATAAAAAGAATGGAAATCAATTGGAGGAGCAACAAGGCGAAAGGCTGGCCGATATGCTGCCAAATGGTCGCTTTAATGACGGCCCACCCACTTTCGTTGGCCGATTGAATCGCCTGATCGGCTTGTAACGACTGGGCTACCCGGGCAGCTGTATTCACTGGATTGTTTTCCAGCGATTTGCCCCACATGGTAAGGACGTACATCACAACGGCCATGGCAGCCAAAACAGCACCAAAAACCAGCCAATACCTGGATTTAGAGGTGGTGTCGCTTGTAGCCATGCAGTGCGTATTTGGACGTATAGGTCGTCTGTTTATGATGCAAATATAAGGAAAAAAGCGCTTTTATTAATAATGGAAAATCAGGAAGTTTTGGGATTATCCACTGTATTTGTTATTACCTTTGCCGAAATAACCAACACAAACAATCATGTCCGTTCACAGTCAAGAAGACAACCGCAAAGTTACCACCCACCGCTTGTATGAAATGAAAGAACGCGGTGAAAAGATAGCCATGTTGACAGCCTACGATTACTCCATGGCCAAACTCATCGACCAGGCCGGCACCGATGTCATCCTGGTAGGCGATTCAGCCTCCAACGTCATGGCCGGTAATGTGACCACATTGCCCATCACCCTCGACCAGATGATCTACCACGGTGTATCAGTAACCAAAGCCGTCAACAGAGCCCTGGTTGTGGTCGATATGCCCTTCGGTACCTGTTCAGGTAATCCCACCGAATCACTCAACGCCGCTATCCGCATCATGAAAGAAACAGGGGCCGACGCCCTCAAGATAGAAGGTGGCAAAGAAGTGATTGAAGACATTCGCAAGATCATCGATGCCGGTATTCCCGTCATGGGACACCTGGGATTGATGCCACAGTCCATCAATAAGTACGGCACCTACACCGTCAGGGCCAAAGACGAGGCCGAGGCCAAAAAATTGTACGAAGACGCTTTGTTACTGGAAGAAACAGGGTGCTTCGGCATTGTATTGGAAAAAATCCCCGCCGAAGTAGGCCGCCGCATCGCCTCCAAGCTCCGCATTCCCATCATTGGCATTGGAGCCGGCAACGGTGTTGATGGACAAGTACTTGTCATGCACGATATGTTGGGCATCACCCAGGAATTCTCTCCCCGTTTCCTGCGCCGTTACGCCAATCTGCAAGAAACCATCATCAACGCTGTTGGTCACTACGTCAGCGACGTCAAGGACAAAAGCTTCCCCTCCGACAACGAACAGTATTAATCAGAACGA
>JAAYBL010000083.1 GCA_012718945.1 Bacteroidales bacterium
AGGTGACGCAAGTAGCCTGTCATATCACTGTTAATGAAGAACTTCATCAGCAGCTTCAGGCGGGTTTTCGAGGTTATCAGACTATCCAGCATGGTGCTTTCGGTTTGCGAGTAAGATTCTTGCTCAATAACTGGCGCAAGACTTGCTCAAAAACAGGTGCAAGATACGATAATTATTGATAGTTTTATGTTAACTACAGGAAAAAAAAGAGGACATTGATTATTCAAGTCCTAGATAGGTATCTATTGAACAATGTTGCTTAATGTATTGTTCTATCCTATCGTTTACTTCATGGATGTGAGCCTCAATTGTTTGACGATGTTCCATGCAAAAAAGCAGACCGGCGGCGTAATCGGCGGCGTCACCCCAGGCAGCAACATACCCGTTTGTTTTGTGTTCAATCAGGTCTAAAGAGATGCCGGTGGGGAAACAGACAACAGGCAAATACGCTTTGAAGGCGTAATTCATCATCATGGGGCCTGAGTCTTCGAGGGAGGGAGACACAAAGAGGTCGCTGCAATCATAGGCCATGAACAAGGCTTCTTCATCGAGTTTGCCGACCATCCGCACGTCGAGGTTGGGCGGAAAGACAAGTTGCTCGGAGCCGGCCACCAGAAAGGTCACGGTGCTTAAATCATCGCCACGTTGGTTCATGAGGTTGATGGCTTCAATCAACAGGTGAAAGCCTTTTCGCTCCTCGTTGATGAAACTGGCGCCACAAAACACCACGTACCGATGCGCGTCGATGGCCCATCGTTTCCGGCCGGCTTCTTTGGGAAAGCGATAGGGATTGGGGCGCACCTGGGCTGAGGGCACAATGATGGCTTCTTTAAACAGCGTGGACACCCTGGCCCTGTTGCAATCGCTGGTGGTGCCGGTGATGATCATGTCTGGCTTAATGTACCGCTTGCGTTTGGCCAGCGTCTTTTCTGCCAGGTGACTGCCTGGTTGCAGGGCCGGACAGGGATAGCAGGTCGCGGTGAAGCCCTTGCACGCCCAGGGATAGTGGCAACCACCGGTGATTGGTGCGTTGTCTGTCATCACGTAGACGATTTTCGCGCCTGTCAACCGCTGTAGTTTGTTGACCGTCCTGGCAGATATGAAATCGGTGACCCAGGATACGTCGATGATATCGGGTTTGGCACCGTACATTTTCAGGATTTTCCGGGCTGAAATGATGTTGAGCTCGATGTTGTAGTAATAATACCTGGGATTGATCTCCTTGATGCGGTTGCCTTTATACCAGGTGCGCAGTACCCTCAGCACCTTGAGCAGGAAAGTGTCCACTTTTTTATTGCGGTCGAGCAAGCCCACCACGTGTTCGTTGGTAGAGCGCTTTTCAAAGACAATCAATTTGGCATTGATGCCTCTGTTGCGCAAGGCTTCGACGCGTTTGACCGACGCCAGGCCTGCTCCCAAATAGTCGTGTGTTGCTAGCTTTAAGTAATTCATCGTGTCACTATTTGTTCCAGATGCCCCTTGCTTTATGGTTGATGATCAAATGCACTTGCAGCGGCGACCACCACATGCTGGTGAGCACGGAGACGAGTATGTGGGCAAAAATAAGGCCGTTGATGCCCCACCACCGACAAAACAAGATAGAAAGCGGGGCTATCAGGAGTATGCCGCCACAGACGGCACTGATAAATTGTATGCGGAGTTTACCCAGGCCATTCAGCAAGAAGGAATGAAGGGTGCCCCAAATGGTGAGGATAATGCTGAGGGCCATCAGTACGGTGGTCAACAGGGTCACCTCTATCTCTTTGCCTACCCAAAGGTCGTACACCCATGGAGAGACCACCACCATGACGAGGGCGCCGACGACAAACAGGAGGAAGGTGCGTGTCAGGTTGGTATAGGTGTGCTTGATCCAGGCCCAATCGCCTTTCGAATGGGCATCGGTAAAGGCAGACCAGTAGGGTGTGATGATGATGGTGAACACCATCAGCAAGACGGACAAATATTTATAGGCGACATTGTAAACGGTCACTTCAGAAGGGCCGATGACCTGTGTGATGATGATGTTGTTCAGTTGTGACCCCAACAAGACGGCTATCTGGATGATAAAAAACTTCATACCCAGGTTGACCAGGTCTTTGCTGTACTTCCATTCGATGCACGAAAGGGAGGGCGCGAATTCTTTGAGCTTGCCTTTAAACAGGATGACGGAGATGGTCAGAAAGGTGACGATACTGGCCACGCTGGTCGCCAACCCCAGGTACAACAGGTTGCCTTCTGTGGTTTTGCTGAGGATAAAAACCAGCGTCAGCGTAATGACCTGGGTGATGGTGTCGAAACTGGAGGCGTAGGCTGGTTCCTGAAGGGCCAGTTGTAGGGTCGAGACGAGCTTCAACACAAACGTGATGCAGAAGTTGGCAAACAGGATGATGGCCAGGCTGCTGAGCATGTTGACGAGGGCGGGGTCGGCATTGAGGATGGCGCTCCAGTTCAACAGGGGGTTGATAACCAGGAAGAGGATGAGCAGGACAAGGGAAATGACCCCGATGACGGCATAGGTGGTGCTGACATAGGTCCTGGCCAGCTTTTTGTCGCCTCTTGCCAGGGCTTCGGTGACCTTGTTTTTCATACCATTGCCCAAGCCGATATCGAAATAGCTGGCCCAGGCAATGATGGACGACAGGGTTAACCAGACGCCGTATTGTTCCTTGTTGACATAGTTGATGGACAGGGGTACCAGAACGATACCGATCAGGATGCTTATCCCTTTCAGGAAAAACATCAGCACCGTGTTCTTACGGGCCTTGGCTGTTCGTTCGTGACCGCCAAATAGTTGAGCGAGGAGTCCTCTCATGGAAACCGTGTTACCTGATAATGTGTTGACAAATCGCCTCGACGGAAGCGGGTTCTAGTTCGAAAAACAGGGGCAGCCTGACCAGGCAATTGGCGTATCGGTCACACTGTGGCAACGCTCTGCCATCGTGTTTGGCCTGGTAATAGGGACTGCTGTGCAGACTCAGGTAATGGAATACGGCGTTGACACCCTCGGCTTTCAGTTTGGCAATGAGGGCTGTCCTGGCTTCCAGACTCTTGCAGACAATGTAAAACAAATGGCCATTGTTGGTCGCATAGTCGGGGACGACGGGCAACGTAAACTGACCGTTCGCGGCATAGGGTTGCAGCGTTGTATAGTATTGGTTCCAGAGCTGTTTACGTCTTTCCTGGATCATGTCGAGGTTTTCCAGTTGGGCCCAAAGGAAGGCGGCCACAATTTCCGACGGCAGGAAGGACGATCCGGTGTCGACCCATCCGTATTTATTGACCTCTCCCCGGAAGAACTCGGCCCGGTTGGTGCCTTTTTCCCAGATGATCTCGGCCCGGTGTGCGAAGCGTTCGTCGTTGATGGCCAGCAACCCTCCTTCTCCGGCGATGACGTTTTTGGTCTCGTGAAAGGAGAAAGTGGCCAGGTGACCGATGCTACCAAGGGGGCGGCCTTTGTAATACGAATCGATGGCCTGGGCGGCGTCTTCGATGACCAGCAGGTTGTGGCGGTTGGCTATGTCCATGATTTGGTCCATATCGCAAGCCACACCGGCGTAGTGCACGGGTACGATGGCTTTGGTGCGTGGCGTGATCAGGGCTTCGATGCTTGCCGGATCGATGTTGGGCTGATCGGCGTAACTGTCGGCAAAGACAATTTTCGCGCCTTGACGGACAAAGGCCAGGGCCGTGGACACAAAGGTGTAGCTGGGCACAATGACTTCATCGCCTGGTTGGATGTCGGCCAGGATGGCACACATTTCCAGGGCGTCGGTGCAACTGGTGGTGAGCAGGGCTTTCTTGATGCCATAGCGTTCTTCAAAGAAGGCCTGGCATTTTTTGGTATAGAGGCCATTGCCCGATATTTTTCCTGAATAAACGGCCTGGTAGATATAGTGGGCTTCTTTGCCCGTCAAAAAAGGCTTGTTAAACGGTATCATAATGGCTGGTTTTTGGGGTTTAGTCGGCTTTGCGCAGGAACTTGGCCGGATTGCCTGCCCAGATTTCCTTTTCTCCGACGTTTTTAGTCAAAACGGCTCCCATGCCTATCGTGGCATAGTCGCCTATGGTGAGCAATTCCCTGATGGTGGCATTCAGTCCGATGTGAACACCGGTGCCTATCAGCAGCTTGGCGCCCACGCAGGATTGTGCGGCAAAATGGCAATAATCGCTGATATGATTGTCGTGGCCGATGGTGGCCGACACCATGACAAGGCAGCCTTTTCCAAACGTGGTATTGGAGGAGACGGCCACCAACGGCATGATGACACAACCTGGCCCGAGTTTTACATTGGGTGCCAGGTAGGCCGTGGGATGGATGAAGGTGGCGTATCGATCGTCGGGTATGTTTAAATGGTCCAACATGGACAACCGTTCTTGCTGACCATCAATCCGCAGGATGGCATTGATGATGTAATACCCGCGTTCCAGGTACTGTGGAAGATCTTCTTGCACGGTGCCCAGCACGGGAAAGGAGTCGATGATGGTGCCAACAGGGTAGCGGTCGTTCAGGTAGCCTTCGCATTCCCATTCGTCGTAGCCACGTAGATTGGCATCCTTGATGGCGTTTGCAATGACGCCTCCGTTTCCTTCTCCGCCTAATATCAAGACTTTCTTAGCCATTTTTCTGCTTAATGAGTGTGTTTCTGTGAATGATGTTGCGGGCCATCTTGACCATGGGTGGTCCGATAAATTGGGAGCCTTTGACGGCGACGCCCTTCCCTTCCCTGATGGACTCTTCGGCCAGCATGACCATTTCTTCAGCCCAGGTGATTTCTTCTTCTGATGGGGAGAAATAGGCATGGACGATGGGGAGTTCTTTGGGATTCAAGACCAACATGCCTTCGAAGCCCAGGTCTTTGGCCAGTTTGACTTCTTTTTCCAGGTCGACCAAATCGTGTACTTTGATGTGAACGGTGTCGATTGGAATGACACCGCTGGCCCTGGCGGCGTTCACAATCATGTTGCGGGCAAAGAAAATACTGTTGCCCTGCTCGTCGTGCTTACCCCTGAGGTCGGTGACGTAGTCTTCACAGCCAAAGGCCACCGCAACAACCCTGGTGCAGGCTGTACAAATCTCTTTGATGTTGACAACGGCGCCTGCTGTCTCTATGAGTGGGATGAGTTTGAACGTGCCGATGGGTATGCGTTTTTCGTATTCGATGGTTTCGAGCAATTTGCCGACAAAGTAAACGTCTTCTCCTTTCAACGATTTCGGGTACATGAAACCAGACACGCCCTCGATGGTCAGTTGGTAGAGGTCTTTCAGCAATTCGCCGCTTTCCCTGTCGTTGACGCGTGGAAAGATCAGTTTGTTTTTCAGCTCTTTGCGTTGTACAAAGGCTTTGATGTTGTCCCTGGCTTCCTGCTTATTGATGATGGGCACAGAGTCCTCAATGTCAAGCAAAAGGACATCGGCATCTCGTTTGACTGAACTGTCCAGCAGTTTTTGATTATGGGCTGGCACAAACATCAAACTGCGCATGAGGTAGGTGTTATGCATCGTTTTTCTTTTTTAGTAGTACATGACGGCGGAAAGAGAGTACCGCTACCCCATCCTGGTTGTAGGCGACGGATTCGACATACACGATGCCGCGGTCTTTCTTGCTTGTGGAGGCCCTTTTTTCCAGCACCGTGGTGCGGACATAAAGGGTGTCGCCGATGAATACGGGGTGGAGGTGTTTCACCGATTCGTAATCTAGATTGGCGATGGCTTTGCCGCTGATATCGGGTACGGTTATGCCTACCGCCAACGAAAAGACCAGGGTGCCGACAACGAGTATTTTTCCCTGTTGGTTCTTTTTGGCATAGTCTGCGTTGGTATGCAGGGGGTGATGGTTCATGGTCAACAAACTGAACAGGTTGTTGTCGCTTTCAAAGATGGTCTTTGACAGGGCGTGTTGAATCACCTCTCCTTCAACAAAGTCCTCATAATAGTGTCCCAAAACGGATGGATTCATCTTTTTACTTTTTAAACATCATGTATGATTGACCTGAAACGTCTGATCGGCCTGATAAATAAAATAGCCGCTGCGTTCGCCACTCGACGTAAGTGGTCTCAAAACCGTGTCGGTGATGGCGGCTTCTACGATTTCCGGATAGGCGTTGTGGTTTTCAATGATGGGCTTGACCCACGCTGTCTCCTGGCTTAAGAAATAAACGCCGGCGTGCCGATGGATGGTTTGCCGGGGTGGTGTAAAGTGCCCCAAGGCTACCTGGATGACGCCTTCCAGGAAATCATAGCCGGTAGATAGGCGCACCAGATCGGAGCCGATAAAATCGCCTCCCATGCGGGCTCCGATTTCGATGACCTTGATGGTGCCCTCGTCGGTGATTTTCAATTCTGAATGGGCGGCTCCGTACTTGATGTGCAGGGCGGTCAGGGCGCGGCAAACCACTTCCTGAACCTTGTCACGTAGGTCACCTGTAATGGTGGAGGGTTGGTGGTGTTCTAGTTCCACGAAATGGGGCTCTCCCGTGGTGACCTTGTCGGTGAGTTGCAGTATGTGATGCTCGCCTTGGTACGATAGGCTTTCTACACTGATTTCCCTGCCGCCGATGTATTCTTCAATGATGGCTTCTTTTTGAAAGGATTCGGCACAGGCGTTTGTGATGGCTTGCTGTACGTCGCCGGGGGCATAGACTTTTTCAACGCCACGGCTACCGGAGCGATCCGTTGGTTTGACAATCAAGGGATACTCAAAGCTGTTGATGGAAGCGGGCACCTCTCCCCTGCTCTGGGCGTAACGGGGTGATGGAATGCCGTTTTCGGTAAAGCATTGACGCATCAGGTACTTGTTGGTCGTGATGGCGGAGTAGGCGTCTTCATTGGAGACAAGTCCCATTTTTTCGGCTACGTAGTTGACCGTCAACACGGTGGTATCTGAGGCGATGGTGGTGATGGCATCTATTTGAACGTCTTGACAGATGGTCAGTATCGCTTCTTTTTCGAGGATGGACAGGGGGTAGAAATAATCAGCAATGGTCTTGCACACAGCGCCTTCTTCCCAAGCAAAGCAATGGACTTCCAGCCCCATTTCTTTTGCTTTCTTCACTAGGGGCAACTGCAAATAGCTTGCACCAATTACGGCGATTTTCTTCATGTTAGACTGTCAAGCGAGCAAGTTTCTTACTCAAAACGTGGTGCAAGATACAATAAAAAATGTATTATGGGTTCGTGTCATACCATTCTGTTACGATTTCTTTGCAAACGTGGCCCCTCCAGGTTTGCCCTTGCTCAGGGGCTTTTGGGGGGTGCCTTTGAGGGGGCTGCTTGTTGGGCTTTCGTCAACGGGGTAACAAACGACAGTTGCACAGTGGTTAGGGCGCAACCGAACTTGTCGAGGCGGATTACCACGTGGTGTTTGCCCTTGATTTCCTTGAGTTCGCCGATCATGCCTTGCAGGGGACCTCGAATGATGGAGATGGGGGTACCTGGTGAGAGGTCTTCGAGGCTGA
>JAAYBL010000084.1 GCA_012718945.1 Bacteroidales bacterium
ACATGCCTACAATTCAGCAATTAGTAAGAAAAGGAAGAGTTGCGCAGGAAGACATGAGCAAATCGCCGGCATTGAACGCTTGTCCTCAACGACGTGGCGTTTGTGTGCGCGTGTACACCACGACACCTAAAAAGCCGAATTCAGCGATGCGTAAAGTGGCCAGGGTACGTCTCACCAACTCCAAGGAGGTGAACAGCTACATTCCTGGTGAAGGCCACAACCTTCAAGAGCACTCCATCGTTCTGGTTCGTGGCGGTCGTGTCAAGGATCTCCCCGGCGTACGCTACCACATTGTACGCGGCACACTGGATACCTCCGGCGTGAACGGTCGCAAGCAAAGGCGTTCCAAGTATGGTGCCAAGAGGCCCAAACCGGGACAGGCTGCAGCCACCGCTAAGAAGAAGTAATGAGCTTCCTCTAGCCAACCAACCCACACACTTACCGTTTAATTATTAACGCTGTTTTTTATTGGTAGACGCTTTCATAGCACAGGTTGAGTAAATGTTCCGGCGGGAACGTTGAAGACAGTACACGAAGACAACCAAACAAAAACGGAAAATTTTGAGACAATGAGAAAGACTAAACCCAAAAAACGGGTTATCCTGCCGGATCCTGTTTTTAACGACGTCAAAGTGACCAAGTTTGTGAACCACTTGATGTACGATGGAAAAAAAGGCATATCGTATGATATCTTTTATTCCGCTCTCGAAATCGTTAAGGCCAAGCTGCCCAACGAAGAAAAATCCGCTCTCGAAATCTGGAAAACCGCACTCGACAACATTACGCCTCAGGTCGAAGTCAAATCCCGCCGCATCGGTGGTGCAACCTTCCAGGTACCTACAGAAATTCGCCCGGACCGCAAAGAGTCCGTTTCAATGAAGAATGTTATTTTATATGCCCGCAAACGTGGTGGAAAATCCATGGCGGACAAACTGGCTGCCGAGATTGTTGACGCATTCAACAATCAGGGTGGAGCCTATAAGCGTAAGGAAGACATGCACCGCATGGCTGAAGCCAACCGCGCCTTCGCTCATTTCAGGTTTTAAGGTAGTTAGGTAAGAAAGATTAGGAAAAGGTACTACAGACAATGGCAAAATCAGATTTGAAATTAACCAGGAACATCGGTATCATGGCTCACATCGATGCAGGAAAGACGACGACCTCAGAGCGTATTCTTTTCTACACCGGCCTCACTCACAAAATCGGTGAGGTGCACGATGGTGCAGCAACCATGGACTGGATGGAACAAGAACAAGAGCGAGGCATCACCATTACTTCCGCCGCGACGACGACAAGTTGGAAATATGCCGGTGACAAATACAAGATTAACTTGATTGACACCCCGGGGCACGTAGACTTCACCGTCGAGGTGGAACGTTCCCTGCGTATCCTTGATGGAGCTGTGGCCACCTATTGCGCCGTTGGCGGAGTAGAGCCTCAGTCGGAAACCGTTTGGCGCCAAGCCGACAAATACAACGTTCCTCGTGTGTGCTACGTCAACAAGATGGACCGTTCAGGTGCAGACTTCTTTGAAGTTGTGCAGCAAATGAAGGACATCCTTCACGCCAATCCTTGCCCTGTTCAGATTCCCATCGGAGCAGAAGAAAAATTCAGGGGTGTTGTCGACCTTATTCGTATGAAAGCCATTCTGTGGCACAACGAAGCCATGGGCGCCGAATACGATGTGGAGGATATCCCTGCCGATTTGTTGCAAGAAGCCACCGAGTGGCGTGAAAAAATGCTTGAATCAGCCGCAGAATGCGACGACGTTCTGATGGAAAAATTCTTTGACGATCCCTCCACCATTACGGAAGATGAGATCATCAATGCACTGCGTAAAGGCACCATTGCTATGAAGATCAACCCCATGTTGTGTGGTTCATCGTTCAAGAACAAAGGTGTACAAACCCTGCTCGATGCCGTATGTGCTTTCTTGCCCAGCCCTCTGGACACCGAAGCGATAGTAGGTACAGACCCCAACGATCCCGAAAAGGTGATTACCCGCAAGCCGGACGAATCAGAACCCTTGACTGCCCTCGCCTTCAAGATCGCCACCGACCCTTACGTTGGTCGTTTATGCTTCATCAGGGTTTACTCTGGTAAGCTGGAAGCAGGTAGCTACGTCTATAATGTGCGTTCCGATAAGAAAGAGCGTATTTCCCGCATCTTCCAAATGCATTCCAACAAGCAGAATCCTGTTGATATGATTGCTGCCGGTGATATCGGTGCTGGTGTTGGATTCAAAGACATCCGTACGGGTGATACCCTCTGTGATGAAAAGTATCCCATCGTGCTGGAATCCATGGATTTCCCGGATCCTGTAATCGGTATTTCCGTCGAGCCTAAAACGCAGAAAGACCTCGATAAATTGGGTATCGGTCTGGCTAAATTGGCTGAAGAAGACCCCACGTTCACCGTTAAAACGGACGAACAAACCGGTCAGACCATTATCTCCGGTATGGGTGAATTGCACTTGGAAATCATCATCGACCGTCTCAAACGCGAATTCAAGGTTGAATGCAACCAGGGTCGTCCTCAGGTATCCTACCGTGAAGCCATCACGCAGGAAGTTCAACTCAGGGAAACCTATAAGAAGCAAAGTGGTGGTCGTGGTAAGTTCGCTGATATGATTGTCAAAGTCGGTCCCAAAGACGAGGGATTCGAAGGTGACTTGCAATTTGTTGATGAAGTGAAGGGTGGTAATATTCCTAAGGAATACATCCCCTCCATCCAAAAAGGTTTTCAGAATGCCATGCGTAACGGTGTACTCGCCGGCTTCGCTGTGGAAGGCCTGAAGGTTACACTTATTGACGGATCGTTCCACCCGGTTGACTCCGACCAGTTGTCGTTTGAGATTTGCGCCAACCTGGCGTTCAAATCAGCTTGCGCCAAGGCTAAACCCGTACTGTTGGAGCCTATCATGAAATTGGAAGTCATTACGCCTGAAGAAAGCATGGGTGATGTTATCGGTGACTTGAACAAACGTCGTGGCCAGGTAGGCGGTATGGACTCCAACCGTTCAGGTGCCCGTGTTGTTAAAGCCAAGGTGCCCCTGGCTGAGACCTTCGGTTATGTGACTGCTTTGCGTACCATTACCTCTGGTCGTGCCACCAGCACCATGGAATTCTCTCACTACGCTGAAGTATCCAAGTCCATTGCTACCGCCGTACTGACGGAATGCAAGGGTCGTGTAGATTTATTGTAAAACCGTTACCGACTGTGTTAATAGCTCTACAGTCGGTAACACCCTAATTAATAATGTATGAGCCAAAAGATTCGCATCAAACTCAAGTCGTACGATTACAACTTGGTGGATAAATCTGCCGAGAAGATCGTAAAGACTGTGAAGGCTACCGGCGCTGTTGTAAGCGGCCCGATTCCCCTTCCTACGCACAAGCGTATTTTCACCGTAAACCGTTCGACGTTCGTCAACAAGAAATCACGTGAACAATTTCAATTGTGTGCCTTCAAGCGCTTGATTGATATTTACAACACGAGCGCCAAGACTGTTGACGCATTGATGAAACTTGAACTGCCTAGCGGTGTTGAAGTAGAAATTAAAGTGTGATTTTGTAAAATAAGTAAGAAATGCCAGGATTAATTGGAAAAAAAATCGGAATGACTTCCGTTTTCAGTGCCGATGGAAAAAACATTCCATGCACTGTTGTAGAAGCTGGTCCTTGTGTGGTCACCCAAATCAAGACGGTGGAAACTGACGGCTATGAAGCTGTGCAGTTAGGCTTTCAGGAAAAGACAGCCAAACACACCACCAAACCTGAAGCGGGTCACTTCAAGAAAGCAGGAGTAGCTCCTCAAAAACACTTGGTTGAGTTCAAAGGATTCGACGGTTTGAAAACCGGCGATGTAGTGACAGCCGACCTGTTTGAGGCTGATGAGTATGTTGACGTGATTGGTACCTCCAAAGGTAAAGGTTTCCAAGGTGTTGTGAAACGCCACGGATTCTCCGGTGTTGGTGAAGCTACCCATGGTCAGCACAACCGTTTGCGCGCTCCCGGTTCACTGGGTGCCTCTTCTTGGCCTTCCCGCGTGTTCAAAGGCATGCGCATGGCAGGTCGTACTGGTGGTGATCGAGTGACCGTCCAGAATTTGCAGGTTATTAAAGTGATTCCAGAACACAATTTGGTTTTGATCAAAGGTTCTGTTCCGGGCGCTAAAGGTTCAATCGTAATCATTGATAAGTAATGGAACTGAGTGTATATACAATAAAAGGTGAAGATACAGGCAGAAAAGTCACGCTCAGTGATGCCGTATTTGCCATCGAGCCCAACGACCACGCCATCTGGTTGGACGTTAAGCAGTACCGCGCCAATAGCCGTCAGGGTACGCATAAGGCTAAGGAAAGAAGTGAAATGTCTGGTTCCACCAGGAAGCTGGGCAGGCAAAAAGGAGGCGGCGGTGCCCGTCGTGGTGACATCAACTCGCCTGTTTTGGTAGGTGGTGCCCGCGTGTTTGGTCCTAAGCCCCGCGACTATAGCTTCAAACTGAACAAGAAAGTTAAGGCTTTGGCCAGACGTTCTGCTCTCAGTTATAAAGCAATTGAAAACGCTATCGTTGTCGTTGAGGATTTTTCCTTTGAAGCTCCCAAGACCAAAGACTTTGTTGCTTTGGCCTCTAATTTGAAAGTCGCTGATAAAAAGTCACTTTTTGTATTGGCGGAAGGAAATAAAAACGTATATTTGTCGGCTCGTAATTTGCC
>JAAYBL010000085.1 GCA_012718945.1 Bacteroidales bacterium
TGATACCGGTTTTTTGATGCGTGATTAACGATGGGTGACTTCTTCGTAGATGGCCCTGATCTTGTGGCCGGCGGCTTCCCAGGTGATGTTGTCCACCTCGTTCTTGCCTTCGACCTTCAGGAATTCGTAGAGGGCGGGGTAACGGATGATGGCGTATATGGCATCGGCCATGGCGTCAATGTCCCAATAGTCGGTTTTGATGGCGTAGTTGAGTATTTCGGCACAGCCTGATTGTTTGGAGATGATGCTGGGCACACCAACTTGCATGGCTTCGAGCGGAGAAATGCCGAAAGGTTCCGATACGGATGGCATGATGTACACGTCGCTCGATTTGAGCATTTCATACACTTGTTGACCCTTCAGGAAGCCAGTAAAATGGAAGCGGTCTGAAATGCCTCGCCTGGCCACCAGGTTGATCATGGCTTCCAACATGTCGCCGCTACCGGCCATGACAAAGCGTACGCCATCTGTTTTCTGAAGGACTTTATAGGCTGCCTCGACAAAGTATTCGGGGCCTTTTTGCATGGTGATGCGTCCGAGAAACGTTACCACCTTGTCGTTGGTGTTTCTGACGGGCTCGATGGCCAAAATCTCCTCGCTGGGTGGCTCCACCGCGTTGTGGACGGTGACAACTTTGCTGGGATGCTGGTGGTATTTGGAGATGACGGTTTCTCTGGTCAGGTTGCTCACGCAAATAATCTTGTCGGCGTGGTCCATCCCGTTTTTTTCAATGCTGTACACCTGGGGATTGACCTTGCCACGGCTTCTGTCGAAATCGGTGGCGTGTACGTGGATGACCAGGGGTTTCCCGCTGACGTTATGGGCGTGTATGCCGGCCGGGTAGGTGAGCCAGTCGTGTGAATGGATCACATCGAACGTCTCTCTGCGTGCTATGACGCCTGCGCAAATGGAATAATTATTGATTTCTTCCAGCAGGTTGTCCGGGTAACGGCCTGAAAATTCAAGACAACCTAGTTCGTTGGTGTGCAAATACCTGAAATCGGCGTAAATATGGTTGCGCAAGGCGTAGTATTCGTCCGGGTCCATGGCAGCGCCCAGGCGTTCACGTAGGAACTCAGGGGGCAAATCTTTGTATACCAATGGAGTATGACAGGCTCCGATGATTTTCAAAAACCGTTTGTCTTCGTCGCCATGTGGTTTGGGTATGACAAACACCAAATCCATATCTTCCTGTAGCGACATGCCTTTGGTTAAACCATAACTGGCAGTGCCCAATCCTCCTAGTATGTGAGGTGGAAATTCCCACCCAAACATCAGTGCCCTCATGATTCCTGCATAAGATTTAGTGTGTTCTTGACCATACGGTGGATGCGTAACAGTTCAGCCACGTTCATGGCGAAGGATACGCCGCCTCTGCCACTGTAGGGAGGATCACCGTCAAATAATTCAGAAATGGTGCCCACTGCTCTGTCGCTCAGTTCTTCCTCAAAACCGTAAATGATGCGTTGAGCAAACATCAATCCGCTGTTCTGGTAGACCTTCAGGTAGGCTTCCAGGAAGGGGCCAATCAGCCAGGGCCAGGCGGCTCCCATGTTGGAAGCCCGTATGCGTTGTTCTTCGGGACCCTCATACAGGGGCGTGTAACCTTGGCTTTTAGGGCTTAAGGAACGCAGTCCCTTGGGGGTGAGTAATTCCTTGGTGACGTAGTCGAGCACGCGTTTGCGTTGCAATCTGTCGAGTGGTGAATGGGGGAGGGAGGCGGCGAAAATCTGGTTGGGTCTGACGCTCCAATCCAATGGTCCTCCGTTGACATAGTCGAACAGATAGCCGTGCTGGTTCAGGAAGGTTTCAAGGAATTGCATCTTGGTTTGCATGGCCATCGTTTCCATGTCAGCCCGCATCATCTTGTTTCCTGAGACCTCGGCCAATTCGGCGGTAAAAAGCAAAGCGTTGTACCACAATGCATTGAATTCTACCAGGTAGCCGCTTCTTGGCACAACGGGTACACCGTTCCACATGGCGTTCATCCAACTGACCGGCGTTTTGGTGCCGTCAGTGTACAACAAGCCATTTTCATGCAAGGAGAGGTTGGTATGCCGTTGATTTCGGATAAAATTCACCAGATCAAAAACGAGTTTGCCGTAGTGTTCGTTGCAGGCCTCCAGTCCCGCGTGATTGGCGTATTGTTGGATGGCCCATACGGCCCACAGCAACACATCGGGTGCCTCCATTTCTTTGATGGCGCAATCCAGGGGGCGTTTGGCCATGAAGTTGCGCAGGGCCTTTTCACCTGTCTTCATGATGGCTTCAAACAA
>JAAYBL010000086.1 GCA_012718945.1 Bacteroidales bacterium
CAGTTGCTCATTTCAAAGTAGTCGACGTCACCGCAACTTGTGAATACAATCGAGTCATTGCCAGCCGCATCTTTGATGTTGTCCGGTTTGACACTACGGAACACACTACGCACGCTCTCGGTGATCTCGCAGTTACGGAAGATCAGGGAGTCCATGCTGGCGTAAATCTTGTTGAAGTAGATGATCTGTCCGGAAGAGCCACCTGGACTACGGTACTGCAGGTGCAGGTTTTCAAAAATCAAGCCGTAGGTAGTGCCTTCGGCGAGTGAAACCCCGTTGATTTCAATTTGAATCTGCGGTAAGGAATCAGGGTTCTCTCCTCTGAAGTAGAAGCGGCCACCGGCGGCTGGTAAGGTCACCCGGTCGATGTTCAGGACTAAGCCACCGTTGTAATTCACAGTGAGCGTATCACCGTCGGCCAACGCGCTAAAGGCTGTCGTGAATTCTGACTTGGTGGTCACTTTGGTGTTTTTCGCTTGCAGAGCAACCGAAAAACACATCATCGTAACGATGAGTAAAGAGGTCAATTTTTTCATAAGCGTATCAATTAAGGGTAAGTAATGATCTATTCGTTGTCGCCCACCAGGTTCCAGTCCACCCAATAGCCGCCAGCTTCGATGGCAGCCCTGATATCGGCCTGCTTGGCCGCCGGGTATTTGGGTACCACCTTGTCGGCAATGATGGAGGCGCCTTGCGACGGATAACGCCTGGCCATCTTGATCAGGTAGCTGTACGAACGGCCTTCCCCGGTATATTCCAGGAGGTATTCGTCGGCCAATGCCATGTCATAGAGGCGGATGCGTTCGTTTTCAGTCAGGGTATACCCTGCATCCGTAGGCTTGGGCAAGCGGTGGACGGCGCCACGTACACAACCCACGATACCCACGTCACCGTAGCCCCCGTTGTCACCAAACCAACTGGCGTAGTAGGGACTCCAGGAAGCAGGCAGGTAGCTGGCATAGGTGTAGGAATTGGTGACACCCCGGTTGAGGATGCATTCGGCTTGCTCCCAGTTGCCCAGGTGGTTTTCAGCCTCAGCCAGGAGAAAATGGTAGTCGTGCCCCCGTTGCAGAATGATGGTGGGCATGATTTCAAACAAACGGTTGCGGAGAAACTGCCCCCTGTGGTAGTAATTCTTGGTGAAACAGGTATCGCCGCCGATAACGTTCATGCAGAGCCGTTGTGTCAACCCTCTGATGTCTTCCTCCGCATATTTACCTATGGCGAAACGCGAAGGTCTCAGGAAATACTGTCCAGGATAGGTGGGACAGAAATAGGATACCAAGCGGTTGGTTTGGTCATTCTGATAATCGTACATGATACCCGAAATAAACTGGTACTTGAAACCCATCTGCTCCGTGAAAAACTGGGTGTGGTAATTGCCCGTCAAGGGGATATTGCATGAAAACAGGTAACCGGGAGTGTCGTAGTAAGCATCGGCAGGTTGGTTTTGGATCGTGTAGAGGTATTCCAGGATGTTGTCTCTGATCCACAACCAATCCTCTTGTCTTCCCCGCCAGGACAACAATTCGGATTTCAGCAACAGCCATTGAGGCACCAAGTAGTTCCAGTGCCTGTATTCGTCCTCGTTCTGGCTTTCAGCGTCAAGCCAGGCAACCCAGTTCATTGTCAGGTTGGCCGGTATGATGGAGTCTCCGTACAGGCTCAGACCGTTGTCAAGCAGATGCAGGCATTTGTCCACCACAGCGTCCATGTCTGTTAACCAGGTGAAAACGTTGGTATCGTTCAGGTTGATGAGCTCTTCCAAAGGGTCGTCAAACCAAACGGCCTTGCCATAGATTCGACCAATGGTGTAGTAAGCCCATACCTTGATGCGCATTGCGCTGCTTATCAATGCGTTGAAGTTGGTTTCCGTCTTATCATCCATACTGGAGCCCACCTCTTCACGGTAATCGCGCATTTTATCGAAAAAGTCGTTGCAAGCTATCACTACGGCGTAATAACACAAAGGATCAGCGTAGCTGTTGCCCTTGGTATCCTTGTAGTTGTAGATGTCCTGCAAGGCAACGGGAGCATTACCTGTCACCTCCAGGTAGTCTCCTCTGGTGTCAGTCAAGAAGATGGCGTGATCGCCGGCTTGCTGCATTTTTGTCAAGATGCCCAGAAAGCCTTTGTACATCTCATCGTTTTTGGAGATATAATCCTCCACGTTCGTGATATTGTCTGGATCTGTTTCAAAAAAATCCGTACAAGCCATCAACGGGAGAAGGCAAAGGATCAAGGCAGCAACTACTGTATGTTTCATAGTGTCCGTTTTGTCTGATGATCAGAAATTGAGGGTGAATCCCATTTTCAGCGATGTCGGCAGTGACACCTTACCGTAATCAAAGCCCTGCATGGACTCAGTATAGCCATAGGCAAATTCCGGGTCACTACCCAGGTATTTTGTCAGTGTGAACAGGTTTTCGCCCACTACATAAACGGCCCCTGAGCGGAACAGGTTGAAAAATCCACGCTGAAAGTCATAACGCAAGGTCAGACTACGTAGCTTCAGGTATGAGGCATCCTCTATCCACCGGTCGGAAAACAGGTTATTACCGGATGGATCGCCATAAGCTGCCCTGGGCAAGGACGCCGCTTGTCCTTCCATCTGCCAACGGTTGAGCACGGCTGCCGACTGGTTGTGAAAGGTCTCCATGGATTCAAGCGTGCGCCTGACTGCGTTGTAGGCTTTGTTGCCGACGGCATAACCAATATCCGCATCCAAAGTCAGCGCCTTGTAACGCACGACGGTGAACAGGCCTCCATAGAAGGTCGGCGTGGCGTTACCCAACAAGTATTTATCCTTGGCATTGATTTCTCCATTACCATCTTTGTCTACGAAACGCACATCGCCTGCCTGATAAGGATAACCGTAAATGGATGTCAGATCAGATGCGGTTACCTCATTGGTGTTGCGATAGATACCGTCTGTCTTGTAACCGTAAAACTGATACGGCGCTTCACCAACCTTCAGCAAAGTCATGGCATCGTCATTGTTGTAGGACGTGTAGGTGGTTGCCAGCTCCTGGCTGTTACCAAGGGATGTGACCAAACTGCTGGCTCTAGACAAGCTACCCCCCAACACCCAGTCGAACGTTTTGGTGCGGACAGGATTCAGACGAACCACGGCTTCCCAACCCTTGGTTTCCACAGCACCCACGTTGTCATAATAGCTGGATGAGCCGTACACACTGGATATTTGCCTGGCCACCAGGAGATCGAAGGCATTGGCGGCAAAGGCATTGACCTGGATATTGACGAGGTTGTTGATCAAAGAAAGGTCTATCCCTAGGTCAATCTGGTCTTTCTTTTCCCACTCCAACTTCGTGTTGGGTACGTTGGAACGGGTGATAGTGCCCAGGTTGAAGAAATTGGCATTTTGGTAATAATTCTTCGCGAAGTTGGAGGAAAAGCGACTGTTACCCGTTCGGCTTACCTCAGCAGAAAAATTGAGTAGGGAAACGGCATCGGGCAACAGGCCGGCGTTGGCGGCCATCCAGGTCAAACTCAGCGCCGGAAACCAGCCAAAGCGGGGGGCGTCCAACCCTGAAACGGAGGTCCCGTCCACTGACAGGTTGAAAGCACCTTTGAACTGTTCGTTCCAGGTATCCTCCACCTTGAGGTGGTAATTCAGCCATTTCCATTCCAGGTTACTACCCAGGATATCAGGATCGTCGGTCACATTGCCCAAGGTTTCATAAAAATCGTTGGCGGTGTTGTAACCAGAAGCGAGGTCGTATTCAAGACTGCGGTTCATGAAACGGAGGCCGGTTGAAGCCATCAATCGGTGAACAC
>JAAYBL010000087.1 GCA_012718945.1 Bacteroidales bacterium
CGGGCTGATCGCCGAATTTCAGAAGAATGCAGCTGCTCAAGCTGCCAATGGTAACAAGGCTGCAGGTGCCCGCGCCAGGAAAGAATCATTGGAAATTGAAAAGTTGATGAAAGAATTCAGGAAAGCCCCCATCGACGCTTCCAAAAAGTAAATTTTTCCATCTGATTACGACAAAGCCACCCGTAAGGATGGCTTTGTTCGTTTGTGGCCTGCCCCTATGTGAATTGGTTGTTAATTAAGCGCCTGACATTTGGCCGATAGCGTTTCATCGTTTATTTTTGGAGGGTACTTCTCACCAATATGACTTCCACCACCATGAAACCACTTGCACTGGCCTGTATAGTCCTTTGTACTACCCTCTCTTTTACCAACTCCTACGCCCAACTTCAAGCATCTTCACCACAAACGCCTACTTACTCGTTCAAAGACTGGGCTGTCACGCCGCCTATGGGCTGGAACAGTTGGGATTGTTACGGCCCTACTGTCACCGAGGCTGAGGTCAAGGCTAATGCTGATTACATGGCCAACCATTTGAAAGACTATGGTTGGGAATATATTGTGGTCGACATTCGATGGAATATCCAGAATGATAATGCTGGAGGGTATAACGAAACCAACCCCATCTATACGCTCGATGAATATGGTCGTTACCTGCCCGCGCCCAATCGCTTTCCTTCCTCATTAAACGGCGTTGGTTTCAAAGCTTTGGCCGACTACATCCATGATAAGGGATTAAAATTTGGCATTCACATCATGAGGGGTGTACCAAAGCTGGCTGTTGAACGGAAACTGCCCATTTTGGGGGCTCCTGGTGTCACTGCCGACCAGATACACTCCAAGGAAAATCAATGTCGATGGCTGCGTGACAATTACACCATCGTTGCCGGTCGCCCTGGCTCTCAAGAATACTACAATTCGATTTTCGACCTGTACGCTTCCTGGGGGGTCGATTTTATCAAGATCGATGACCTGTCTGCTCCCATTTATCACAAGGCTGAAGTGGAAATGATCCGCAAGGCGATTGACCGTTGTGGCCGCCCCATCGTTCTGAGCACCTCGCCTGGCGAAACCCCACCCTCAGCAGGTCCTCATGTGAGTGAACACGCCAACATGTGGCGTATGGTCAACGACGTATGGGATGTGTGGCGTGATATTCCTCATTTGCTGAAAATTGCTCAGGATTGGTATCCATACATCGCACCCGGTACCTGGCCTGACTGTGACATGATACCACTTGGTCGCATTTCCATCAGGGGAGAGCGGGGCGTCAACCGCGTGACCCGCCTGTCTGTCGATGAGCAATACAGTTTAATGACGTTGTTCACCATCTTTAAATCGCCCCTCATGTTTGGTGGTGACCTGCCTAGCAACGATGCGTTCACCTTGTCGTTGCTTACCAACAAAGAGGTGTTGCGCATGCACAAGGAAAGTAGTCGTGTGCGTCAGCTATTTCAGGTAGACAATAAGGTTGCCATCAGTTCTGTCAATGAGGCAACGGGTGAGGTGTATCTGGCGTTGTTCAACATGGGAAATGAGGCGCAGACTATTAGCCTTGACCTGGCTCACTATGATTTGCCTGTAAAGGCTGTGGTCAGGAATTTGTGGTCGGGTAAGCGTGTGGGCAGGGTTGACGGGGAGTTTGTGCAGACGTTGGGGGCGCACGGGTGTGGGTTGTATGTGTTTGTGGGGCGGTAAAACGACTCAATTGAGGAATTGCGCCGCCGAAGGCGTCGCGATCCCGGGGGGGGGGAACCTGCAATAAAAAGGAAGATAGCCGTTTTGGGGCTTTGAAAAAGTCCCAAAACGGCTATCCTTTGAAACGATCGCAGCCCGTTGGAAAGTGAACTTTCCACGGGCTGTGTTCGTTTCAAAGGCCCCTGAAGGGGCTTCCTTTTTTTTGCGGAGAGAGAGGGAGCGTTTATCCTTTTCTAACCGCCTGATATATAAGCTTTATTAATCTCTGAAATTAGACTGTCCCCGATTTAGGTTTTGGGGATTTCTGCGATTCTCACCGCATTTCATATGGATACAAAAGTAGTACTTTTTCGGTGGGAACGCAAATATAATTTCAGTTTATTTTTGTACCTGTATCTATACCGAGAGTATAGTTCTGAGAACAAAAATAATCATTTGAAAAGATATTCTCGCAATTTCTCCACACCTTCATCATGTTTCAATGGATTCGTTTCTCTCAATTTTAGAATATTCTGTAGCTTCCATTTGACTGACGGAAATACGCTTAAATCTCCGGCACAGCATTTACTCCATTCCGGTTCTCCCTGTTCAAAGGAAACAAAAAATTCCTTGTCCCCTTTAGTAAATAGCTGATTTACTTTTTCAATCAGTTCTTTTCGTGTGGCTTCATAATCTTCGTATGAAAACGGTACATCCGTCATTCCCTCGAACTGATTCTTCAATGCTTCCATTTGGTCTACAGGATTGGGTTGCAAAGATTCGAGTATCGGTTTGTCGCTTCCTAGCAGGCAAAGCATCAAACCGTCTTTTGCCTGATTGAGGGAATCGAGCGGCATATATTTACAATCGAAAAAGTC
>JAAYBL010000088.1 GCA_012718945.1 Bacteroidales bacterium
GCCACCAACAACATCGTATCCCTGGGGGCCAATTTATCTAATCCACTTTACGGTGTTTATGGTGTTTACAACCTTAGCAATGCCCCTGAAACCTATTACCACAACACCATCTCCCTGACACCCACCCGCACAGGCTCTACGTCTATCCATACTGCTGCTTTCTACAAAAACGGCTGGAACAGTGTCGTCACATTGACCAACAATCAGTTGATTAACGCTGGTTCAGGAGGTACGGGTTCAGGAAAACACCTGGCATTAGCCACCAGCAATGCCGCCAACCTGACCAGTGATTTCAACAACCTGTATACACCGGGTACCAACGGCGCTTCCGGCCTGGTCGGATCCACCGTGTATACCACCCTGGCAGACTGGCAGACGGCTACCGGAAAGGATTTGCTCAGCTATACGGAGAACCCCGTTCTGGCCAATCCGGCCGGTAATTACCCCATGGCGTATTACCCGGGCGCAGAACAGTATGGTACCGACCTGAGAGCCTTGGTTCCCACTGACTTTATCGGTTCCTCCCGCAAAGAGGAGCCTACGTTGGGCGCCTGGGAAAGGCCCTTGGTGTACGCCGTCGATGTGTATGTGGGATCCACGCTGCAAGCCAGCTACACCCGTCTGAAAAAGGCGTTTGACAAGATCAACGACGGGACTCATACGGGTGCATTAACCCTCAAGATAACAACCTCCATCAAAGAACGCTATCAACCTGTGCTGAACGCCAGTGGTACAGGATCAGCCAGTTACACCAGCGTTCTCCTGTATCCCACGCAAACAGGTGTGCAAGTATACGGCGATTTTAACGGACCGTTCATTGACTTGAACGGTGCCGATAACGTAACCATCGATGGCAGGGTTAACGGAGCCGGATCAACCCCGGACCTGGTCCTGTTCAACCAAAATACAGGCACCAATGCAATCACGTTGCGTCTGACCAACTCGGCTCAAACCAACACCATCAACTACGTTAACCTGTGGGGTGGAGGTGGCTCAAATACTAATGGAACCATCGTTTTCGGACCAACCGGTACCAACAGTGGCAATACAGTAAGCAACAGCGTGATCACCAACAACGGTACCCGCCGTGTTCATGCCCTGTACGCGGCCGCAGGCACCAATACATCCAATATTCTGGTAAACAACCGCTTCTTTGACACCTGGTCGACCGCGGCTACCTCCAATAGTGTTTATCTGGGCGCAGGAACATCTCAATGGACCCTGCAAGGTAATAGCTTTTACGAAACAACCTCTTTTACACCTGCCGGTGCCTACCTTTACACGCACATCAACATTGCCAGTTCATCAGGCCAGGGTTTTGTCTTGACGACCAACTACCTGGGCGGCAGTGCTCCCTTATGTGGCGGCACAGCCCTAACGATGGGTGGCACCGGTATCAGTGCCCGCTACATACCGCTTTCCCTGGAAACCGGCAACAGTGTGCGCACCTCTATCCAAGGCAATACCATTGCCAACAGTGTTGTGGCAAGCGCGCACACCAATCCCTTTATTGCCATGCTGCTGCAGGGTGGTTCCTTTGCCGTCGGGCAGATTGCCGGCAATGCCATCGGAGACACCACAGGAACAGGTAGTTTGCAGGTAGCCTCAGGTTCCAACGCGACTTCCTACGGTATTTACGTGGCCACCACCGACTCTGTCACCCTCAGTAACAACCGCATCGGTTCCATCACGCTGACAACAACCAACCAAGGGCACAGCTTTACGGCCGTGCATAAAGCGACTGTTGCCGGTTATACCCAAATCACCAATAACACCATTGGCAGCCTCGGAACAACTGGTAGCATCCGTACCACCAATACCAACGGAGGCATTCAGCAAAACCTATTGGGGATAGCCTTGAATGGAACAGGTAATGCCCTTGTTTCAGGCAATACCGTGAGCGAGTTGTTGAATACGGCGGCCCAGAATGCCTCCTATGTACATGGCATATCCATTCAGGGAACCGGAACAAACATAGTGCAGAGAAACTATGTCTACAAACTCGCCCTGGCAACTACCAATACCACCAACGTACTGGCTGGACTGTATACAGCATCAGGTAATAACTCGCTCATCAACAATATTGTAGTTTTAGGTAGCAATGTGCCGGCCGGGCTTTATTTCATCAACGGTATCCGATCGGAAGGGTCGGCTACCGACGCTGTTTACCACAATACGGTCATCCTGAGGGGTAGTATCACCGGAAGCACCTCAACCTACACCAGCGCTTACCTGAAGTTCGGTTCAGCCACGGTTACTGTTCGCAACAACCTCTTTTACAACGCCAGGTCTGGTGGGTCCGGATCAGGGCGCCACAGTGCCATCGGTACAAACAATACCACGGGCTTGACCAGCAACAACAACCTACTGTACGCCCCCAACACCAATGGGGTGGTCGGTGCTCAAATCACCTCGGCATGGTCTGCCACGGCATACACGAGCATAGCCAATTGGCGCACTTACTCCAGTCAGGACATCAACAGCCTTAACACCAATCCCTCACTTTACAACATAAATGGTAGTGTGGCCGCTGACTTTGCAACGGGGGTACCCCTTGGCGGGGCCGATTTAAGGGCTTTGGTGCCCACCGATTATGTGAGCGTTGTCCGTTCAGCCAACCCTACCATGGGTGCCTGGGAGTATTTTGCCCCGGTCGATGTTTATTCCGGTACAACCCTGTTGGGCTCCTACACCACCCTGAAGCTGGCCTTCGACGCCATCAACAGTGGTGCCCGTACCGGCAACCTCCGCATCCACATCAACCGCAACACCACGGAAACAGCCTCCGCTGTCTTAAACGCCAGTGGTTCGGGTTCAGCCAACTATTCCAAGGTGCTGATTTATCCGGCTTTCCAGGGTATCACCGTCAGCGGATCGCTGGCAGCTCCCCTTGTCAGTCTCAACGGGGCTGACAACGTCACCATCGATGGCCGGGTCAATGGTGTTGGCTCTACGCCATCACTCACATTGATCAATACCGGTACGGGAAGCGCTGCCGTAACCCTGTTGCTGAATAACGGCGCCACGCAGGACAGCATCCGCTACTGTTACATCAAGGGAGGCGGTGGGTCTGCGACCAATGGTACGCTGCAGTACGGAGCAACCGGTACGAATACCGGCAACGTGGTTGCTTATTGCCATATAACGAATAATGGCAGCCGTAGGGTCAACGCCGTGTATGCCGTCGGTGGCACGAACACGGCCAATACCCTGCAGTACAATAGAATCTTCGATACTTGGTCGTTGGCAGCAACCTCATACGGCATCAATTTGGGCACCGGCACGTCGGGTTGGTCCCTCACCGGCAACAGCCTGTACGAGACAACGGATTTCCAACCATCAGGCAACTATACCTATTACGGTATCAGCCTGAACAACACGAGTGGAACGGGTTACCAGCTTACTGGAAATTATATAGGCGGTCGGGACAGCCTGTGTACTGGCAATGCCCTTTCCATGGGCGTAGCTGGCACCCTACGAACCCTGATTTTTAATCCGGTGTTCATCAACGTCGGTACTGGAGCAACCACCACCCTTCAAGGCAATGTGGTAAGAAATGTGGCGCTACGCAGTTCCAGTACGACGCCATTTTTCGGCATCCGCATCGACAACGGCTTGGTCCAAGCCACGAGTAACGCTGTGGGGGATACCCTGGGTACAGGATCCATTCAACTCACCGGTACAGTAACCAACGCCATTTCCTACGGGATGTACGTGGATGGTAACACCACAGGTCAGGTAGCCAGCAACCGGATAGGCGCCATCACCACCGCCAACACGTCTTCCTCCAATGCACATGACATGTATGCCCTGTATACAAATTCATCGGGCAGCACGTTAAGCTTGACCGGCAATTACATTGGTAGTGAGACCACACCCTCCAGCATCCTAGCTTCCGGTACAGCCACCGGAAATTCTCAACGGGTGTTTGGTGTTTATGCGGCAGGTACAGGCACCTACTTAATCAACGGCAACCGCATTGCCAATCTGACCAATGGCACAAGGGAAACCAACCAGGCCTCCAAAACCTATGGGATTTACGTGACCGGTGGTACCACCCGCATTACCAACAACATGATTCACAACCTGGCGTCAAGTGGTTCAGCCAATGGCAGTAATTACGCCAATGTTTCCATGACGGGTATTACCTCTACAAATGCAACTGTACCTCAGTACATTGTAAACAATACCATTTCCAACCTCACCAGCTATACGCTCAGCCAGGTTGAGTTTTACGGCATTTACATGATGCCGTCTTCAAATGGGAACGACACGGTGGCCGGCAACTTCGTTGAAGGGTTCAAAATGCTGTCTGAGAGCACCACGTGTTATTTGCATGGCATCTCCATGCACAATACGACAGGAACGTTTACAGGCACCTTGTCGGCCTTCAACAACATCGTCTTTTTGGGTGATAGCATCACCAGGGGTAGTAACATCTTCGGTATCCTAAAAAACTGCAGCAAGGCGTTCAACTTATTCCACAATACCGTGCATTTGGGTGGAACGGTTTCCGATGGCAGCACCACGACCTCCTATGCCCTCAGGGATAGAACAGACGGCACTCCCAGTGTACGAGATATTCGTAACAACATTTTCTACAATACCCGCTCCGGTGGCGGCTCCAATTATGCCTTATACATTCATAGTTCAACCAATGTAGTCATTGATTACAACGATTACGGCTGGTCTGGTACCTACTTTGCCTCCGTTAATACAGGAAGTTTGGTCACCTTGCAGGAATGGCTGGAAACCATGGTTGGCCAAGATTTGCACAGCTTGACCATTGATCCCCAATTTGTGAACATGGGTGGCGTCTTACCAACGGATTACAAAACCAACATTGGCCTGGATGGCGCACCGGGGACAGGCGTGGCCACCGATTTTGGTGGCATGAGCCGTAGCGGTGGGAGCCCGACTATGGGCGCCTGGGAAAACTTCCCCGTGGATGTGTACAATGGCAGCACCTTCCGCTCCTCCTATTTTACCCTTAAAACCGCTTTCGATGCGATCAATGCAGGAACATGGACAGGCGATCTCACCATCAAGCTTAAGGGCAGCACGTTGGAAACAGCCACAGCCCAATTGAACGCCAGCGGTACAGGGTCAGCGAACTACAGTCGTGTACTCATCCACCCCATCAGGAGCAATGTGGTCATCAGGGGTAACTTGAACACCGATGTTGTCCGTCTTAACGGGGCAGACAACGTGACGTTTGATGGTCGCCTCAACGCTACTGGATCGACCATCGATTTGACGTTGACTAATTTAAGTACCGGAGCCTTGGCTACGACGCTGCGCCTGATGGAATCGGCCACCCTCAATACCGTACGCTATTGCCAACTCACCGGAGCCGGCTCGGGTGCCACTTCTGCCATCCTGGCTGTGTCCACGGCTACAACCGGCCAAGGCAACGACAACAACTCGTTCCTCAACAATCGCTTCACGGGTTTAAGCACCACCGAAAGGCCCTATAACGCGTTGCTTTCCGTAGGTACCACCGGTCGAACCAATACGGGCAATACCGTTTCAAACAACACGTTCTCAAATCTATGGCGACCGTCATCCACGTCCAATATGATCCTTCTTGGTGCTGCCACCGATGACTGGACGTTGAATAACAACAGTTTCTTTGAAACCACAACCTTTACGCCTACGGGGGCTTATGTGTACACAGCGGTCAACCTGAACAACACGAGCGGCGGTGGGCATGAATTATCCGGGAATTATGTTGGGGGCACATTGGAACAAGGCTTGGGCAATCCCATGTCCGTGGGTGTTGCCGGCCAGGTCGCTTCCTTCGTAGCCTTCCAGGTCAACCTGGGCAACGACTCTTTAACCAGCTTCCAAGGCAACACCGTTACCAACCTTACTGTGACCAGCGGTTCCAACCAACCCTTTAGAGCCTTTTATGTGACAGGTGGCCGGGTGAACATTGGTACAGAAGCGGGCAACTTGATTGGGGCTGTTGCCGGAATAGGGAAAGTGATCGTTACGTCTTCCGCCTCCAACGCCACGTCTGCCGGTATGTATCTGGGGGGCAGTGGTGTTATTACAGCCGCTAACAATACCCTTGGGGCCATGACGGTGACCTCCTCAACCGGCAACGCCCACAACTTCTATGGCCTCTACGGTACAGGTAGCGGAACCCTTGTCCTTACGAATAACACCATAGGCAGCACCACCACCGCTAACAGTGTGCAGGTAGCCAGTACCACGACGACGCAGGCACAACGGCTCGATGCCATCCGCTACGAGGGCACAGGCAGTGTCACCATCGAAAACAATACCATCAGCAACCTGTACAACGCTTCCACCCTCAACAACGTGGGTAATCTGGTGGCAGGCATTTACAAAACCAGCACTGGTTCGGCACAGATTCGGGCCAATTTTGTGGACAGACTCGTGCTGGCCTCAACCGCTGTCAATCCGACCTTGTACGGTATCTGGCTCGACAACGGCTCGTCATCCTGTGTCAACAACGTCATCAACCTGGGGGTGAACCAGGCAGGGTACATCAGGCTATTTGGGGTCTACGAAGAAGGTCTAACTGGTTACACGGATTCTATCTGTCACAATACGATCTATCTTTCTGGCACTGTAGGTGGCACGGCCAACCCTGTTCAAACGTATGCCTTCTATAAGAACGCCAACCTGGGTTCCACGATACTGCTCAACAACATCCTCTACAACGTTCGTTCGGGCGGCAGCACGGCGACCGCCAGTTGCCATAGAGCTATCTCATTACCAGGGATGAGCTCGGTTACCACCATCAACGGCAATGATTACCTGGCCACTGGCACCAGAGGCCTACTTGGCCGACTGGTCGCCACCGATTATACGACCCTGATTGCCTGGCGAGGCGCCACAGGTCAAGATGCCCAGAGTAGTCTTTCGGTGAATCCCGGTCTGCTCAATGCCGGTGGCAGTTCTCCGCTCGACTATAAGACAAGTGGTGTACTCGATGGGGTACCTGCTGGTGTATTGACCGACTTTGGTGCCAGTGAGCGTGATTTAACCACACCCACTATTGGGGCATGGGAATACTTCCTGTGTGTGGAAATCTGGACAGATGGCACCATGCGGGAGGCGTATACCACGTTGAAAGACGCTTTCGACGACATCAATGCGGCGGCCTGGACGGGCAACCTAACGGTGAAGATTCTTAAAAATACCTATGAAACGGCTACCGCCAACTTGTTGGCCAGCGGCAGCGGACCCAACTACACCAGGGTGCATATTTTTCCCACCAAAGCCGGTGTAACCGTGGCTGGATCCCTAAATGCCCCCTTGGTGCGGCTGGAAGGCGCCGATGGTGTGAGCATCGATGGTCGGGTAAACGCTTCTGGTGCAACACCCAGTCTGACCTTTACCAACCTGAACACAGGTACGGCCGCCTCAACCATTCAACTCGCCCAGTCAGCCCAACAAGACACCCTTCAGTATTGTATCGTAAAGGGTGCTGGGCAAGGCACCACCACCGGTGTGGTGCACTTCGGGACCTCAACGATAGGTACGGGCAACTCGAACAATGTGGTGATGGCTAACACCATCAGCGGTCTCAACGCTGGTGAGCGCCCCGTTAACGCCCTTTATTCCCTGGGAACAACAGGTAGGGTCAACACCGCCAACCAGGTTTTGAACAACGCGTTTTTCGATGTCTTAGTGGCCGGTGCTTCCTCCAATGTCATTCATTTGGGCGCGTTTACCACCACGACGACGTTGTCCGGGAACAGTGTGTACAATACCTCTACGCTCTCAGTACCCACTGCCTGTGAATACGCCTTAATTCGCATCGATAACACGTCCGGTGATGGTTTCCTGCTTTCCAATAATTACCTGGGCGGTCAGGCAGCCCAAGCCTCCGGTACCTGGACCAAGATAGGGCAACCCACCACGTTCTATGGTATCTACCTCAACGTTGGCACGGGTACACCCACCAGTCTCCAGGGCAACACCATCAGGGGGTTTGCCATCAGCAACACGGGTGCTGCCGACATGACAGCCGTGCACGTGGCCGGTGGTATCATTAATATGGGTACAACCACCGGTAACGTCATTGGTGCCACAACGGGAACAGGTAGCATCACTTTGACCAATAGTACCACGGGCGGTGTTTTTTACGGCATCAACCTGCAAGGCTCAGGTGCGTTTACCGCCTACAACAACAGCCTTGGCTCCATAACAGCCACCAATACCAACCCCGCCAATGCCACCCATGTATACGGGCTTTATAAAGCGGCTGTGGGCGGCAACCTCACACTTAGTAATAACCTGATAGGCAGCTCAACAACGGCTTCCAGCATCCAGGCGGCATCGGATGCCTACAACACCAATCAACTGGTCTACGGCATTTTCTCCCTGGGCTCAGGTACCAACCTGCTTAGTGGTAACACCATCGCCAATCTCTTGAACAAGACCTTGGAAACCACCAGAGCATCCAAGCTGGTCGGTGTGTACATAGGTGCTGGCAACAACACGCTGAAAAACAACACGTTGACCAAGCTTATTTCAGGAGGTTCGGCCAGTGGGGCTCAGGGCCTTGATGCGCCTGTTATCGGCCTGTTGCTCAATACATCCACGGCAGGCCAGGTAGTAACAGGTAACACCATCAGTCGCTTGCAAAACAACTCGACGGCTAAAGTCTACATCTATGGCTTGTATTATGCAGGGCCAACAACTGGAACGAACGTGCTGGCCACCAACTTTATCAACCGCATTCTCCTGCCGCTGGCTCCACCGGAGAGCGTGGTGTGCGGCCTATCCCTGCAACAAGGCACTGCGGCTGTATCCAACAACATCATCGCGTTGGGCGACAGCCTTAGCAAAGGCGTGACCTTGTATGGGATGCAGAACGTCAGTACCTCGGCCCTGACCATCTACCACAACACCTTATATATAGGAGGATCTGTCGCATCGGCCTTTTCCAATACCTACGCCATTCGCAATGAGGCCACTGGCGCTCACGATGTGCGCAACAACGTCTTTGCCAATAGGCGGTCGGGTGGGGGTAAGCATTACGCCATTGCACTTGGCAGCACTTCGGGCCTGACCATCAACTACAACGCCTATTGGGCCGATGGTGTCAACGGTGTTCTCGGTTTACTGACGTCAGACAGGACGACCCTGGCAGCCTGGAAATCGGCCACAGGGCAGGATGCCAACAGTTTGTTCCTGCATCCCTTGTTTATCCAACCAGGCTCTACGGATCCGTTGGATTATACCCCCACGGCCTCCATGACAGCCTTCAACGGGTTGGTCGCTGTTGATTACACCGGCGCAGCCAGGGCCGTACCCCCCACCATGGGCGCCCTTGAGTTCAACGGCTATTTCTGGACGGGCAGTCTGGATACTGATTGGTCGAAATCGAGCAACTGGTTACCTCAAATGGTTCCGACCTCATCGGTCAGAGCCAACATTCCTCAGCGTCCCAATCAACCGCAGGTCAACAGCGGGGTGAACGCCGAGGCCGCCACCCTGGTCATTTATTCAGGTGCCGTGGTGACCATCAACGGTGGTGGTACCTTAACCGTGGCCACCAACGTGGTGAACAACGCTGGCGTAACGGGTCTGGTCATCAATTCCACCGCTTCGGGCACAGGCTCCTTCCTCTGTGATCAAGACAGTATTTACGCGACCGTACGTCGGTACGTAAACGGTGAGATGGCGCTTGACTCAGCCGCCTGGCATTTTCTGTCCACCCCTGTCATGGCTCAAACCATACAAGGTTCAAGTTGGACGCCGGCCGGTCAATACGGTGACGGTACGGGCTACGATCTGTACGTGTGGGATGAACCCTCGGGGTCCTGGGTGTACAACTTAAACGACACGACAGCCAACTACACAACCTGGTCGGCCGCCCATCCTTCGACCACGTTCATGCCTGGGCGTGGGTACTTGTATTCCTTATACGATTCCATTGCCACGCCCGCTTTTACCGGCTACCTTAACAACGACACCGTTGCCTATGCCTTGACCAAGGCCGTCAGTGGCAGTCAGGCCGGCTTCCACCTGGTGGGCAATCCTTACCCCAGCAGCATTGACTGGAAGGCGACCGCCGGCTTTGACCGCTCGGTGCTGGATGCCTCCGGTGGTGGGTATGACCTGTGGATGTGGAGCTCCTCCGCCAACAATTACGGTGTGTATAACTCGGAGGAGACCGATGATCAAGGTACCAACAACGCTTCGCGGTACGTTGCCCCCATGCAGGGATTCTTCGTGAAAGCCGCCTCGGCTGGCTCCCTGGAGTTTTTCAACGTGGCCAGAACCCATCAATCGGCCAGCGCCTGGTTACGGGCCGCCGGGTCGGCTACTCCCGGTGCCGTACGCGTGGTGCTCTCCTCGCTGGAAGGCTATGGCCGTGACGAGGTCAAGCTTTCCTTTGGCTATACGGCCAACGACAAGGGCACAGGCAAGCTTTTCAGCCACGTGACCTCGGCCCCCAGCCTATACCTGCCCATCAAAGGGCAACCCTACACCATCCGACGCCTCACAACCCCCGAAGCCAACGGCAAAACCCCGCTGTCCTTCCAAGCCGGCGTTAGTGGTCGCTACAGCCTACGCGTCACCTTCGACCCCCTACTAACCAGTACCATCATTCTTGAGGACAAGCAAACCGGTGTTTTCCATGATTTCAGCCTGGCTGACACCTATACGTTCTCGGCTACATCATCCGATCCAGCCAATCGATTTGTCTTACATTACGGCGCCGTCCATCCCGAAGACAAGCTTAACCTGGCCGATGTGTACGTCAACGACCAGCACTTGGTGGTCGATCTAAGCCAGCTCAAGGACGAATACGCCCTGATGGTTTTCGATTTGAACGGTCGGGTGGTGAAAAGAAGCAGCTTGTTCGGTGGTGAACAGCTCAGGGTCAAACTCAGACATCGCGGTGTATACCTTGTGTCATTGCGCTCAAAAACAGATATATACACCGTGAAAGTGGCCTACTAGTCCGGTATTTCACTCCCCTTATCCCTCCTTTTTGTTGCCCCTTGTATCCTTTTTGTATCCTTGTTGTTCGGGGCCTTGTATCCATACTGATGCTTTGATTATGGTTCCCCCTAGGAGGGGAACCCGTATTTTTGTATCAGATAAAAAGGCCTTTATAGGTCAGTCACTTAACCCAAACGGAGATACATAACCAAACAATAACAACTAAATTTTACATGCTATGAAAAAGTTTATCATTTCCCTTTTGATCGTTGCCGCTTTCGTGGCTATTCCCGTGAGTGTGTTTGCACAGGGTGAGGTTGAAGGTACTACCTTGTCAACTGTTGCCAAAGCTAATGTCGTCAACGCCCTGACCCTGGCTACCAATACTGCCGGTGGTGAATTTGGTGGAGCAAGCTTGAATTTCGGTTCGATTACTCCAGGTAATACCGGTGGATCAGTGACAATGGCACCGACGTCAGGAACCGATGTTGGCACTCGTACGGCTGATGGAACGGTTGACTTGATTGGTGACGATGCTTCTTGTGCTCTGTATACAGTTACAGGAACAGCCGGTTCTGCTTATACCGTTACGTTGCCTTCATCGGATGTTACTTTGACAGGCCCTACTGGTGGTACTGGAACGAGCACCATGACGTTGAATACCTTCTCTATTAATGTAGATGGTACCGATGCTGCAACAACCGGAACATTAACCGGTGGATCATCCAACTTTGCTGTTGGTGGCAAACTTACTGTCGCTTCAGATCAAATCGCTGGTGCTTACGCTGGAACGTTTAATGTAACTGTTGCTTATAATTAAGTATAAACTGGGGTATGCAGGTACAGATTTTAAACCACACGAGCCGTATTGCTTTTCTTGTAATCGTGCTTTTAGGAGGGTCTGGTATACTGTATGCCCAGGTTTCATCGACCGCAACCAGCATTGGCATTGACGCCAAAATTATTGCTCCGATAACCATTGAAAATACGGGTTCAACGCCCATTAATTTCGGAACGGTATCAAGAGCATCGATAGCGGGTTCTGTGACGGTCACGGCTGATGAAACCCGAACATCTACAGGAGGAGTCTCAGTCTTGAACTCCTCTTCCTTTTCAGCAGCGCCCTTTGGCGTGAGTGGAGAAAATAGCGCTACCTTCAATATAACCTTGCCAGTGAACGGTACAGTCGAGCTGACCCGCTCAGGAGGTTCAGAAAAGATGGCTGTGAACGACTTTACTCATAATTCCAACCTGTTGCTATCCACTGGTGGGACATCAACCTTTAACGTCGGTGCCACGCTTACAGTTGCTGCTGACCAGGTACCTGGTGAGTACAGTGGAAGTTTCTCAGTGACGGTCGCGTATCAATAGAAACAACAATGAAGAATAGATTGCCTCATATCATCCTTTTTATGGTGGGCCTGGTCGTCTGTTCAGGTTTCTTGAAAGCAGAATCTGCCAGGTCTGTCGAAACGACAGCCAAAGCCACTATTCTGGAAATCCTCCAGTTGGTCAAGGTGCAGGACATGAGTTTCGGTCGAATGGTCAACGGGGCAACGGGCGTGGTTGAGTTGAAGCCTTCGGGTGAGCGCTTGGCCACGGGGGTTACCGCTATTGGAGAATCGGGGTGGCGACCTGCCCGTTTCGAGGTCAGGGGTACCGCTAACTACGAATATTACATCGGATTACCCACCGACATCACGTTGGAAAAAGACGGGAATCAGATTGTGATTGAAGACTTGGTCGCAAGACCCTCCTCAGCGAGCGAGAACGCGCTCAAAGGCATCATCACCGCCGATGCCTATTTCACCGTGGGAGGCAAATTGATTTTAGCCTCTCCAGACCTGCCACCAGGCGAATACCGCGCCAATTTTGAAGTGAGCGTGGGTTACAACTGAACCAGAAACCAAAAACCAAACCAAAAACCAAACCCTTATCACCTATGAAACGAATTACATACTTCGCAATGGCGGTTATCGCCCTCGGGGTAGCAGCCTTGCCCGCAACAGCAGCCAACCCCACAGCCAGTGCCCTCGTTGAGGCCGAGCTGGTTCAAACGGTCACGTTGGTTAAAACAGTCGACATGCAATTTGGCAAAGTCGCGTTGACGGGCGAAGGCGTCGGAACCTTGGTCCTTGGTGTTGACGGTGTCATCACCCCGACCAATTTATTTGTCCCTACCACGGGTAATGTGACTCCAGCGGCTGCCGTTTTCGGTGTCAATGGCCTTTCTGGCACCAGCTATACGGTTAGTATCCCAAGTGGAACCGTTTCCTTGACCAAACAAGGAGGCACTGAAACCATGGATGTGAGTGCCTTCTCGGTAAAACTGGCCTCCAAAGTTGCCGGTGTGACAACGGGTACCATTGGTGCGGACAACTCGTTTGCCGTTGGAGCGACCTTGACCATTCCCACCACCCAGGCAGAAGGCAAGTACACTGGTTCGTTCCCGGTCAGTATCTCGTACAACTAAGCAGTCCGTGCGTGTAACAGCGCAAGGCCACCACCTATGAAGCATATCCTCGCCTTATTTTCCCTGTTATTGCTCGCTGTTCCAGGGCTTTTCGCCCAGACCGGCGTGTTGGGTAAGATGGAGGTAGAGCTTGCAGTTCCGGTGACGGCTACGGAGACTGAGTTGTTGAACTTCGGACGCATCGTACCTGAAACAGCTGGAGGAACCGTCAAAATTTCACCGCAGGGTGAACGTACGTCGACCGGTAGTATCACCTTGATGGATGATGCGTACAGTGCCGGTCGTTTTACGGTAGCCGGTATGCCAAGTAGCTTGGTATCCATCGTGTTGCCACAAACGCCCCAACGGCTGGTTTTATCCAGCGGGATTAGTGAGGTCACCGTTGACGAGTTCACATCTGATGTGCCAGTGGGAGGTCAAGTCGTACGGCAAAACGATGGTAAAGCAGAAATAAGTATAGGAGCCACCCTGTATATTGCTAACGGCATGAGCAATCCGGCCGGGTATTACACGGGCACGTATGAGGTGGTTTTTATGTATAATTAGGACTTCGGCCCAAGACGCTCTTTGACATGATTCCATGCATTAACCGGTACTTGCTCCCAAAAACGACGAATCCTCGGTTGAACAGCTTAGCGGTTACGCACTTATGTGAAAAAAAAGGGTTAAGCCGAACCAACATTGAGGAATATACGTATCTTTGGGCAATTAACAGGTTTAAATCAGTTACCATGAAGCGTACAATCGGTTACTTCGTTGTTTTGTTTGTGCTATTGCTGAGCGGTCAAAAACTACTGGCACAGGGCAACCTTTTGGTCGCTCCCATCCGTGTGGTCTTTGAAGACGGTAAGCAACGGGAAGACCTGAACTTATCCAACATCGGACAAGACACGGCTGTTTACCTGATTTCCTTCTTGCAGTATGAGATGAAGGAAGACGGACGATTTCTCGATGTAACCGACAGTGCTTCGCAACCGACGCCCAGGGCTGACAACTTCCTACGGGTCTTTCCCAGGCGGGTGACATTACCCCCGGGTGAGTCGCAGATTGTGCGTCTCCAGTACCGCAAACCCCAGAACCTGGCTGACGGTGAATACCGATCACACCTGTATTTCAGGGCCGATAAGAATTCAGCGCCCTTGGGTATGGAAGAAGACAGGGATACGACCCGCCTTTCGGTGAGCATTACGCCCATTTTTGGCATCAGTATTCCCATCATTGTGCGTAACGGTCGCTTGTCATTGAATGTCTCGCTGTCCGATTTGACTGCCTCTCAGGTAAATGATACCATTTACAGCCTGAGCGTAGCCATCAACCGGAGTGGTAACCAATCAGCCTATGGCACGCTGGAAGCTACCTACGAATCCCCTCAAGGCGACAAGCTACTGCTTGGCTTGGCCAATGGGGTGGGTGTCTACACCGAACTCAACCGCAGGCTTTACAACCTGCCATTGAAGGTGCCACGCGGCTTGAACTTGAAAGCCGGCAAAATCGTGGTTCGTTTCCTGACGCCCCGCGATGCCGGAGCGAGCGAACTGGCCAGGTCTGAATACAGGATGCCCTGACTCTAAACAACAGCCATCATGTGGAAGCAAATCATATACCCCTTGTTGTTCTTGGTGATTGGGGGAGGAAATGTGTTGGCTCAAATGCCGCCCACGCTGCCGCCCCGGACACCTGTGGTCGTCTCTGCCTCTTTGCCATTGATGTTTGGTGATTTTTGCTATCTTTCAGGCTCAACAGGCTCTGTGACGGTTTCACCCTTAGGTGTACGAACCCCTGGTGGAAGCGTCGTGCTTATGGGTGGCAATGTTCAGCAAGGTCAATTTGAATTCAATTTGTTACCAGGCCGTATTGTTGTTGTGCGTTGCGCTGTCATGCCACCTTTCATGGTTTCCAGCATGCCTCCAGGCGTTGGTAATACACGAATAACAGACATCTCCTTCGATCTTGAATCGGGCACCTACATAGAGCGCGGTAACGGGTATATTCGTTTTCGCTCCAATACAGGCAGTAATCCACTGCATCGATTGTACATGGGTGGCACGATGGAGGTTGGCAGTGCATTGCCCAGTAATCCGGGTGTTTACCGAAACGATATTCAATTGATCATCGAAGCGTATTAAGTGGACACAGCAACCGCTTGTCGTATGTAAAACAACACCCTCAATGTCCGTCTCCCATCCTCATCACGTCCGCTCGTTGGTAACCAGATTGGGGGTCGTGCTGTCATTGATGGTATCGTTTTTTTCCCCATTCCACCGTCTTTCAGCCCAGGAAGCCATGGACAACCCCAATTTGGAGTCGTTCAACGTGTCCATCACCTTTGGTGGCAAGCTGGGCAGCTACAGTTTCCCGGCCTATTACGAGGATCCAGGTGCGCTTTACCTACCCATTGACGATTTGCTCAACCTGTTTAAATTTGTCCGTACGGTATCGTCCGAAGGTCAAATCGTAAAAGGCTACATTGAGACAGAGGATAGGGTGTACGAGGTCAATCTGCCTGATCGATTTATTATGTTTGAAGGCAAACGCACGCCGATTAAAGAAAAGGATGCGTTGATGGATTTGGGTACGCTTTACCTGCGTACAGAGCTAATGAAGGAGGCGTTTGGTTTTTCGTTTGACTTTAATTTCAGAACCTTGACGGCCAAGTTTTCGACTACGTTTGATCTGCCCGTCATTAAGTTTATGAACCAGGAACGTAACCGTGAAAAATTGGGTGCAGGTAAGACAGACGAGATGGTATACGATACCATTCTACCAAGGGATTACCACTGGTTGAAGGGCGGTATGATTGATTGGTCCATTGCTTCCAGTCAATCCAACAAGTACCCCGGTGAAACGCGCATGGAATTAGGTGGAGGCGTCGAATTGCTCGGCGGAGAAACAAATGTATTTTTAAATTGGTCGGATCGATACGGTATGCCAAGGGAACAACAACAATATTACTGGCGATGGGCTGACAACAGCACACGCGCACTCAGGCAGGTACAGCTTGGGCGTGTCAGCACGCGCAGTATAGCCTCGCTGCTGGCTCCCATGGATGGCTTCATGGTGACCAATGCGCCGACGACGGTCAGAAAAGCCCTGGGAACCTACCAGATAGCCGATTATACGGAACCCGACTGGGTGATTGAGCTCTATGTCAACAACGCCATGATTGGTTATACCCGTTCCGACGCATCAGGCTTTTACCGTTTTGACGTCCCCATTGTGTATGGCACGACCAACATCACCCTGCGGTTTTACGGCCCTGGTGGCGAAGTTCGATCGGAAGAAAAACGGTTCAACATGCCTTATAACATGTTACCTACCGGTGAATTTGAATACAAGGCTGTTGGTGGTTCTGTCATGGACACGTTGAACAGTCTTTACGGACGTGTGGAATTGAACTATGGGGTTTCCAGGTGGTTGACGGCTGGAGCCGGCATGGAATACCTGACATCCATCAGTGCCAACCCCGAAATTCCGTTTGTCAATTTTACCTTTCAACCCATACCCCGGTTGTTGATAACCGGTGAATACGCCCACAATGTTCGAACCAGGGGCACGCTTAACATGACCTTTCCGGCTAACGTCACCCTTGATATGGTCCTGGCTGTGTACAGCCCTGGCCAAAAAGCCATTATTTACAACTACATACAGGAACGTTCCGTCACCCTTTCCATGCCGTACCGGTTTAGCCGTTTGTCTGGCTATACCAAGGCGCTGGTTAGGCAAAACCTGTACGAGAATTTCAAGTACAACTCGGCGGAATGGATGATGAGCGGGAATTATGGCAAGTTGAGTACGAATGTAAGTCATTTTATCAATTGGACCAGTTCCGGAAACCCCAACATCTACGCCAATGTGGCCGCGGGCTGGCGGGTTGGCCGCAGCCTGTCGTTCAGACCATCGGCACAGTACAACTACACCACAGGTAGGTGGATATCCTTGAGGGGCGAAGTCGAATCCAGGCTGTTCACCAACGGGTACGCTTCCCTGCGGTACGAAAACAACTTCCTATCAAGAACCAACAACATCAACCTGTCGTTCCGCTACGACCTGCCTTTCATGTCAACCAACGTGAGTGGAGGCTGGGGCAACCGACAATTCCAGGCTTCTCAAAGTGCCAGAGGTAGTTTCGCCTTTGGCAGCGGTAATCGTTACGTCCATGCCGACAAGCGCGGTTCTGTGGGGCGTAGCGGTATTGCCATTGATCCCTTTGTGGATGTTA
>JAAYBL010000089.1 GCA_012718945.1 Bacteroidales bacterium
ACCAACTCATCCACAAAGAGGGTGTTGGCTCCGGCTTCCACTTGTTCCTTGCTGCGCAGTCCGTACAACATATTAACCGCTTCCGCAGCCGCTGTGGCATCGTCCAACAAGGAGGCATTGGCCAATGGTAGGCCGGTCAAATCACTGACCATGCTCTGGAACAAAAACAAGGCCTCAAGCCTTCCCTGCGAGATCTCGGCCTGATAAGGCGTATAGGAGGTGTACCAGGAGGGGTTTTCGAAGACGTTGCGCTGGATCACTGCCGGCGTGACGGTGTCGTACCAACCACGTCCGATGTAGGAGGTGAACAGTTTGTTTTCGTTGGCCAGGTCGGCTATGTGTTCAGCAAACTGATTTTCTGTCATGGCCGGTTCCATGTCCAACGGTTGTGGCAGGTGGATGTCGGCAGGGATGGTTTGTTCGATCAGGGCACTCAGACTCGGAGCGCCGATGGCATTCAACATGATGGCCTGTTCGTCCGGATTAGGCCCGATATGCCTGGCGGCAAAGGCATTCAGTGGTTGTGTGTTGGTATTCATGAGCAATGATGAATAGGGTAAACCCTTTGTTTATATTGTGTCGTTTAATAAGCTGTTAATGAGCATAATCCAATAAGTTGATAATGCCTGATTCCAGGTGCGTGATCTTTTCGCTACCCGTTTCTCCTACGATGTACGTGTCTTCCAGGCCAACGGCGCCAACCCCTTCGATTACAAACTTAGGCTCCACGGCAATCACCATGTTGGGCTGTAAGATATCGCGGGAGCGGGTGGCCAGTACAGGGGGTTCGTTGATGACCAGTCCGACGCCGTGGCCCACAAATTTGGCTTGTTGAGTGGTGCCCATGAAACAGTCGTCCAGACCAGCCTTTTTAGCAATGGAGACAGCCAGATCATACAAGGTTTCGCACACCACGCCGGCTTTCATGGCCTCCTGAATGGCGTCTTCAATGTCAATGGCCACCTGATGGGCCTTGTAGGCTTTTTCTGTCAGTTTGCCAATGGAGTAGGTGCGGGTCATGTCGTCCAGGTAACCTGTAAAATTGCCGCACATGTCTATCATCACGGCGTGGCCTTCCTTGAGTACGCTGCCATTGGCGCCAATGGGATTGGTGGGGTCGCCGGCACCGCCCAGGGCAAAATCGTAGGGGGAAGCCACGGAAGCGTTTTCACCCGTCAATACGCTGCCGAAAAAGGCTTCCATGTCACCAAAGGTTCTGAACAAGCCTTTGTTGCCTTCAAGCCGCATGAGACGTTCTATCTCGATGGAAAAAGCGACGTCGGTCATGCCTGGTTTGAATACCGATGGTACCCTGGCATAGGCTTTGGCATGAGCAACGGCCGATGCGCGCAGCAGGCTGCATTCGTAATCCGTTTTCACACTACGGACAGCCCTCAGTTCGGTCGTACCGTTGAGTAGGGTGGCGTCCGGAAAACAAGCCTGAATGCGCAACCAATCCATGTGGCTCATTTCACCACTTTCCACCATCAGATTGGACGGTTTTGTCAGGCCTAAATCGGCCAATAAACCTGGAATGTCCTCAACCTTACGGATATAGCGTAGGGATGTACCCGTCATGCCTGCCGGCCGTCTGATAAAATGCCAAGCCTCACCTTCCGCAGGGATGTACACGTAACCGTTGATTACCTGCCCCGTCATGTACAGCAAGTTGACCGATGTGGACAGTAAACAACCTTCAGCGCCTGCTTTCAACATGGCTGCCTGTATTTTTTGCCGTCTAAGGACTAATTCTTCCTTTGCAATAAACTGTAAATGAGATTGATGCATATTATATACCTGTGCAATAATGTGTACCACAAAGAACGGCATTTTTCCTCAGAATCCCGGCAGTCAGGTCGGTTAAAATTCCCCTTTTACGCGCTTTTGAGGGAAGGGACGGTTCATCCTCCCATCATCTCGGGTACCACATAAAAGAGCCTGGTTTATACAAAGAGGCCACCCTGTTCAACAGAATGGCCTCATTTTTATTGAACGAACAATCGATGTCGGTACGGTTGTTCGATTCGGGTACGATTACTCAATGTCAATCACTCTGATTGGTTTTTCCTTCGCTTCCTCTTTCTTGGGCACGGTGACATTCAGGATACCATCCTTGTAGGTGGCGGTAATGCTGTCAGTGTCTGCGTATGATGGGAGCGAGAAGGTCCGCTTGAAGCTCGAGTACAGGAATTCCTTGCGGTAATAGCGTTCGTTTTCCCTGTTCTCTTCCTTGGTGCTTTCTTTTTCGGAAGAAATTTCAAGCACGCGCTTTTCCACGTTGATTTTAAAATCTTCCTTCTTCAATCCAGGAGCGGCTACTTCAATCCTGAAGGCTTCCTTGGTTTCGGCGATGTTGACTGCAGGGCTGGTGTTCCAGTCGCTGTCGTTCAGGTAGTTGTCCCCGAATAAATCGTTCAATACGGGGAAAAACGGATTTTGACGTCTGATGGTTGCTAACATAGCTTTGTCCTCCTATAAGTTTATTAAACGTTTATGGTTACTGTTTGCCGGCTTATCAACCGGTTTCACTCTATACGTGGCAAATCCTGTGCCAACGGCCATACGACGAGAAATCCGACCAATTGGCGGATTTATACAGACAAAATGACAGTTTATCGCCAATTCATCATGACATAATGACAAAAATAGGAAGAGTTGAGTGTGTTTCTAAAGGTAGGGATTACCCGTTTTCTCCTTGCCAATGGTGGTGGAAGGACCGTGTCCACTGTACACAACAGTCTCATCGGGCAGAGTCAATAGCTTTTCGGTAATGCCCTTGATCAGCACGCCATGGTCGCCAGCGGTAAAATCAGTACGCCCTACACTGCCTTCAAACAACACATCGCCGGCAAACAAACATCCCTGCGCTCGATTGTACAAGACGATGCTGCCTGGGGAGTGCCCTGGTACTTCCAATACCTCAAACGTCTCCTTGCCCAACGATACCTTGTCGCCCTCCCTGATGTACAGGCCGATGGATGGCTTGGGGCCACGCATGGGCAGGCCGAACATGCGAGCCTGGGCTTCCAGGCCCTCCAGCCAGAACCCGTCACCAGCATGCGCAAAGGCCCTCAATCCGAACCGTTTCTCAAGGAAAGCATTGCCCAGCACATGATCGATGTGCAGGTGGGTGTTGACCAAAATCGTCGGATTCAGTCCGTTGGTTTCCAGGTAATTGACGAAGGCGTTTTCTTCGTTGGCGGTATAAAAGCCGGGGTCGATAATCATGGTCTCCCCAGAGTCGACAGACACGACGTAGGTGTTTTCCTGAAAGGGGTTGACAGTGAATCGCTTGATGATCATACGCTATTTTTTTCTGTTATCCACAGGCAGATAGACCACCTGTTTGGTCTCAAAAAACGGTTCCTTGAAATAGGTCGACAAGAGTACGGTGGTCGCCAACGAGCGGAAGGGTGCCAGCTCTGCCTGCAGATCGCCCCCTTTGAGGCAGATGATGCCATTGGGTAATGCGTTGATTTGCTGGCCGGCAATGTTTTTACGGCTGAGTCGGTGCAGGTCGGGTAGGGGCATCACCGCGCGGCTTACCACAAAGTCGAACAAGCCCTTTTCTTCTTCCACCCGGCAATGCCGCAGGCTCACGTTCGACAAGCCGATGGCCTTGGCTACTTCGCTGGCAACCGTCAGTTTCTTGCCGATGCTGTCCACCAGGTGTACCAGGATGTCCGGGAAAAGGATGGCCAATGGTATGCCTGGAAAGCCGCCACCTGTTCCCACATCCATGATGCGCGTATCAGGCTTGAAGGGGAGAAAACGCCCGATGGCAAGGGAGTGCAGCACGTGATGCACATACAGGTTGTCGATGTCTTTGCGGGAAATGACGTTGATCTTGGCGTTCCAATCGGTGTACAAGTCACCAAGCGCCTCGAATTGAGCC
>JAAYBL010000014.1 GCA_012718945.1 Bacteroidales bacterium
AACACATTTCCAGCAAGGTCGTGATCAGACCACCGGCAGAAATGTCGTGACCGGCCACCAACCAACCTTGATTGATGCAGTGTTGGAGTGCGTTGAAGGCTTCCCTGAAATAGGCTGGATTGGTCACTGTAGGCACTTCGTCACCAATACGGTTGAGCGATTGAGCAAACGCAGAACCACCCAATTTAAGCGTATCGAAGGAAAAGTCCACGTGATAGAGGGGGTATTCGGGGTTGTTGACCAAGACGGTCGTCAGCACCTTCTTGATATCAGACACCTCGGCCCCTGCCGATATAATGACGGTGCCCGGTGAATACACCTTGTCGGCTCCGTATTTTTGAGTCATGGAAAGCGAATCCTTGCCAGTAGGAATATTGATACCTAAGGCAATGGCAAATTTACTGGCGGCCTCAACAGCTTTGTACAGGCGAGCGTCCTCCCCGGGATTCTTGCAAGGCCACATCCAGTTGGCCGAGAGGGAAACGCTGTCGATTTCGTCCTTCAAAGGGGCCCACACCAAGTTGGTCAAGGCTTCGGCGATGGCCAGCACGGAACCGGCAGCCGGATCGGCCAAGGCGGCTTGGGGTGCGTGACCGATGGAGGTTGCAATACCAGCCTTACCCCTGTAATCCAGGGCTACAACACCCAGGTCAGCCAAGGGCAATTGAATCTCACCCACGCATTGTTGACGGGCCACCTTACCAGTTACCGAACGGTCTACCTTGTTGGTCAACCAGTCTTTACAGGCCACGGCCTCAAGTTGCAGCACCGTTTCCAGGTACTCATCCAACAAAGCCGGGTCGTAGCTCACAGGCGCAAACGAAGCCTCCACCGTTGAGTCAGTAATCACCGTCCGTGGCGGTTTACCGATGAGGTAGTCCAGACGCAGATCAATGGGGCATTGGCCATCAGGCTGTTTGAACACAAACATATGATCGTTGGTCGTTTCGCCCACTACATACATCGGTGCGCGTTCCCGTTGGGCCAGCCGTTCAATCAAGGGTATATCTTCTGCATCGACCAACAGACCCATGCGTTCCTGGCTTTCGTTGCCGATGATTTCCTTGGCCGACAAGGTTGGGTCGCCTATGGGCAATTGCCCCATATCAATGCGACCACCGGTGGCTTCTACCAATTCGGACAGGCAGTTAAGGTGACCGCCGGCCCCGTGGTCATGAATGGAAACAATGGGATTGGTGTCTTGTTCGGACAAGGCACGGATAACGTTGGATACGCGCTTCTGCATTTCAGGGTTGGCGCGCTGAACAGCGTTGAGTTCAATACCGGCAGCGTATTGACCGGTATCCACAGAGGAAACTGCGCCACCGCCCATACCGATGCGGTAGTTGTCACCTCCCAGCAGCACCACTTTCTGGCCTGGTTTGGGATCACCTTTCAACGCATCTTTACGTTTGCCAAAACCGACACCACCGGCCAACATGATGACTTTGTCGTAGGCATATTGTTTGCCATGTTCAGCGTGTTCGAAGGTAAGCAGCGAACCGCAAATAAGGGGCTGACCAAACTTATTGCCAAAATCGCTGGCACCGTTGGAGGCCTTGATCAGGATTTCTTCGGGTGTCTGGTACAACCAGGGGCGTTCGGGCAAGGCTTGTTCCCACTCCCTGTCCGGTTCGGTACGGGGATAGGCCGTCATGTACACGGCTGTACCGGCTATGGGCAGAGAGGCTTTACCTCCACCAAGACGGTCGCGGATTTCGCCGCCGGTACCGGTGGAAGCGCCATTGAATGGTTCGACAGTGGTGGGGAAGTTATGGGTTTCCGCCTTCAGCGAGATGACGGATTCAAAAGGCTTCACTTCAAAAAAATCGGGTTTGTCGGACGTAGCCGGTGCAAACTGCTCGATGACAGGCCCTTCATTGAAGGCCACATTGTCTTTATAGGCCGAAACCAGGCGGTTGGGGTTGACAGCCGAGGTGCGTTTGATCAATTCAAACAGGGAAGAGGGTTTTTCTTCACCGTCAATGATGTAGACCCCACCGAAAATTTTGTGACGGCAGTGCTCGGAGTTGACTTGTGAAAAACCAAACACTTCACTATCTGTGAGCTTGCGGCCCAATTTCTCAGCCACTCCGTTCAGGTACTCAATTTCTTCAGGACTCAAAGCCAGCCCCTCTTGTTCGTTGTAGGCGGCAATGTCGTCGATAGGGCGGATGGGTTCAGCCTGATGTGAAACCGTGAACAAGGCTTGGTCCAGCCCTTTATACAGGCGCTGCAACATTTTGTCGTATACGGAACTCTCCGACTCAACGGGAAAGTATTCTTCGATACGTACCAATCCGGAGACACCCAGGTTGGCAGCGATTTCCACAGCGTTGGTGCTCCAGGGAGTAATCATTTCACGCCGTGGGCCGACAAATAAGCCAGCCAATTCGGGTTCAGCCAACGGGGTTGCGTCGCTGAACAGCCACTGTAATTTCTCTATTTCGGCGGGCGTCAACGAAGAGGCAGCCTGCACAGCGATGATGCTTTGTGCCTGAGTACGAAAGAGATGTATCATAGTTGAATAAAGTTTCCTGTAGGCTGCAAAGGTAGGTAAAAAATGTGGGTTTTTTTTGTATCTTCGCAGTGTATAAAGAGGAATTCACCATGAAACGCTTATCCATTCCACATGTGCCGGAATTGGGTTCGCTGACCATCGATGCTGTACAC
>JAAYBL010000090.1 GCA_012718945.1 Bacteroidales bacterium
GGCAAGGGATACGATGATGTTGTTGAAGGATGAATGGATGTGTGCTTGTCCGATTGCATCTACTTTTACATTTCTTTTTTTAGCTGCGACTGTTTTCTTTGCCATATCAGTACTTAATTAAATGCGGGTATATTCAAGAGAGCCCGATTACTTTGTAGCCTTCTTCTTGTTAGCCACGGTCTTTTTCTTGCCCTTGCGGGTACGGGCGTTGTTCTTGGTGCCTTGGCCTCTGAGCGGCAAACCAAGACGGTGACGGATGCCACGGTAGCAACCGATATCCATCAAACGCTTGATGTTCAACTGAACTTCTGAACGCAAATCACCTTCAACTTTGAAACTGCTGCCGATGAATTCACGGATACGACCAGCCTGGTCGTCTGTCCAGTCTTTGACCTTGATGTCTTTATCGACACCGGCCTTTTCCAGGATCAATTGTGCCCGACTGCGTCCAATACCATAGATATAGGTCAGGGCAATCTCTCCTCTTTTGTTTTGCGGCAAATCTACACCAACGATTCTTATAGCCATACTTTCGTTTTTTTTACTAATTCAACTTATCCCTGACGTTGTTTGAACTTGGGATTCTTCTTGTTAATCACATACAAAACGCCTTTACGACGAACCATCTTGCAGTCAGCCGTGCGTTTCTTTAAGGAAGCTCTTACTTTCATTTGTTCTTATATTATTTGTACCTGAACGAAATACGTCCTTTTGACAAGTCGTAGGGAGACATCTCCACACGTACTTTGTCGCCAGGCAAAATCTTAATGTAATGCATCCGCATTTTTCCAGAGATGTGCGCTGTGATTTCATGACCGTTTTCCAATTCCACCCTGAACATTGCATTTGACAGGGCTTCTACAATCACACCATCTTGCTCAATTGCTGTCTGTTTAGCCATATAAGTCTGAATCTGTTTTGCTTTACATTAAATAAATCGGTCACCCAACACCTGTTGAATGTACTCAAACGAAGTCATCAACTGAGCGCCTTGTCCCTTGGTGACAGCCACGGTGTGTTCGAAATGGGCCGATGGTTTTCTGTCCAATGTCCGGACCGTCCAACCGTCATTTTCGATGACCACGTGCCTGGTGCCCATATTAATCATGGGCTCTATGGCGATGACCATCCCCTGTTTCAAGCGAACACCGCTACCGCGTTTGCCCACATTGGGAACTTCGGGTTCTTCATGCAAGGAGCGACCCACACCGTGGCCCACTAATTCCCGCACGACGGTATACCCTCTGCGTTGACAATACTCCTGTACAGCGTTACCGATATCTCCTATGCGTTTACCATCTATTGCCTCCTCGATACCCTTATACAGGGATTCTTTGGTGGTTTTTAACAGTTCAATAATTGCAGGTTCGACATCGCCTACGCAGAAGGTGTAAGCTGAGTCCCCGTGAAATCCGTTTTTCAAAGCACCGCAGTCCACAGAAACAATGTCACCTTCTTTCAACACAATGCTTTCTGAAGGAATACCATGAACAACGACTTCGTTGACGGAGATACACAGTGAAGATGGGAAGCCGTTGTAGTTGAGAAACGAAGGTATGGCCCCGTAAGACCGTATCGTTTCTTCGCCTATGCCATCCAGAAACTTTGTCGTCACTCCGGGTTTTATGTATTTGGCCACTTCGCCCAACGCTTTGGCTACGATCTGACCACTTTCCCGGAGGAGATTCAGTTCATCCTCTGTTTTAATAAAAATCATTCAACACAATTTAATAGGCGGCGATGCTGCCTGTTCTGCCTTTGATGCGACCGGACTTGAGCAACCCGTCGTAGTGGCGCATCAAAAGATGACTTTCAATTTGCTGCAGCGTATCGAGTACAACACCTACAAGAATAAGCAGGGACGTACCACCGAAGAACTGTGCAAACTGCGAATTGATGCCCAGGACTTTTGCAAAGACAGGCATGATAGCGATGAAGGCCAGGAAGAATGAACCGGGTAAGGTTATCCTTGACATGATGGTGTCGAGGTAATCCGCCGTCTTCTTTCCGGGTTTGACGCCGGGAATAAAGCCGTTGTTGCGTTTCATTTCTTCGGCCATGTTGGTCGGGTTGATGGTGATGGCAGTGTAGAAGTAGGTAAAGGCGACAACCAGTAATCCAAAGATGAGGTTGTACCAGAAACCGTACATATCTGTTAACGCCATACCAGCTGTACTGGTTGAAGCGGCATTGGAGTAACCAACAATAGCCACAGGGATAAACATCAGCGCCTGTGCGAAAATGATGGGCATAACACCGGCAGCATTTACCTTCAAGGGAATGTACTGGCGAGCACCGCCGTATTGTTTGTTACCAACAATGCGTTTGGCATATTGAACGGGCACTTTGCGAGTACCTTGTACCAACAGGATGGCAAACACCGTGACGGCCAACAACAGCAAGAGTTCAGCAAGCAACATGACCAAACCACCGGCAGCAGTCGTTTCCCAACGGGAAATGAATTCCTGAGCGGTTGCTTGAGGCAGACGAGCGATGATACCGATCAAAATGATGAAGGAAATACCATTACCAATGCCTTTGTCTGTGATGCGTTCACCCAACCAAAGGGTAAACATACTACCTGCTGCAAGGATAAGCACGGAAGAGATCCTGAACCACATACCACTTGGCAATGCAGAACCGGCATAACCCATTTGCACGCTCAAGTTGGCCAGGTAGGCCGGACCTTGAAGCAATAAGATGGCAATAGTCAGATACCTGGTGTATTGATTCATTTTCCGACGTCCACTCTCTCCTTCACGTTGCAGTTTTTGGAAGTATGGGAAAACCATACCCATCAACTGCATCACAATGGAAGCAGTAATGTATGGCATGATACCAAGAGCGACGATGGAGGCATTAGAGAATGCACCACCAGAGAACATGTCCAACAAGGACATGATACCTTCTCGGGTTTGGCTTTGCAGTGCAGTCAAAGCACTGGCATCGATACCGGGAAGGACGACAAAAGAACAAAACCGATAAACGGCAACAAAACCAAGTGTGATTAACAACCGGCTTCTCAGTTCCTCAATCTTCCAGATATTCTTTAAGGTTTGGATAAATTTCATGCGTGCATTTGTATTGTTTCATTCGAGGTCAACGGCAACCCGTGATGTATACCATTATTGTGTTTTGTAACATCACGGGTTTTATTGATTACTCTATTGAAGGTTATAACCGTATCAAACCGTTGTGGGCTTGCCACCGGCAGCCTCAATAAGCTTGATGGCTGTTGCAGAGAAAGCGTGTGCCGTTACGTCCAATTTGGCCGTCAGCTCACCCTTACCCAGCACTTTAAACAGTTGATTCTTTGAAATCAGACCAGCTTCCATCAGGGTATCAGGCGTAATCACCGTCAGGCCCTTGTCTGTAGCCAAGGCTTGCAAGGTTGAGACATTGATGGCTTTGTATTCCACCCGGTTGATGTTCTTGAACCCGAATTTGGGGACACGGCGTTGCAAAGGCATCTGGCCACCTTCGAAACCGGATTTTCTGGAATAACCCGACCTTGACTTGGCGCCCTTGTGACCCCTCGTGGAGGTGCCACCCAAACCTGAACCAGGTCCGCGACCAATTCGTTTACCGGTCTTGGTGGAGCCGGCTGCGGGTTTTAAATTGCTTAAATTCATAGTGTGTACTTTATTCTACGATTTTTACCAAGTGTTTGACTTTCTCTACCATACCCAAAATGGAAGGGTTGGCTTCGTGCTCCACGATGTTGTTCATTTTCTTGATGCCAAGAGCGTCAAGGGTTTTTTTCTGAACGGCGGGGGCACCGATGCGGCTTTTGACCTGCTTGATCTTTATTGTTGCCATGATCTTCAACTTTAACCTTTAAATACTTTTTCAAGGGATATACCACGGTTTTGAGCTACCATGTGGGCGTCGCGCAATTCTCCCAGGGCAACCATGGTGGCTTTCACCAGGTTGTGAGGGTTGGACGAGCCTTTGGATTTAGCCAGCACGTCGGTAATACCAACACTTTCAAGTACGGCACGCATAGCACCACCAGCCTTGACTCCGGTACCAGGGGTAGCCGGTTTCAAAAAGACTTCAGCACCGCTGAACTTAGCCCATTGTTCGTGAGGAACAGTACCTTTAAGTACAGGTACTTTAATCAGGTTCTTTTTGGCTGCTTCAGCACCCTTGGCGATGGCGGCGGTTACTTCACCAGCTTTGCCAAGTCCCCAACCGACGATACCATCTTCATTTCCTACCACAACAATGGCGGAAAAGCTGAATGCACGTCCACCTTTGGTTACCTTGGTAACACGGTTGATTGCGACCAGTCTGTCTTTCAACTCCAAATCATTGGTCGTCTTAACTCGATTCATTTGTCCTGCCATCTTGATTAAAATTTAAGACCGCCTTTGCGTGCGGCATCTGCGACTTCTTTTACTCTTCCGTGGTACAGATAACCGTTACGGTCAAATACAACGGTGGTGATACCGGCTTCAATTGCCAACTTGCTGATCATTTCGCCCACTTTGGCGGCCTGTTCCTTCTTAGCTACCTTTTCTTCCATTTTCAGGGAGGAGGCAGACACCAAGGTCTTACCGGCTTTGTCGTCAATTACCTGAACGTAGATCTGTTTGTTGCTTCTGAAAACAGTCATTCTGGGCTTTTCGGGTGTACCACTAACTTTGGAGCGGATTCCGAGCTTTATTTTTTGTCTTCTCGACTCTTTCGTTGTCATCTCTGATTATTTTTTAGCGTCATTACTTCTTACCAGCCGATTTGCCTGCTTTCCTGCGAACAATTTCTCCGACGAAGCGGACACCCTTACCCTTGTAAGGTTCAGGCTTGCGCATGGAACGAATTTTGGCACAAACCTGGCCAATCAGCTGCTTGTCGCAAGATTCCAGGATAACCAGCGGGTTCTTGTTACGTTCAGACTTGGTCTCTACCTTGATTTCCTGAGGCAGGACAAGGAGGATGTTGTGTGTATAGCCAAGGGACAGATCAAGGATCTGACCATTATTGGCTGCACGGAAGCCTACACCGACCAATTCCAATTCCTTGCGATAACCTTGTGATACACCGATCACCATGTTGTTGATCAAGGAACGGTAAAGTCCGTGTTGCGAACGATGTTCGCGTTCGTCATCAGGTCTGGTAACCAAGACACAACCATCTTTCACCTCAATGGTGATGTCTGGATTGACAACTTGTTTCAATTCACCTTTTGGGCCTTTAACGGTCACAGTGTTGTCATTGCTGACAGCGACCGTAACACCGGCCGGTATGTTGATGGGTAATTTTCCTATTCTTGACATAGTCGTTTCCTCCTCATTAATAGATGTAACACAATACTTCGCCTCCGAGCTTCTGTTCCCTGGCTTCTTTATCGGTCATCACTCCCTTGGAGGTAGACAAAATGGCAACACCCAGGCCGTTGAGGACGCGGGGCATGTCACGATAACCAACATATTTCCTCAAACCCGGTGTCGAAACACGTTTCAGGGATTTGATGGAATTCACTTTGTTTACCGGGTCGTATTTCAGGGCAATCTTAATGGAACCCTGAGGACCATCTTCCACAAACTTGTAGTTCAGGATGTAGCCCTTCTCAAAAAGGATTTTTGTGATTTCCTTTTTCAAATTCGATGCGGGAATTTCAACAACTCTGTGTTTTGCCTTGATGGCATTCCGCAATCTGGTTAAATAATCTGCTATAGGATCAGTCATATTGGTAATTTAAATTGATCCGGACGTTCCGGACAATATTTAACATCGGTTTCTTGTCGTGTTGGTGTCGCCCCGCGGTTTACCAACTTGCCTTGCGCACGCCAGGAATCAAGCCCTTGGATGCCAATTCACGAAACTGTATACGGGAAATACCGAACTGGCGGATATAGCCTTTCGGACGTCCTGTCATACTGCAACGGTTGTGAATGCGTACCGGGCAGGAATTCTTGGGAAGTGCTTGAAGTGCCTCGTAATTGCCTTCAGCCTTAAGCTGAGCACGCTTTTCAGCGTATTTGGCGATCAGGGCGGCACGTTTCACTTCGCGTGCTTTCATTGATTCTTTTGCCATAGTCTATCAATCTTTTTTTGTGTTCTTAAAAGGCA
>JAAYBL010000015.1 GCA_012718945.1 Bacteroidales bacterium
ACCGCTAACGGTCACATGTATGAAACGTTGGGGATTGCGGGCTTCGTCACTGTCTGCCGACACAAAAGCCAATGCGGGGCAGAACGCTTCATGTAACCATTTAATCCCCAATGTTTTATACATGATGTTAGCGGTTCGTTGTTTTTCATTAATCTGTCTGTAATAAAATATTTCAGTTTCAAGTCTGTTTTTGGTTTTCGTTCAAGTCTATTAAAAAGGAAAACTGTTTTCATAAAATAGCAGTTCTTAAAAAATTATCCTATCATCGAAATACCGAATTCTATTGATAGTGCTATTATTAGTCCAGTTACTCCAACACTTATTGCACTATATAGCCAAAGCTTGGTGCGATTATACTTTAAAGCTTTTGCTATCACCCCTATTGTCCAAACACCAGCTAAAGGCGTGAGAAAAAGAATAAACCATACACCGTGATTTTCAATACGCTTTTTCCATTTTTCATTTTGATTTCTATCGATAATTTTTTTCATAAAATTAAATCTTAGTAACCATTGATAAAATAAATCAATAAATGGAATAACCATCCAGTTTCCCAATGAAGCCCATAAAAAAGCATCAAACCAATTTAAGCCAGCTGCAAAACCTGCAGGAATAGCAATGTAAATCTCAAAGTAAGGAAAAAATCCTACAAACCAAGTTGATAAAGCGGCACCAATATATTTAATTAATTCAATATTCTCCATTATTTTTAATTTTCGATTGTTTTTAAATTATTGTTCGGGTTTCTCTTTTTTGTTTGTTTCAAAAGACTGTTAAACACTTCGTTATCAATCATACTTTGCTGTTTATTGTTTTACAATGACCGCTAACATCCAAACACACGCATAGCGTTTACAGCATTATGGCGCAATGCGTTTACATCAACTGTAAATCAGCCCTAACTTCTTTGGTGTTAATGCTATCAAATATACAAAAGATTTTAGAATACTACAGTTTAGCAACAATCTTCTCAAAAAATGGAATCCATTTTTACATATTGCGCAATGTATTCTTTATCATAGCACCCGGTAGGATTAACTTCGATTGCCCACTACAGGTAGCTAAACTGCGACCATTGCCTTAGCGGCGAAGCTGCAAGAAAAGTGATTGTGCTTTAGATGATAATAGGCTGTGTTTTTTAGTCGTAGTGAAATCTACACTTAGCAATTAAAATCTCATCGTCCCTAACTTGGTAGATTAATCGATGTTCATCATCTATCCTGCGTGACCAAAAACCTTTATACTTGTATTTTAACGCCTCTGGTTTTCCAATTCCATCATATGGATTACGAGAGATGTCCTTTAAAATATCATTGATCCGTTTCAGCATTTTCTTGTCGTTCTTCTGCCAATACAGATAATCCTCCCACGATTCATCCACGAATATGAGCTTCATTTCTCAAGTATTTTTTTTTCAAATGACTTCCCACTCTTCAGTTTTTCAATAGCAGAATCCAGTCTTGCCTCATTTAATCTTGATGACAATTCGTGTTGGGTAGCATTCAATGAGTTATATTCTTCCAAAGAGATTATAACCACACCACTATCCTTACCTCGATTAATAATCAAGGTCTCAAAATTGTTTGTCACACTATCCAAATAGCGCTTAATGTCTTTACGAAAATCCGAAAGTGTTGTTGTAAGCATGGCGATATATATTTTATCATGTACATATTTATGTACAAATATATGTATTCATCTTTACATTTGCAACTAATTCGAATCGCGCTTTTCCTTAATTGCGGCCTAACAACACTATAGCTCTAATCGATCCAATGGACTTACTATCTGGTCAAAGCCCTTGGTGGTTACGTGCGTGTAAATTTCTGTCGTTGTGGTGCTTGCATGCCCAAGCAAGGTTTGAATGTATCGAATATCAACCCCTTGCTCCAAAAGATGGGTTGCAAAACTGTGCCTCAATGTGTGCACAGTTGCCGCCTTCTTTATCCCTGCCCGTTTGACCGAAGATCGCATGATTGATTGAATGCTACGATCCGAATATGGCCCACCATCAGGCCCCTCGAAAAGCCATTGTTTGGGATGGTAAGCCAAAAAGTAAGACCGCAAAATCTCCAGCGTTGTCTTTGACAAAAGCGTGTAGCGATCTTTACGTCCTTTGGATTGAACAACACGGATTTGCATACGTTTGGAATCGATGTCGTTGATGCGAAGGCGCACGGCCTCTCCTACCCTCAAGCCAGCTGAATAGATGGTCATCAGAATGGCCTTGTGCTTTAGGTTGGGCGTCGCGTTCAAAATAGCGGCCACTTCTTCTTCGCTCAACACGACGGGCAACAGTTTGTCGGCTTGAGGTCGATCAATTTGATACACCTTGCGCTGACCACGGAGTACATGTTCGAAATAAAACTTGATGGCGTTGATGGATTGATTCTGATACGAGATGGACACCTTTCGCTCCGTGACCAAGTAACGCAGGAAGTTTACGATCATCGTTTCATCAATCTGATCTATTTCAAAGTCGTGGTAGTAATTGATAAACTCTTCAAAGCAACTTTTGTATGCGACAAGGGTGCGTTCACTATACCTCAACTCTTTCAGCTTCATGATGAAGGCATCTGGACATCTACGGTAGTCTTGCACGTCGGAGGCTGTCAGCCGCTTTACTCGGTCCTGGTCTGCTGATTCTTCTTCAAATAGAAACGACCATTCAATACGTTCAACCACTATTTTAAGTTGTTCGAGATAATCTTCATGAAAAGGGATGCTCCACCACTTGTTTTGGCTATCCCATTGATAATAGGGGAACGTATGAATCAACGATTCGACCTCAGGATTTCTGGGAAACAGCAAACACATCCGTCCTGAAGGCTTTTTGATGGCTAAGAGAGTTTCTGGTCTTACACCACGATTATCGGTGATTGGAGACACAGTGGCCGGTGTAGCATAGACAACTGCCGTGAGACGTTCACCAAAATAGGTTTTCAGTAATTCCAGGTTGCGTTTATAGTTGGGAACGATCCACCTGAACGTTCCACGGTCCCAATAGGCATACGTAAACGAACGGATGTATTGAATATCCGCTGCGTTCTTAGGCATCTGCACAAACAGGCGTTTGCCTACGACTTCGATTGTGATGGTTGTATCCATTGCTCCCAGGATTTGGCATTTAACGTTGGGGTCAAAGATACTATATTGTTTCTTATTTGTTACTTTTATATGCCGTTTTACGTTGATAAATCTACTAACGCAGCGCACCGCCAGCGGGTTTGGGTGTTGATCCTGCAACATTGGCGAAGGGTGCCAGCGGATGCTTTGAGATCGGCAAGGCCAACCTCGCGAGTCACTTGAGACGAGCGATTGGCGCCGATGTCGAAGCGTGCGCCAACCCTGAGGAACGGGTGCAGGAGACAACACCCGAACCCGTCAAGGGGAGCGGGATCAAGGGAATAAAAAAAGGCATGTTGTCTCAGGATGACAGCCTAAAAACAAAAAGTATATAAAAGCCATGGGATGACAACCTTACAAAGGAAGCCATCCCACGCATTTCAATAGAGCCCTACAACCAGGTAAGGCCCAAAAATCAGGATAATGTATGTATCACCAGCCCGGAGCGAAGTTTAGGCTCGAACCAGGTGGTTTTCGGAGGCATGATGTTGCCAGTGTCGGCGATGGTGATCAATTGCTGCATGGAGACAGGATACAGCGCCAGCGCGACTTTCATTTCGCCGCTGTCAACCCGCTTCGCCAATTCACCCAATCCACGGATACCACCCACGAAATCAATGCGCTTGTCGCTACGCAGGTCTTTGATGCCAAGGATGTTGTCCAGGATGAGGTTGGAAGAGATGGTCACATCCAACACACCAATGGGATCGGCGTCGTTGTAGGTGCCGGGCTTGGCTGTAAGCGAATACCAGGTACCCGCCAGGTACAGACCGAAATTGTGCAGGCAGCAGGGTTTGTAGGGCTCGGAGCCTTTCATCTCAACCACAAAGTGCGCATCCAAGGCCTTAAGGAAGGCTTCGTCGCTGAGGCCATTGAGGTCTTTGACCACGCGGTTGTAGTCGATGATGGTCAACTGATTGTCCGGGAAACAAACAGCCATGAAGAAGTTGTATTCCTCATCGCCCCTGTGGTTAGGGTTGTTCCTGGCCTTTTCAGCACCAACCAATGCGGCTGCAGCAGAACGATGGTGACCGTCGGCGATATAGAGAGCAGGCATTTTAGCAAACAAAGCCGTGATGGCGTTGATGTCGTTCTGCTGATCAATGACCCAGAAATGATGGCCAAAACCATCGGGAGCCACAAAGTCATAGACAGGCGTTGCTGCCGTGTATCGAGCAACAATGGCATCCAATTCAGCCATGGCCGGGTAAGCAAAAAAGACAGGCTCGATGTTGGCGTCGTTTACACGCACGTGTTTCATGCGGTCTTCTTCCTTGTCGCGGCGAGTCAGTTCGTGCTTCTTGATGCGGCCTTCCATGTAATCATCCACGTTGGCACACACGACCAGACCATACTGGGTCTTGCCATTCATGGTCTGAGCATAGACGTAATAACGATCAGCTTCGTCTTGCACCAACCAGCCGTTCTCCCTGAAGCGGCGGAAATTTTCTACCGCTTTGGTATAGACCTTTTCCTCGTGTTCATCCTGACCCACGGGGAAATCAATCTCCGGCTTGATGATGTGATAAAGCGATTTTTCGTTATCACCGGCCTCAGCCCTGGCTTCTTCACTGTTTAGCACGTCGTAGGGACGTGAGGCCACTTTTTCGACCAGGTCGACAGGCGGGCGCCAGCCTTTGAAAGGTTTAATAAGAGCCATGTTACTTGTTTACCCTGAAGGTTTCGTTGCCGTTAACCAGGAAATCCACAATCTGACGAGCAGCAGCGATACCTGCATTGATATTGGCTTCTGCGGTTTGAGCCCCCATTTTCTTGGGCGTGGAGAAATAACGATCGGGGAACTTAGCCAGGAAGGTGGCGTGAGCGGCCGGCATGATGTCGGTCACGTAACGCAAGTCGGGGCGTTCTTCCATGAGGCTGATCAAGCTGACTTCATCGATCACTTCTTTACGAGCTGTATTCACCAGAACACCACCTTTAGGCATCAAGCCAACCACAGCAGCATTGATACTGTTCTTGGTTTCAGCCGTTGCCGGAATGTGGAGGGAAACGATGTCACAGGTACTGTACAGTTCCGCCACTGAAGACAAGGGTTTGATGTTGAATTTCTCCATCACTTCCTTGGAGCAATAGGCGTCATAACCGTAAATATCCATGCCAAATCCAGTAGCGATCCTGGCTACGTTTTGACCCACGTTGCCGCAGGCGTGGATACCCAACTTCTTACCTTTAAGTTCGGTACCTGACGTGCCATTATACTGGTTGCGGATAGCGTAAATCATCATTCCGATGGCCAGTTCAGCCACAGCGTTGGCGTTCTGACCCGGTGTGTTCATCACACAGACACCCTTTTTGGTGGCAGCTTCCAGGTCTACATTGTCAAAACCGGCGCCGGCCCTGACCACGATTTTCAACGACTTGGCGGCTTCCAATACCTCAGCGTCGATGATGTCACTGCGGATAATCACAGCGTCCACCTGAGCAACGGCTTCCAGCAATTGTTTTTTCTCTGTGTATTTCTCCAGTAAGGCCAATTCAAAACCAGCCCCCTCTACCACGGTACGAATGCCTTCAACGGCCACCTTGGCAAACGGTTTATCGGTAGCAATTAATACTTTCATGTCTACAAATTTTCAGTTGAAAAAGTCATCAATGAGCTGCAGCAAATTCACGCATGCAGTCTACCAGCGCTTGTACGCTTTCCAATGGCAATGCGTTGTAGCAAGAGGCCCTGAAACCACCAACGGAACGGTGACCCTTGATGCCTACGATACCCTTGGAGGTAGCAAATTTGGCGAATTCGTCTTCCAACGCTTCCTTGCCGTCGTTCATCACGAAGCAGATGTTCATCAACGAACGGTCTTCCTTGCAGGTCACGGTGCCTTTGAAGAAGGGGTTGTTGTCAATTTCAGCATACAAAAGTTCAGCCTTGGCCTTGTTCATTTTCTGAATGGCTTCCACACCACCCAGTTCCTTGTAATACTTCAAGGTTTGGAGAGCAGAGAAAATGGGCAATACAGGCGGCGTGTTGAACATGGATTCCTTGTCCACGTGCGTCTTGTAGCTCAACATGGTGGGAATGGGACGACTTACCTTACCCAGTGCATCTTTGCGAACGATAGCGAGGGTAACACCAGCAGGGGCCAGGTTTTTCTGGGCACCGGCAAAAATCAGGATGTAATCCGTAAAGTCAATGGGACGAGAAAAAATATCGGAAGACATGTCGGCGATGACGGGCAAACCCACATGCAGGTCTTCGTGCAATTCCGTACCAAAAATGGTATTGTTGGTGCAATAGTAGAAATAATCGGAATCCTTAGGCACTTCGTAGTGCTTGGGAATATAGGTATAATTGTCAGCCTTGGAGGAAGCGACAACATTCACTTCACCAAAAAATTTACCTTCCTTGATGGCATTGCCTGCCCATGTACCGGTATCAAGAAAAGAGGCTTTTTTCTCCATAAAGTTATAAGGAGCCATGCAGAATTGCATGCTGGCGCCACCGCCCAGGAAAACCACCTCGAAGTCTTCGGGTATGGCCAATATTTCCTTGATCATTGCGCGGGCCTCATCACAGACAGCCACAAACTCCTTGCCCCGGTGAGAGACCTCCAAGATAGACAGGCCAGTACCGGCAAAGTTAAGGACAGCTTCAGCAGTTTTCTGAATGGTGTATTCGCTCAGGATAGAAGGCCCGGCGGAAAAATTGTGTTTTTTCATAAACGGAAAAGTTGAGGGTTGTTTGGTGTAGAAAACGGCTTCAAAATTACAAAAAGTTTTCGTTGGAGCCCTAAAAAGCCCCTGTTTTTGTTGTAAATTTGCCACATACCGCGACAGATGTCTTCCAAAAACGGCCTGGTCGTGAAAATTTGATCATTATGGTAGCACCACTGGCAGAGCGACTCAGACCCAAGACCCTGGACGATTACATCGGCCAGGAAAAGTTGGTCGGTCCCAACGCTGTACTCCGAAAAATGATCGACAGTGGCCACCTTTCCTCCTTCATTTTGTGGGGTCCTCCGGGGGTAGGCAAGACAACGCTGGCCCGTATTGTTGCCCGTCAGCTCGATCGTCCTATTTATACCCTAAGTGCCGTCACCTCAGGCGTCAAAGATGTGCGCGAGGTAATTGAAAAGGCCAAAAGCAACCCCCTGTTTACCGCCAAGACACCAGTGCTTTTCATTGATGAAATCCACCGGTTTAGCAAATCGCAGCAAGATTCTCTGCTGGGAGCCGTGGAAAGTGGTGTCATTGTGCTCATTGGAGCCACGACGGAAAACCCTTCGTTTGAGGTCATCCCTCCCCTGCTCTCCCGTTGTCAAGTCTACGTATTGGAATCCCTGGGTTTGCCTCAGATGGAAGCCCTGCTGCAAAGAGCTTTGACCACCGATACGGTATTGAGCAAGCGCACATACGACCTGCAAGAAACCAAGGCGTTGTTTCGCTTCGCCGGAGGAGACGCTCGTAAATTACTCAACATCATCGAATTGGTTACCAATACCTTCAACGATGATGAAACAATTGTACTGACCGACGAGTTGGTCACGGCTTGCCTCCAGCAAAACCCGATGGCCTATGATAAAAATGGCGAAATACACTACGACATCATTTCTGCCTTTATCAAATCAGTCAGGGGCAGCGACCCCGATGCCGCCATCTATTGGCTGGCACGCATGGTTGCCGGAGGTGAAGACCCCCTTTTCATAGCCAGACGCCTGGTTATCCTGGCTGCAGAAGATATCGGTCTGGCCAATCCCAATGCACTCTTGCTGGCCAACGCTTGTTTCGACGCCGTGCATAAGATAGGCTGGCCAGAAGGTCGTATTCCCTTGGCCGAATGCACCCTCTACCTGGCCTCAAGCCCCAAAAGCAACTCAGCTTACCTGGCCATCAACACGGCGTTGAGTCTGGTTGAACAAACAGGTAACCTCCCCGTCCCCCTGCACCTGCGTAACGCGCCCACCAAACTCATGAAAGACTTGAATTACGGCAAGGAGTACAAGTATGCCCATGACTTCAAGGGCCATTTTGTCGAACAGGATTATTTGCCAGATGAGCTCAAGAACAAGTCAATATGGGAGCCACAGGACAACAACTCTGAAAACAAACTGAAGGCAGACCTGAACCAGCGCTGGAAAAACCGCTATTGATGATTGACCGGTCATAAAAAAAGGTGCCATCCCATCGGATAGCACCTTTTTTAGTTCATGCAGGAGTGCTTTATTTGGTAGCGTCCAATTTGTAGACTTCTGTACCAGCCAAGAGGAAACAGCCTAATCCATAATCTTCAAAATCCGGCATGCTGTCGTAGGTAACAGGCTGTCCGTCTTTAGGTTCCTTACCTGTACCCTGAACAAAACCCAGAAATCCGTTATCGTGCACAGCCTGCGTAGCCATGGCATTCCAGGCCTTGGTGATAACAGGCAGGTATTCCTTCTCGGGCAACAAGCCATGGCGAACGCCCCAAGCCATACCATAGACAAACAGGGCTGTACCTGTTGTTTCCTTGCCTCCAAAATGATTGGGATCGTGCAAACTCACGTTCCAAAAACCATCTTCCCGTTGAACCTTCTTGAGTGCAGCAGACATGGCCTTGAAGTCTTTGATATAAGCCTTGCGGTGAGCTTCTTTGGCAGGTAAAAGATCGAGTATTCGCACATAAGTAGCGTACACCCAACCGTTGCCCCTTGACCAGTAGCAATCTTCGCCGTTGGGTTCTTTATAGGGAGGGCAGAAATCAGCATCACGCCACCAGAGGCCATCGACAGGATTCCATAAACCATTGCCACCTTGCACGTTGCGGGAATGGGCATACATCTGCCAGGCTTTTTCAAAATAGCGGCTGTCGTTTTCGAGCACACCCATCTTGACCAGCACAGGCATACCCATTTGGATAGCGTCAATCCAGGTCCAATCCCCGTTTTGAGGGGTATTAATCAACATCTGCATGTTGATGCGGGTATTCTTCAGCTTGTAGGGTTCGGGGCACAGGTTGTACAAATCGATGTAGGTTTGAGCGGCACAGTAGTTATCGGCGTTACGGGTACGGTTGCCGTCCCTGAAGCCCCAGTTGTGAAACTCAGCCCACCCCAGGGCATAATCATAATACCGTTCATTGGGGCTGATTTGATGCAAGGCCATCAATCCTTCGTAATAAACACCCCTGGTCCAGATATTGGATGGACGTGATCGTCCCACAAAACTGGGGGCCGTATAATCGGCGTATTTGGCCATAAAATAGTCATTGGCCTTGACCATGGTTGTTAAAACGTCTTTTTTCGCGGGTAGTTGCTCGGCTGTGACAGTCAAACTAAGGAACAGCGATGCAAACAGCAGCAGACAAAATGAGTGTCTCATGTTTGGTTGTTGTTGGTTGTTTAATTCAATGTTATGGCTGCAAAATCACAGACATAGCTACAAATATACGCAATTAAACGGGCTAAAAAAAGAACCGACAGCCACCATTTGACACGGTGCTGTCGGTTCCGATTTGTGTATGATCACCACGTTAAAACATGGTGCGAGTTACATTTAGCGTGTTTTGTTGAACACCTTTTCAGTTTTAACACTACCATCGGTGTAGGTGGTCTTCTGAATGCTGTAACCGTCGTTGTTGTGGTAAACTTTCTGGCCTAATACGTTGAAATATTCAACGCTCTTGATAACCTTCGTGTTTACGTTCTTGTCCAAACCGGTGAGGCTGCCTTTCAAGAAGCCCAGGACACCTGTTTCAGGATCGAAGTAATAAACGCCGGAAACATTTTCAGGAACTTCAGTATCGGCCGTATTGGCGGTGATATCAACACGATTGACCAAAACTTTAATTTTGTCTATGTTGTCCAGGATGTCGTAATTACCCGCATCCAAGATTTTGATTTCCTTGTTTTCAGAAGGAGAATTAACCATGGTGATGTCGATGGTACCAGCCGTGATGATGATGTCACCCTTAGCCTTGACAACTTCGAATTCGCCTTCGTTAAAGCTAGTTCCCTTTAACTTCAACACGGCCACAGAATCAACCAATGAGAAGGAGTTGGAGTAACTTGCGCCACCTTCAACCACACCACTGACGATTACGTTGTAAGCCCCAATGGCAACGTTGTTGGTTTTCAAAATACCAGTCGTATCGACTGTAAGCGTCAACTGGCTGACAGCGGGAGCAATGATGGAATCGTGTACACACAAGACACCCTTGGCCACTTTAATAGCGTGAGCGGCGGAGTCGTTGACAAAGGTAACAGTACCGTTGATCTCCATTTCACCACCAGTAACATTGATCTGGCTACCAGCCTTGGTTGTGTTGGGGAAGAGGATGTCACCATTGATGATGAATTTACCATCGGCAACGTTGACTTTACTGCCAATGACAGAAGCCGGGAAATTGAAGTTGTTGTTTACAGTCCATGAACCTGTACCAGCCTTGGTGATACCAATACCGTTGGAAGCGTAGGTTGTAACAGCTTCGGTGGTATCAGTAGCAGGGGTATGATTTTTGGTAAAGGCAGCAATTTCACCGTTGAAGACAGCGTCGGTATTCAAACCACCGATGTTGTAGGTGAAATAACGACCATCGACAAAACCAGTTTCCAAACGAGAGGTTGCATCACCAGTCAACTCACCAACATACAACACATCGTTGCCGTTGCTAGCTTCATTGTACTGACGCACCAAACGGGTATGAGGACCTAAGTTCAATTTTACATGTTGGAGGGCAGTGCTTGTTACACCAAAACCATTGGGTACAACATTACCTTCTACGTGGTTGTCGAAATTAACCTGGCAATTCTCGGGTAGTGAACCACTAAAGCCTGTACGCCATGTTGAAGCATTCAAGTTGGTCTGTGCCATCTGGTGAATGTTGACGGTAGTGAAGTTTGAAATGGCAGGAGCGTATTCGTTGAGCGAAACAAATTCCAGATCCAATGTACCACCATCACCAATAATCTTCTTGTTGAAGGTAGCACCAGCTTCCATCACCATTGTGGTAACAGGAGCCATCAATTTGAAGGAGTCAGCAGCGGCAACGTGTTTGATGCGCACGGAATCGGCTGTAATGACGGCACCACCTGTCAGGCGGTTATCGGCACCCAAGGTAACAGGAGCACTGATATACATCGTACCGTTACCAACCAGACGACCTGTACCGGCGATTTGATAGCCGGGAGCAGAAATGGTTACATCGGCTTCACCCAGGTTGACTTCACCCACAACAGCGATGGAATCGTTGGTAGGATTGGCGTTGGAAATTTCAACAGCATTACCGGCTTGGTAAGAAATGGGAGCACCACCAGCTACGCTGAAGTTGTCTGCCACATAGCTCCAGTCGTTGTTGACTGAACCGTTCCAAACATACGTACCAGCTGTCTTGGCTACTTTCTTGAAGACGACGGTCAAGTAGTTGGTTGTGCTTGTGGAGAAATCAACCTCCACGCTTTCACCATCTTCACCACCCTTGGGGTTGGCTTTGTTGGCTGCATGTGTGGCAGCCTCGTCATAGAAGTAGAGGGTATTACCGTCTTCTGAGGTAAAGTTAAGCTTGTCATCAGCAGCAATCCACAAGGTAGATTGAACCTGTTGTTTGGGCAATGTGCGTGAAGCCTTGATGGTGTTACCTTCGCGATCGACATATTTCACGTCGACATCAGCAATACCAACGGACTCTTTCCAGGTATACAGTTGCCAGTTGTCGTATGAGTGATCCAAGGCACCCGAACCGCCACTACGAGTATGGTAAGAAACCATACGGTCGAGAGCCGTTACAATACGGTCCTGAAGTTCCACTGTTGTAGCCGTACCGACCATCCAGGGAGCCATGAAAAACAGGTCATTGACGGAGTCACGGTTGGCAGGATCATCAATTTGAGAAATGACAAACTTCTGAATCTTTTGGGTCTTGAAGTTCATTTCAGCAAAAATGTGGTAGGCCTTACCGAGCTTCAGGCGCACATTTGTTTGCGTGCTGAGGTTCAAGCTGTCGGTGGTGTACCAGTCTGTTGTGGAAGAACCAACACGTTTGAACCAGCTGTTGTTACCGGCCTGATTGTAGATGACAGGGCCCAAAAAAGTGGTTTCATCCACGGCAGGACCGGGATTATCCTTGTTCCACAAATGAATATAGCCAGTATCCTTAAAGCAATACAGACCAAAAATGGCGTCACCGTACCAGGTGTCGTTGACGTTTACGTTCTTACTGTTCGGTCCCATCAGGATAATACCGTTGGCCTGTTTGGCATTCCAGTTACCGGAATTAACGGTCCAATCAAATTCGAGTACCCATACCATTGAGTCTTTAAACTGGCTGGTAGCCGTAGATGGGAAACGTAGTTCACCACCACGGGTTCCGGAGCCTCCTGCAGTAACTCTGACAAAGCCTTGAGCAGGTGAGCCAAGGGAATACGCAGCGGCTGCGTGTCCAATTAAATTGGTATTATTGGATACACCAGTCCAGCCTGTAGGTAACGCTTCTATGCCATCAAACGTTTGGTTGATGAAATAGTTGGGGTAATACGTTCCTGGCTGAGCAAAAGCGCTGCCAATACTCACAATAACCGCTAACGCGGTACTGAAAAAAAAGGTAGAGATCTTTTTCATTGTGATTGAGATTAAGGAACACCTCTATTTGTTTATTGGTTTGATGTTTACAAGAGCAGAGGTGACATAGAACCCTGTAAACATCGTAGAAAATTTTACACACTTCTTTATTCGTAGAACGGAAGGTACCAACTTTTTTCGTCTGCTGTAAAGCCAGGAGCGGGTATATTGGCACGATCGTATTTTTTCTTGATGTTGTCGTTGTAGAAATATTGGAATCCATCACGTCCCTCCTTGTTCATACGGCGGGCAACGCGCACCAAATCTCCCCAGCGTTGGCCTTCGAAAGCCAGTTCAAGACCAGCTTCGCGCACAATCTGCTGTTCGAGCCATTGGATGCTATCCAGGGTGGTGATCAAGCCGGCAGGGAATTCAATGGCTGGCATGAATACACGGCCACGGACACCTCCGTTTTGTTCCCA
>JAAYBL010000091.1 GCA_012718945.1 Bacteroidales bacterium
ATCAAGGAATTGTTTGGGTAAGGATGTGCGGCTGGCTGGCCAGAAGCGGCTGCCGATACCGCCGCTCATGATGACGCAATAGTTGTTGTTCATGGTTGCCCGTGATTGGTTAGACAAGCCAACCCAATATGCTGTGGCCGGGTTGGTATTATCTACCAAAGATAACAAAAGGTTTCCAATACGGCCTTTATTGACCTACTTTTTATCCCCCTTGGGTGCGTTTTCAACGGGTTTTTTACGGTTTTCGTTGCGTCGTGCTTGTTCTTCTTTGTCCCTGGCTTCCTTCAGTGTTTTCTCATCGGGTTCCCAAAGGGAGTCTCCCAATCCCTGCAAGGATTGTTCCAATCTTTCCCGTTCGGCATCTAAAGCCTCAGGTGTTTTGCAGTAATCAAAAATCGATTGGTTTTTGAGGTTGGACACTTTGAAGATTTCACCTTTGTACTTGCGTAAGTTGAAGTAGTCATACATGGTGATACGCTCAACGCTGTTCAGAGAGTCGGCGGCTATGGCTTGTTCAGAGAGTTGGTTTCTAAGGGATTCGATGGGTACCCAGAACATAGGAAAGGTACGGGTGCCTTCATAATCGTCTGCTTGCACAAGCAAAGGGCACAGAGCTACCGGCCTGGTTTGAATTCTGCTGCTACGCTGATCCAGGTAAACCACTTCTTTTACATAAAAGCGCAAGACTTCTGAGGTGGGATTGTCGCTGGGATCAACCTCGAAAATCGGGGTGTTGGGACGTCGGGGATCTGCCTTTTCCGTGAAGGGAATGTCAAAACGCTTCAGCACATCCTTGAATTTGAGGGCGTGAGCTTCCGTAAATATTTCCCGGCCGTCAATGTACTCATAGGCCACGACCTTATTTTCGGCGAAGGCTTCGAAGATGATAGAAAAGAGGTTTTTACGATCGCCTGTTGTTTCGATAGGGTAGTACAAGGGAGCGTTTTCGCTTACCGAAAGGTCGATAAGGCGGTAGACATCGCGTTTCCAGACAATGTCTTCCGCTCTGGTCTTCAAAGGCTCAGGTTGTTTGGCGTTTTTAAGTGAAAGGCCGGTTACTGTTCCCGAATAGGTTTGGGGAGCGCTTGGTTGCGCAGCCGTCCTGGCTTGTTGAGCCGCATTGGTTTGCGCATGTACGTGGCTCAAGCCGAGGCATAAAGCCAGTGTGAGGACGAAGCGGATGGGATTGCCAAAGGTATGCATCGTGTGTGGGGTTTAGTTGATGATCACTTCCATGGGCGACAGGGTCTGTTCGATTCCGTCGGGGCCAATGGCTTTCACATTGGAGATCCACAGGCGCTTGCCACGGGTCAAGCTGCGGATCTGTTTTTTTTGCTGGTCGGAGAAGCGAGATCCCTGAGAGTTTTCCGGCAAGGTGTTGCCCATGGAGTCGTATATCAAGGTTTTGAATGAAATCACTCTGAAGTTTACCTCGAGCAAGTCATCATCCAAGGCGGCGATGATGCCCGGGGCTTCCAACAGGATGGACTTGCGGAAGCCCACACCGCCTTTATAGCGTCGGGTCAGCCCGTTTTCGTCCTTGTATTCAATAAAGGGCCTGGGTTCAGGTAGTGGGCGTACCCTGAAGGGCATCGTGGCAACAACCTGGCTGCGTCCGTCCATGGTGGCCGTTACGGTGATGAGGCATTCCTGTCCGGGGCGGCTGGGTTTGGCTACCCAGAATTTACCTGCTTTGGTTAAACTGCCATTGTTGCTGGTGGCTGTGATTTGACGGTCGGTTACACCGGGCACTGAGATACTCACCTTGTTGTCAATACCAGCGTACAGTACGTTCATAAGGGTGTTTGACACAGTGGCCATGGGTTCCACAACCGTATATTTCTGGGAGAAGGGGTGCCGTTGCAAACTTCCATCTCCTCTGCGCATTTCTATATAACCTTCTACGGGGAAGGTGCCAGGTTTGGAAGCAAACGCCTCAAAGAAACCATTCCTGGAAGGATCAAGCAGGCGGCCGTTCACAAAGATGTTGGGTCGTTGGGTGGAATCTTCGGCCGACAAGACGATGTTGGCCTTGTAACTATTGCCCATTACCACGTTCTCTGAGTTGGGAATCACATACGCTTTGATTTGGTTGACCCTGAAGTCGCCCACATCCACGTTGTTGATGAGGGTGTGCAGCACCTCACCCTCTGCGTACCGGATGTCATTTTGAAGTTTGGTAAACATGGTGACGACAGCGCCCAGGGGCATGCCCTCAAAAAGGGCGATTTCCCAGTTGCTGGCTTTTTTCTTGGATCGTTTGGATGGTTGGGTGCTAAAGTTGTCCATGATGACCTTTCGCTGCAGGGAGTCTGTAACCATACCCATGATGAAGGTGCGGTAGCTTTCGATGGCCAACCGTAAATCACGTCCTCGTCGGCTGTTGGGAGGGAGCATTACACGGGAAGCAGCATCCAGGTTGTCACTACGCTTGATGTTGTGGA
>JAAYBL010000092.1 GCA_012718945.1 Bacteroidales bacterium
ATCAAGGAATTGTTTGGGTAAGGATGTGCGGCTGGCTGGCCAGAAGCGGCTGCCGATACCGCCGCTCATGATGACGCAATAGTTGTTGTTCATGGTTGCCCGTGATTGGTTAGACAAGCCAACCCAACAGGCGAAGGTCGGGTTGGTATTATCTACCAAAGATAACAAAAGGTTTCCAATACGGCCTTTATTGACCTACTTTTTATCCCCCATGGGTGCGTTTTCAACGGGTTTTTTACGGTTTTCGTTGCGTCGTGCTTGTTCTTCTTTATCCCTGGCTTCCTTCAGTGTTTTCTCATCGGGTTCCCATAGAGAGTCACCCAATCCCTGCAAGGATTTTTCCAACCTTTCCTGTTCGGCTTTGATTTCTTCAGGAGTCTTGCAGTAGTCGTAAATCGATTGATTTTTCAGGTTGGACACCTTGTAGATTTCCCCTTTGTACCTGCGTAGGTTGAAGTAATCATACATAGTGATACGCTCAACGCTGTTCAAAGAGTCGGCGGCAACAGCTTGTCCGGATAGATAATCCTTGAGGGCTTCAATGGGTACCCAGAACATGGGGAAGCGACGCGTGCCTTCATAATCGTCTGAACGCACCAGTACAGGGCACAGGGCAACGGTTCTGGTTTGGATGTTGCTGTTGCGCTGATCCAGGTAAACGACTTCTTTTACGTAATAAAGCAACACTTCCGAGGTTGGGATATCGATGGCATCAATGTCAAAAATCGGTGTGTTGGGACGTCTGGGGTCAGTCTTTTCTTTGAAAGGGATGTCAAAGCGCTTCAGTAAGTCCCTGAATTTGATGACATAGGCTTCCGTAAAGAGTTCTCGACCATCCAGGTACTCGTAGGCCTTGACCTGGTTCTGGGCAATGGCTTCGAAAATTGCAGAAAAGAGATTTTTTCGTTCGGCCGTTGCTTCGACAGGGTAATACAAGGAAGCGTTCTCGCTGAGGGAGAGGTCGACAATGCGGTAAACATCGCGTTTCCAGACAATGTCTTCCGCTCTGGTCTTCATGGGCTCAGGTTGTTTGGCGTTTTTAAGCGAAAGGCCGGTAACTGTTCCCGAATAGGTTTGGGGAGCACTTGTCTGGGCAGCAGTCCTGGCTTGTTGAGCCGCATTGGTTTGCGCATGCACATGGCTCAAGCTGAAGCATATAGCCAGTGTGAGGACGAGGCGGATGGGGTTGCCAAAAGTATGCATCGTGTGTGGGGTTTAATTGATAATCACTTCCATGGGCGACAGGGTCTGTTCGATTCCGTCGGGGCCTACGGCTTTCACATTGGAGATCCACAGGCGTTTGCCACGGGTAAGGCTACGGATCTGAGTTTTTTGCTGCTCAGAGAAGCGTGCTCCCTGGGAACTTTCCATCAAGGTGTTACCCATGGAGTCGTATATCAAGGTTTTGAATGAAATCACTCTGAAATTTACCTCAAGCAGATCGTCGTCCAAGGCGGCGATGATGCCTGGCACTTCCAGCAGGATGGACTTGCGGAAGCCCACACCTCCTTTATAGCGTCGGGTCAGTCCGTTTTCGTCCTTGTATTCGATGAAGGGTCTGGGCTCAGGTAGCGGGCGTACCCTGAAGGGCATCTTGGCTACAACCTGGCTGCGTCCGTCCATGGTGGCCGTTACGGTGATGAGGCATTCCTGCCCCGGGCGGCTAGGCTTGGCTACCCAGTATTGACCGGCTCTGGTCAAACTACCATTGCTACTGGTGGCTGAGATTTGACGGTCGGTTACACCGGGCACTGAGATACTCACCCTGTTGTCAATACCAGCGTACAGTACGTTCATGAGGGTGTTGGACACAGTGGCCATAGGCTCAACAACCGTATATTTCTGAGAGAAGGGGTGCCGTTGCAGGCTACCATCTCCTCTGCGCATTTCAATGTAACCTTCTACGGGGAAAACGCCAGGTTTGGAGGCAAACGCCTCAAAGAAACCATTCCTGGAAGGATCGAGCAGGTGGCCGTTCACAAAGATGTTGGGCCGTTGGGTGGAGTCTTCGGCCGACAAGACAATGTTGGCCTTGTAGCTGTTACCCATCACCACGTTCTCCGAGTTGGGAATCACGTACGCTTTAATCTGGTTGACCCTGAAGTCGCCCACATCCACGTTGTTGATGAGGGTGTGCAGCACCTCGCCTTCAGCGTACCGGATGTCATTTTGAAGTTTGGTAAACATGGTGACGACAGCTCCCAGGGGCATGCCCTCGAAGAGGGCGATTTCCCAGTTACTGGCTTTTTTCTTGGATCGTTTGGACGGTTGGGTGGTAAAGTTGTCCATGATGACTTTTCGCTGCAGGGAGTCTGTAACCATACCCATGATGAAGGTGCGGTAGCTTTCAATGGCCAACCGTAAATCACGACCTCGTCGACTGTTGGGGGGGAGCATTACACGGGAAGCAGCATCCAGGTTGTCACTACGCTTGATGTTGTGGATGTCGGCTTTTTTACCGTCAGCTTCCTTGACACAGCGCCACTTGAGGTCGTCAATATGGTTGTATAGTGAGTCAGAGCGTCGTTTCAAGTGCTGGGCTTGCTCGTACCATTCCTTGGTCTTTTCAGGATTGGTCGTATAGAGTTCCTCAAAACGGGTGTACGTATCCCCGTTTTGAGCCGTAGAGTTCTCCGTGCTCACCGTCAGGCTGTCGTCAACCAATTCGAAACCGAGCAGTACGTCGGACGAGACGTTGAGCGCCAGCATGCACAACAGGAGGATGTACATGAGGCCGATCAACCGTTGGCGCGGGGTTTCGGGAGCGTTGCTTGCAGGCATATCGTTGTTCTTTGTGCGTTAAATCAATTTCCGTTAGGCCTTATCCGGCTTGTTCAGGGCTGTCTGTTTTTTCGGAGGAGACTGTCGGTTGGGGCGTGGGCTGTTCAGGTCTGGGAGCGGAAAAGCCGCCAAAACCTTGTCCGGGAATCATGGCTTCCAACATGCGTGAATAGACCCGGTTGAGGTGAGCCAGGTTGTCGGCCATGTTTTCAGTTTCCTGACGGAAGCGGTCTGAACCATCCATGGAGCCTTCATACATATCTCTGATGTGCAGGAGGCCTTTGTTGACCCTGTCGATGGTGTCAATCTGGGAACTGATGCTCTTGAGTTGAATCTCATAGATGGTGTTCAAACCGTAGAGGTTCTTGTTCAACACGCCCATTTGTTCCACATAACCCTTGGAGTTTTCGGAGA
>JAAYBL010000093.1 GCA_012718945.1 Bacteroidales bacterium
CATGGGCGAGAAGGCTGGAAATGATTGGACGTAGCTGGTGGTACGTATACCAGGTGCGGCGATGCGGTACTGAATGTAATCAGGGCGTTGTAAGGTGGCAGGTCCGGGCTTGTAGTAATTGTTGACGATGTTGACATTCATGCCTTCCCCCCCGTAGCAACCTAAACCACCCCAATTGTAGATCACATTGTTGCGCATGTCCATACGTTCATCGGTTTGCGTGGAGGCCCTGGGGCCCAGGCGGGGTGTACGGCTGCCGTGGTGGCAAAGCAAGTTGTGGTGGTAGCTGGCGCCCGATCCACCCCAATTGCCTCCGTAGCCGTGGGCACCCTTGGAATGACCGGCGTCGTAAAGACTTTGGGCAATGAGGCACCACTGTACGGTCAGGTTTTTCATGCCGTACACCGAACAGCATTCATCGATGCTCCAACTCACGGAGCAATGGTCGACGATGACGTTCTCCTGGTCCATGCCTCCCAGACCATCACCTTCGTGATTGGCCACATAGGTATTACCCAAGCGGAAGCGCATAAAGCGGATGATGACGTTGCTGGCGTTGATGGTGAAGGGGTAATCGGCAATGCAGATGCCATCGCCTGGAGCCGTCTGACCTGCGATGGTGACGTTACCGGTAGTAAGGGGCAAGGCGCTGGTCAAGCGGATGGTGCCGGACACGTCGAACACGATGGTGCGGCGTCCTCCTTGGTTGATGGCCCAACGGAAAGTGCCTACGCTGCCATCGTCGGCCAGGGATGTCACATGGTAAACGGCACCGCCCCTCCCCCCTGTTGTGTAACGGCCAAAACCCTCGGCACCGGGGAAGGCAGGGGTATCTTCGGCCATCAGGTTAGGAACAAGGAGGACCATTAAGATTAGCAGGCAGGTTTTCAGCCTGTGTTTTGAGGCATTGGGAATCATAAAACAGTCGTTTTCCGGGTTCTTAAGGTTAGATAGGCAAGTGAGCGACAGAGACCATACTTAGGTGTGGGAGGCGTCTTGCGAAAACAAAGTAAAGTATTTTCCACCCGATTCAGGGTGAAATTTTGACGGGAATGCCGTACTTTTACTGACACTTGATTTAACACGTACATTCATGAAAAATGCCCTCATATTCATCACTGGTGCCAGTAGCGGCATCGGTGAAGGCTGTGCCCGAAAATTCGCCACTCAAGGCGCCAACCTCTTACTCAACGGCAGGAACACGGTAAAACTGGAAGCGCTTAAGGCTGAACTGGAAAAAGACTATGGTATCAAGGTGCGCCTCCTGCCTTTCGATGTCAGGGACAGACAGTCGGCAACCGAAGCCATGGCTTCCCTCCCATCTGATTGGCAAGCCATCGACGTGCTCATCAACAACGCAGGTCTGGTCCTGGGCGTTGACAAGGAACATGAAGCGCAGCCAGAAGAATGGGACGTGATGATAGACACCAATATAAAAGGCTTGTTGACCTTGACCCGCCTGGTCGTGCCAGGGATGTTGAAACGCGGACGGGGTCACATCATCAACATCGGCTCCATTGCCGGTGACGCAGCCTACGCCGGTGGCAGCATCTATTGCGCCACCAAAGCTGCTGTTAAAGCTTTGTCGGACGGTTTACGCATTGATCTGGTTGACACACCCTTGCGTGTCACCAACATCAAACCCGGCATGGTGGAAACCAACTTCACGGTGACCCGTTACCGTGGCGACAAAGAGAAGGCCGATGCGTTTTACAAGGGAATAAGACCCCTGACCGGAGAGGATGTGGCCGAGACCGTCTATTTTGCAGCGGCTTCCCCAGCCCACATACAAATCGCCGAAGTGTTGCTCATGCCTACCTACCAGGCAACAGCAAGCATCGCCCATCGGAAAACGGAGTAATCAACGACAGGATTTACTGTCACCCAATGCGTAACCTGAAGGTTCGAGCCTTGTCAGCGGGGTAATTGTTGCAACCAGACCAGCTCAGCCGCACGCCGTTGCTCGGGTGTGCCAATGTCGTACCAGTGGTTGGCGGTAACATCGAAAAAATGGATGGCATGCGTGGCAGCCAGCCTAAGGTAAACATCGGTGATGGAAAAAACGCCGGTTTCCGTCATGGCCTCAAACAAACAGGGGTGTATGACATGAATGCCGGTAAAGGCATAACGGGTCAATGGTTCATCCAGGTGACCCGTCAATTTTTGCTCACCTGTCTTAACGTTTTCCCATCCACACAACAAGCCGTCCTTGTTGAACAAAAAGTAGCGATCGCTCTCCACCTGTCTTACGGCCAGCGTAGCCAAATGTGGCTGATTGACCTCTGCCATGGAGGCGTAGGTTTTGTCGGCATTGATCAGTTCGGTGAGGTGAATATCCGACAAGACATCTACGTTGTGCACCAGAAAAGTATCTCCTTCCAGACACGGCCGCATCTTTTTTAGTCCTCCGCCGGTTTCCAACAACAGATCCCGCTCGTCGGACACCTGTATGTCCATTTCCGGAAACCGCACTGACCAGGCTCCCAGCCAAAGGTCAACCTTGTCGGCAAAAGCGTGGACATTGACCACGACTTCACGTATACCGGCCCGATGAAGCTTTACCAAGGTGTGTTCCAGCATGGTTTTACCAGCCACTTCAACCAGGGCTTTTGGCCTATCCTGGGTCAAGGGATACAAACGGGTACCCAGCCCGGCAGCAAAGACAACGGCCTTCATGGCTTGAGGGTTGGAACCGGCAGGGTGGCCAGCAGTTTGTTGAGGTAATCGGATGTCAGCATGCGACCGAAACAAGCCTTGAGTTCGGGTATGTCAACCGGTAGGGACCAACCGTCGAGCAGGTCGGCAAACATGGTCAACGCCGGCGGAATGCTTTCCATAAAGCCAGGTTTCTTTTCCACGATACCCCTGAATCCGAAGGCGCCCATGGCCTGCATGAGACGGATGAGCACAAAGCCTTCGTAAAAATGGAGAAACTCGGTGCGGAAAACGGGCTGGTGCTGGGCCAATGTATCAAGGTAGTGGTGCACCAGTTCTTCGCGGACAGATTTAGACAACCTGGCCTTGGCGTCAAACAGCAAGCTGGCCACATCGTATTGCAAGGCTCCTCGTCGCCCACCCTGGTAGTCGATGAAGTAAGGCCTTTCCTCTTTTATCATGATATTGGCCGACTGGAAATCCCTGAACAGGAAGTAGTCGGCGCGCTCTTGAAGCAGGTAGTCAGTAAACCGGCGGAAATCATCCTCCAGGGCTTGTTCATCGAAGGGAATGCGCACCAGTTTGAGGAAGTAGTACTTGAAGTAGTTGAGGTCCCACATCATGGAGTCGCGGTCGAAAGCAGCTCTGGGGTAGCACTTACTGAAATCAACGCACTCCCTGCCTTTGAGTTGCAAGTCGACCAGGCCTTCGAGGCTGGCTTTGTAGAGAGCTATCACGGCTGCATCGTCGGCGTGACCGTGTACCCTGTCGAAAAGCATGACGGAGCCCAGGTCTTCCAACAGGTAGCAGTCGACCTCATCGTCGATGGCGTAGATGGCTGGAACCGGTACGCCGGCGTTTTTAAAAGCTGCGGTGAACGACAGAAAGGCATCGTTCTCTCGCTTGTCTGCGTTCCAGGCGCCCAAGGCAGAAAAGGTCCCTGATTGTAAGCGCCAGTAGCAACGGTACGAACCGCTGGGCGGCAAGGCAGTGATGGTTTCGGGTTGACGGCCGCACCATTGGGCAAACAAGGCTTGCAGGCGGCTTAATTGAACGGTTTCCACAGCTTTTTCCACAGCTATCAAGTTTGCCCCAAAGATACAAAAAAAGCCGCGGCACCACCGGTTTAATCCGAATGATACCGCTACGGTAGGTAACGAACTGTCGTTCGCCTGATTGCATAATGTTTGTCGTCGAAAAAACGGTGACAAACAGTCCTTCTTACTTCACCAACAGGACTTCGTCAATGGCCTTCTTTAGCTGATCCTTGGGCATGGCTCCCATGCTCATGCGGGGTTGGCCTTCCATGGGCACGAAAAGCAGGCTTGGAATGCTGCGAATACCAAAGGCACCGGCCAATTCTTGTTCCTGGTCTGTATTGATTTTGTAAATGTAGATTTGACCGTCATACTCTTTAGCCAGTTCTTCCAGAATGGGGGCTACTGCTTTACATGGTCCACACCAATCGGCGTAAAAATCAATCAAGCAAGGTTTGTCACCCAGGTATTTCCATTCATTGGGGCTGGTTTCGTAGTTGACCACCTTTTCCAAAAATTCGGCTTTTGTCAAATAAATTGTTCCCATTTTCTTCGTTTTATTAGTTGTATTGATTGTTGATTTAGTTGTGTTTGTGGCATCCGGTTGTTTGGCCTGACAAGCAGGCAGGAAAAACAACGCCATGAAAGCCAGGGCCATCATACGCCCATGTGGTTTGCCCATTGAGGTCTTTAGTTTGTTGAGGTTCATATTGTTAAAATTTTTCTATTCATTATAGTTGCTAGTAGAAACTTTCTGTTTAAAAAAAACCGCTGTTCATCAAGTAGCCTCAAATGGCCGACTACCGATTACGTGTCACATTGCTTGGAGATGGTTTTAAGCAGATCAGAGAAATGCAGCTTCTTGCCCATCATTTCGTTCATTTTTTTCTTTCCCTTGTCAGATAGCGAGAAAAACATCTGGCGTCTGTCGTTGGATCCGAGCCTGCGAACAATGTAACCTTCGTCTTCCACAGCACACAACACCTTGGATACTCTGGAGTTGGACAAACCGACAAAATCACAAATCTCACCGGCAGACTTTTCCTCGCCATTCTTAAGGCAACAAAGTACCATGGCGTCATTGATACTGATGTGATGCGTTTCCTGGAAGTCTTTCTCGAACTGATAAAGCATCCGGTAAATCTCTTTTATGACACAAATATCTTCCACCTTGCTCATGTTTGTTGCTGCAAAGATACCACTTTTTTCTAATAAACATATTTTTTTAAGAGAAATAATTTCCAATTACTCCTCTTGTTTTGATTGACAGGTACTTATTCGTTCAACAACGGTACAAAAAAGCGCCAAACAGCATCCTTAGATGGGATGGGTGCCTTCACATCAATTTCCACCCCGCTTACCGGATGCACAAAACGGATGCGCCAGGCATGCAGTGAGATGCCTCCGTCGGGATTGGACCGGGAAAAACCGTATTTTAAATCGCCTTTGATGGGACAACCCATGGCTGCCAGCTGGCAACGTATCTGATGGTGACGCCCTGTCATTAAATTTACTTCCAGCAAATGATAGGTATCTGAGCGTCCGAGCACTTTGTACGTAAGCTTGGCCAGCTTCGCACCGGGTTTGTCGGCGGCACACACAAAACTTCTGTTTTGTTGCTCATTTCGACAAAGGTAGTTTTCCAACAAGCCTTCGGTAGCCCTGGGCGCTTGTTTTACCAATGCCAAATACGTCTTTTGTACTTCCCCTTTTTTAAAAAGCTCGTTAAGTCTGGCCAGGGCTTTGCTGGTTTTGGCAAAAACCACAATGCCGGTCACCGGACGGTCAAGCCGGTGTGTAACGCCTAAAAAGACGTTACCCGGCTTGTCGTGCGTTGTTTTTATCCATTCCTTGACCGTCTCTTCCAATGAGGGATCGCCGGTCTTGTCTGGTTGTACGATTTCACCACAGGCTTTGTTGACAATCAGCAAGTGGTTGTCTTCGTAAAGAACAGTCATCAGCTACAGTTTTTATCGGTTCATACCACCATCGCAATGGATGACTTGACCCGAGACATACGATGAAAGGTCTGAGCCCAGGAACACGCAAACGTTGGCCACATCTTCGGGCGTACCACCGCGCTTTAGGGGAATTTTTTCTGCCCAGGAGGCCCTGACTTCTTCAGGCAACTGGCCTGTCATTTCGGTAATAATGAAACCAGGGGCGACAGCGTTGGCACGGATGCCTCTGGAACCCATTTCAGCGGCGATGGACTTGGCTAGACCAATCATACCAGCCTTGGAGGCCGAGTAGTTGGCTTGACCGGCGTTTCCGGAAACGCCTACCACTGAACTCATATTGATGATACTGCCTCCTTTTTGCTTCATCATGATGGGCGTCACGGCGTGAATAAAGTTGAAGGCCGATTTCAGGTTGACGTTGATGACCATATCCCATTGTTGTTCGGTCATGCGCATCATGAGGCCGTCACGGGTGATGCCGGCGTTATTGACCAGGATGTCGATACGGCCGAATTCCTTGTGTATGGCTTCCACCACCTGGTGGGTATCTTCGAAGTTGGCGGCATTGGATGCAAATCCCATGACCTTGACACCATAAGCGGCAATCTCAACCTCGGTAGCCTTAGCATTGTCGTCGATGGCCAGGTCGGTGAAGGCAATATTGGCGCCTTCCTGGGCAAATTTGAGGGCAATGGCCTTACCAATGCCACGGGCAGCGCCAGTAATGAGCGCTGTTTTTCCTTCGAGTAATTTCATGTGAGCGGTTTTAATGTGATACGTTAGGATTGAGAACCACGCCATTCATCGCAAGCGATTCGCTGGCTCCATCAGCCTCAATGGGCTCATGTCCTTTCAATCCATAGAATAAAAAGTCAAAAATATGTTGAATCTGTTTCTTGCGGTTGAGCACAGTCTCTCTGATGTAGGGCACCTCAAGCCCCTTGATGGCTAATTGCAGAATCTGTGCCGTGTGCTTTATGTCCTTTATGTGAAATATGCCTTTGGTCTGTCCGAAGCTGAGCAACTGCCCCAACATGACGGCTTCTTTTTGATCGAGTTTGCGGCGGGCTTTCTCGACCTCTACGATGTTACGGAAAAACTGTCCGTTCAGATTGCCGTTTCGTAGCACGGCATCCCTGAAGACATCATAGTGAGTGGAAATGAACGTGCGAATCTTTTCCTCCGGCTCGAGTTCCAGCTTCATGACAGACTGCAGGGAAGCGGTAATTAGCTGCAACTCTGCCTCTATACAGGCGACATATATTTCTTCCTTGTTTCTGAAGTAGGTATACAACGTACGACGACCCTTGCCCGATGCTTCCGCTATATCGTTCATGGTTGTCTCCGGCACGCCGTTTGTGGTGAATAGTTGCCTGGCAACTTCCACCAGCATGGTTCTTGTTTTGGATACGGCCATCTTTGCACAAAAGGAACAACAATGTGCAAATGTACAAAATAAAAACGTCCACGAGGCGGCCTGCTGTTATATTTTGGTAAATTTTCGTGAAAGATTTGCACGAAGGATAAAAATAGACTACTTTTGTGCCACAATTGATCGCGGAGTGGAGCAGTGGTAGCTCGTTGGGCTCATAACCCAAAGGTCGTAAGTTCGAGTCTTGCCTCCGCAACAACAAAACGCTGCAGCAACCCTGCAGCGTTTTGTTGTTGCACTATCTCCTCCAACGACAGGTTCAGCCTCCAAACACATCAGTACTTCGATTCCGTTTTGTATCTTTGTTTGGATTAATCCAACCCCATGGCCAAAACGAAAAGCGTGTACGTCTGCTCCAACTGTGGAGCCGACTCCCCCAAATGGATAGGCAAATGCCCGGCCTGCGGGGAATGGAATACCTACCAGGAAGAGCTGATCAGACCTGATTTTCAGATCAAACCTTCTGTCTCCGGTTTCCACGCCCCAAAGTCAAAACCTGTACTGCTGTCCGACATTGAACTAAGCGAGCAACCCCGCATGAGCACAGGCGGTGCTGAATTAGACAGGGTGCTGGGCGGCGGTATTGTACCTGGCTCCCTGGTTTTAATCGGGGGTGAACCCGGTATCGGCAAGTCCACCCTGGTGCTGCAAACCGTCTTAGCCATGAAGGGCACCAAGATTCTCTACGTTTCCGGGGAAGAAAGCGTTCAGCAACTCAAACTAAGGGCCGAACGCCTCGGTGGAGAAAACGCCCACGCTTGGTTTGTCAGCGAAACCTCACTGGAGGAAATATTCGTCCATACCGCCAACCTTAAGCCCGACTTATTGATCGTTGACTCCATCCAGACCGTGGCCACCGAACAAGCGGAATCCTCGCCGGGCAGCATCACTCAGGTGCGAGAATCGGCGGCCGCCCTGCTACGGTACGCCAAGGAAAGCGGCACCCCCGTCATCCTCATCGGACACATCAACAAGGAAGGTAACCTGGCAGGCCCCAAGGTGCTGGAGCACATCGTTGATACGGTTTTGCTCTTTGAAGGCGACCAACAATACCTCTACCGCATGATGCGGTCCATCAAGAACCGTTTTGGTAGTACGGCTGAAATCGGCATCTATGAAATGCGGCAATCCGGCTTGCGGGAAGTGCTCAATCCCTCCGAACTCTTGCTTTCTCAACACCATACCGGGCTGAGCGGTGTAGCCATTGCCGCTGCCATCGAAGGTGTCCGCCCCTTCCTCATCGAGGTGCAGGCCCTGGTCAGCACGGCAGCCTACGGTACCCCACAACGTTCGGCTACCGGTTTCGACTTGCGTAGACTGAGCATGTTGCTGGCCGTGCTGGAAAAACGTGCCGGCTTCAAGTTGGCGCAGAAAGATGTTTTCCTCAACATTGCCGGGGGCATCAAGGTGAACGATCCAGCCATTGACCTGGCCGTACTCTGTTCCATCCTTTCCTCCTCGCTCGACATCGTAATCGACAAGGATATCTGTATGGCCGGAGAGGTAGGTTTGTCGGGGGAAATTCGCCCCGTCAATCGATTGGAACAGCGTCTGATGGAAGCTCAGAAACTAGGTTTCAGTCAGATCATCGTGCCCAAACTGCCTGGCAACTCCCTCGATTTGAGCCGTTTTACCCTGACTATCCATCAGGTCACCAAGGTCGAGGAAGTCTTTCGATTGCTCTTTGCCTAAAACAATCCCTTCATGATACACGAATACACCTTGCGAGTGCTCCCTGAAGAAGCAGCCCAGGAAACCGCCATTATTGCCTGCGTGTCCCGTGAGAAGGGTCACAAAATAACCAGCATCAAGGGAATACAGGTGCTGCGCCGTTCCATCGATGCCCGCCAGCGCACCATCTACGTTAACCTGACCGTACGGGTCTTTGTCAACGAACCAGTCTCCGACCCCGTTGCAACGCCTTTCAACTACCCTGACGTCAGCGATAAGCCCACCGTATTGGTGGTCGGTGCCGGCCCGGGTGGTTTGTTCGCTGCCTTGCGCCTTATCCAGCTAGGTCTTAAACCCATCGTCATAGAACGGGGCAAATCGGTACACGATCGCCGCAAGGACATCGCCGCCATCTCTCGTCAGGGACTGGTCAATCCAGACTCCAACTACTGTTTTGGCGAAGGTGGTGCCGGTGCTTTTTCTGACGGTAAGCTCTACACCCGCAGTAAAAAGCGGGGCAACGTAGAGCGGGTACTGCAACTTTTCTGTCAATTCGGAGCTTCTCCGTCCATCTTGATCGATGCCCATCCTCACATAGGGAGCGACAAACTCCCGGCCATCATCGAAGGTATGCGCGAACAGATCAAGGCCAGCGGCGGATCGGTTCATTTTGAGACCCGCATGGAAGCCCTCCTCCTGCACGAAGGCAAGGTAGTTGGGTTACGCACCTCAAAGGGCGAAACGCTGGAAGGCCCTGTCATCCTGGCAACCGGTCATTCCGCCAGGGATGTGTACCGTCAACTTTACCAACAAGCCATACCCCTGGAAGCCAAAGGGCTGGCCCTGGGAGTGCGGTTGGAACATCCCCAAATCCTCATCGACCAGATTCAATACCACAACCCCAAGGGACGTGGCGACTTTTTACCCCCGGCCGAATACAGCCTCGTGGCCCAGGTGGAACAACGCGGTGTCTACTCCTTCTGTATGTGTCCAGGCGGTTTTGTGGTGCCTTCGGCCAGTGGTCCGGCTCAAGTCGTGGTCAACGGCATGTCGCCCTCCAATCGCGGTTCCCGCTGGGCCAACGCCGGTCTGGTGGTGGAAATTCGTCCCGAGGACCTGACTCCCCGCCTGCAGGACAGCCTTGACAAAGCCCTCAACGCGGCCGGCTCAAACAATGGCATTCCTCCTGGCTCTGTCATGGAAGCCTTGGGCGCTCCCCTGCCTGCAGAACTGGGACTGCTCCAGTTGCAGGAACAGCTTGAATACCTCTGCTTCCTGCATGGTGGCAGCAATCAGACAGCCCCAGCCCAGCGCATGACCGATTTTGTACAGGGTAAACGTTCGGCCGATCTGCCAGTCTCCTCCTACACACCCGGCATCGTCAATTCGACGTTACACGCGTGGATGCCACCATTCATCACCAAGCGGCTACAACAAGGTTTTACGGCCTTTGACACCGCTCACAAAGGCTTCCTCACCAACGAAGCGGTGTTGATCGGAGTAGAAACCCGTACCTCCTCGCCCGTGCGTATTCCCAGGAATCCAATCACGTTGGCCCACGTCAGTGTGCCCGGCCTCTACCCCTGCGGAGAGGGCGCCGGTTACGCCGGTGGCATCGTCAGCGCGGCCATTGACGGCGAACGCTGTGCCGAACAGTTAGCAGCATCCTTGATTTAACGGGCTACAACAAGGGTACAATGTCCCCAGCCCTGTTCAGAACGAACGTTGCATAAATAAGAGCCCGAGGGCCATGTTGACACATCAAACGCAACCTGGTGCCGGCCTGCGTGGAAAGCTTTGTTTGCCCATGCATTGACCAACGTGCCGTCAGGCCTGTACACCTGTATGGTCAAAGTGGTCGGTGCCGAGATATCGAGGGTCAATTCAGCCCTGTCAAACGCAGGATTGGGTATCACACCGGCTAGTTTGAAAGCCTGAGCGTGTTGTACAGGTCGTAGCCCTGTCAACAGAGGATCATCGCCCCCCATTCCGGTAGGGGCACCTTCAAAACTGGACACACAAAGTTTGTCAAGGCAAGCACCGTCTTCGCGGTTGGCTATGGCAAACACATGCGCGCCGGCCTTCAAATTGTAGCTGCCCAGCAACTTCCACTGCCAACCACTGGTAGCCAAACCGTTGCACATGGAAAAACTCCCATTATCCAACATGATCCAGTAGGAATCATCGTCCCAGGAAGGGCAATTGAGACGGGCATAGATATGATAGGTGGTGTCTTTGCTGGTTGTAAAACGGAAATAAACGGTTCCGGCACTATCGGTAGGGGCGGCACCCACCACGTTGTTGACCGTTTTCAAATAAACGCCATTGGAGGCAGCCGCGTCTGTCACTTGTTGGTAGTTTTTACCCTGGGTGGCTGTAACCATCCGTTCGGCTTCCATCCAGATGGATTCTGAACCAGCCCTGGGATCAACCCAGACCAAGGTATCCGTGCCGGAAAAGAGGGTCAGGTCCACGTAATTACCCATGGCTCTGTGACCGGCGGCGTTGGGGTGCAGGTAGTCGGCCTGCAAATCGGTGGCCAGGCTAAGCGTATCGGCCGTGTTTCGCATGGCCTTGTCGAAATCGATGACCCCGTCGAAGGCTCCACCGTTGCGTATCCACTCGTTGACCAGTCCACGTCCCACTTCGTGATCGGCGGTGTAGTAACCGTTACCTTTGAAAGGCATGATGGTGGCGCCATAGACAAAAATACCCTTGGCATGCGCCGCGTTGATGAGTTGCTTGTAGGCGTTAATCAGGTTGTTGGCCGTCTGTGCTCCGTTGGACGTGTACCCCAGATCGTTCACCCCTTCGAAAATGATGGCCCATTTCACACCGGGCTGGTTGAGAATATCCCGTTCAAACCGGCTGACACCGGATGGGCCCAGGCAATTACCCAGCACACAGTTACCGCCGATACCCATATTCAAGACACCAACCTTGCTGGTCTCCGGCTGCTTGAGCAGGCGTTCCGAGAAAATATCTGTCCAACGGTTCTGCTGGTCAGTAACGGAGCCTCTCCCGTCTGTGATGGAATTACCCAGGATGGCCACGGCATGCGCTTCTTCGGGAGCCCTTACCTCAAGGGCGTTGATCACATACCAATGTTCGGTACGGACAGCCTTGGTAAAATCAGAAGAGGGGGTTGAAAAACCGGTCAACAAATAGGACGTGGTGCGCGAGCCTGGATGCCCCGTCACCGATGCCGAGGTTTGACCAAAATTGATGGTGATGGCCAACTCCATGCGGGGTGTCAAGGCAAACGCCACAGGATCGGAATAAACGGTCGTTCCCGGTTGCATGGTCGCATCGGGTTTGCTGCCAAAGGTCAAGTCCTTGCTGGTGGCGACATCGATGGTGCCACCCCCTTTGGATACGGCGATAGACACTGATTCCAGGGTGACCGGACTGGTGCTGAACTCGTTGGAAAACTTGAGTCGCAGGGTATCGCCCCCTATGGATACTTTGATGATTTGTCGTAGAGCGTTGTCTGTCAATCCGGGAGCCGGCGGATTATTGTTGGTTTCAACCAATTGAGGCGCCGTGCTCCAGCTGCCCACCCATTTGGTGGCGGCCATGGAAGACAAGCCGACGCTTAAGCAAAAAAGAAGGCTCCAAACACGGAAACGGAAAAAAGAGAATCGTGACGAAAACATGATGTTGGTTTAATGGTTTACAATCGCTTTTGAGTGGTATTTGTCAGGGAATAAAGGCATGAAACGATGTTCGACGGCCACGGTTATCAAGGCTTAGGTGTCAACACCGGTTTGTTGCTGCCCCACCATTTGATCCAGCGGGATACATCCTGGTTTTCAATGGTGCTCTTGGTGCAGTGGGTGTCGACATCCTGTCGTCCCAACAGGAAACGATCGATGAACGCTTCCAATTCAGGGTATTGACTTTTGGGTAATTGACAATGACCGTGCTTGCCCTCAATGGAATACCCGCAACGGTCTTCAATGCCAAACGTTTTGTAGACTTCCCTGGCTGCTGCCATCGACACGAAGCCCGATGGATCGGCCAACCATTCGTAATCCGGGTTGCCAAACATCAGCAAGGCCCTGGGAGCAACCATGGCGCAGAGTTCGTGGTGGTCAAAAGGCAACTGGGCCGTATTGGCTCCGCTGAAGGCGCGCATGGGGTTGGCAAACCAGTTGTAGTCGGTAGCGCCCAACGTTTCCACCTTGCCCAGGGTTTCGGAGACCCGCCAGGCCGCCGCACCCCCGCCACCAGGTTCCTGGGAAATGGTTAATGCGATGCGTTCATCGAAAGCTCCCGCAAACAAGGCCATCTTACCGGCGTACGAACAGCCCGTCACCGCCAGTCGGCTCAGGTTGATGGGCAGGGTTTCCCGGCAACGTTCCAACCCATCAATCAGACGGCTCACTCCCCAGGACCATGCCGCGTACTGGCCCGAATTGTCCACATTCAGATAAGGGTATAATTGATAAAAGGGATCATTATTGCTGTGCCTGTAGTAGGTCGTTACCTGGTTGTGGCTAAAAGTAATCAAGGCGATGTTTCGGCTGGTGAACAGGTTGGCCGGCAAACTACCACTGGGCATGTTCATTCCAATTACAGCCGGGAAAGGTCCCTCCCCCTCTGGCAGTTGCACGTTGGCTGTCAGGGTCAGGGATCGCCCCTCGTGCCTGACAACAACGGTCAGTTGTCCCTCGACAAACTGGGCTGTGACACTGTCGGGATGGACCACCGGTCGTTCCCCGATTTCGTAGTGTTGGATTTCCCAGGCTATCTCAGCCCTGCGGCGGCTCCAGTCCTTGAATTTGGTGGACCTAGCCTTGGACGCCTGTTTCCACTGGTACGGATTGGTGGCCGACCACATGAAGGGATCGGTCAATGGTTCCACAACGGGCAGTTCTTCCAACGTTGGCAAGGCAGGCTTTGGGAAGGAGACACCCGTATTCTCCACTGGGTACACCAACGGAATGGTTTTGGCAGCCATAGCCGGCATGAAGGAAAGGGCCAACAAACCAACAAACAGCAGTGAGGTCTTTTTCATGGTCTTCAAGGATAAGGTGTCGAACGGTACCAATAAAAAATGCAATGCCCCGCTTTTTGACGGGGTAAAAATACGCCTTTTACAAGAGCCGAAGTATCAACTATGTAAACGCTGTTGTCAATCTGGAAACAATCGGTATATTTGTTACACCAACCACTCAGCCTGCAACCATCATGAACCAACGCAAAGCAACCTGGATTGTCAGAGGCCAACGCGCCATTGACGGCGCCGGCGTCAGCCTGAGGCGGGTATTGGGCGCACAAACGGCCCGCTCATTCGACCCCTTCCTGATGCTCGACGGCTTTGACTCCGTCGACCCCAACGATTACCTCAAAGGCTTTCCCTGGCACCCACACAGGGGCATCGAGACCATCACCTACCTGATAAAGGGCGAAGTAGAACACGGTGACAGCCTTGGCAACAAAGGCACGATCAACGACCTGGAATGTCAATGGATGACAGCAGGCTCAGGCATCGTACACCAGGAAATGCCCAAACAGGCAGAACGCATGCTGGGTTGTCAGTTATGGGTCAATTTGCCCGCTAAAGATAAAATGACAACCCCGGCTTATGGGGATATCACCCGCGGCAAGGTGACAGTCGTTGAAGAAGCAGACGCTGTGGTGCGCATCCTGGCCGGTCAATACAAAGGCAGCAAGGGTGTGTTTGAAGGAAAATACGTAAAAGTGACCTATCTGGACATCGACTTGAAGCCAAACACGACCTGGACCTATACCGGCACGCCCAACAACGAAACCCTGTTTACCTACCTGCTTGACGGTACATTGGCGGTCAACGAGGACCTTTCCGAGGAAGAAGAAAAGGCCTGTGCCGTCCTGTTTTCCGCTTCCGATGAAAACGCGTCAACCAACGATGCCGTTGTGGTGCGCTCGGGCAAACAAGGTGCCCGATTCGTCGTGTTGGCAGCCCAACCGCTGCGCGAGCCCATTGCCTGGGGCGGCCCCATCGTCATGAACACCCAGGAAGAGTTACAGGTTGCCATGGAAGAACTCAACAACGGGACCTTTATCAAGTAAGCGAGACGTTGAAGGAAGGCTAGATACCTAGTTGTTGTGAGAACACGCCAGGGAAAAAACCCTAGTAACTAGGTATTGCGGTACAAGGCACAGGAAGTGACCTTTGCCGAAAAAAAATTCATGGACAAAAAATACTTTCTCACAGCCTTATTTTCTGCACTTATTGGATTTGTTCTGGCCAGTCCCGGCCAACTTAATGGCTACGTTACAACATCAGAAGGTCAACCAGCATCCTACGTAAACGTTGTGCTGATAGGAACGGGCAAAGGGGCCGTGGTCGACACGACGGGGCGCTTTCAATTCAACCGCATTGAACCCGGCTTTTATACGGTAAAGGCCAGCTTTATAGGTCTTAAACCCAGCCAGAAGCAGGTGGAGATAAAGGCCGGTCAGACAACAGAAGTCAACCTCACCCTGGAAGAAGACTGGCAAGGATTGAGAGAAGTGGTTGTCAAGGCCTCTCCCAACCGCTACGTCTCCGATTACCCATCCATCTCGCTCCGCCTTAAAACACCCCTGGTTGACGTACCTCAAAACATACAAGTCGTCAGCAAAGAGACGTTGGAAGATCAGCAGGTCTTTGATATGCTGGAAGGTGTAACCCGCAATGTGAGTGGAGTGACCCGCATGGAACATTGGGACAATTACGCACAAATCAATATGAGAGGTGCCCAGATTGCCGGTTTCCGTAATGGCATGAATGTGCAGTCAACCTGGGGTCCACTAACAGAAGACATGAGCGTGGTGGAACGCATCGAGTTCGTCAAAGGGCCGGCCGGATTCATGTTGGCCAACGGAGAGCCCAGTGGATTCTACAATGTGGTCACCAAAAAACCAACCGGTTTGACCAAAGGTGAAATCGGCCTGACAGTGGGCAGTTTCAACACGTTTCGCAGCACCCTTGACCTGGATGGTAAACTCAGCAAGGATGGCAAGGTCTTGTACCGACTCAATGTGATGGGCAGTGCCAAAGACGCTCCCAGGGATTATGAATACGCCAACCGCCTGACGGTGGCACCTGTCATCAAGGTTCAATGGTCTCCTCAGACGTCATTGACCGCCGAATACACCTATCAGAAACTGGAGACCTCCCCGTTAGGTTCAAATTATGCTTACTCAGCCCGTGCCTTAGGCGAGTTGCCGGTGAGTTTTACCACAGCCGAAGCCAACCTGGATCCAACCAACATTCAGGACCAGAGTTTGCTCCTGACGTTGTCGCACACCTTTAATCCTCAGTGGAAGTTTACGGGTCAATTGGCTTACCTGCTTTACGAACAGGAAGGGCAGTCACTGTGGCCAACCTCGGTTTCAGCTAACGGTGATACCCTGTTTCGGGCCGCTTCAAACTGGGATGTGTTGGGGCAGACCAAAGTGGGACAGTTTTTCCTGAATGGAGCATTTACGACAGTTGGTATCGACCACCACTTACTGGCAGGTTTGGACATGGGGGATAAAGATTACTACCACGACTGGTCACAAGGTGGAAGCATCGGCCCTCTGGCTATATACAACCCGGTTTATGGTCAGATTCCAGCTGGAGGGTATCCAGTCTATGACAGGGAACGGAGCATCCGTGAACGGGGGGTGTATTATCGAAATGCCTACTACGCCGCGTACCTGCAAGATGAACTGCACTTATTAGGAGACAAACTACGCCTGACATTGGCGGGACGCTACACATCTGTCTCCGATGTCGATCCCTACTCAGGAAATGGTGCAGCAGCCAAACTGACTCCTCGTATCGGTATTAGTTACTCACTCGACAAAAATACCAGCCTATACGGCGTGTACGACAAGGCTTTTGTGCCTCAGTTGGGCCGTGACTTCCATGGCAAATCCTTCAAACCGGTCACTGGCGACAACAGGGAAATTGGGTTGAAGCGGGACTGGTTGGAAGGACTGTGGACAGCCTCCCTTTCGGGGTATCAGATTACCAAAAACAATGTATTGACCAGCGATCCCGACCATCCTTACTTTTCCATACAACTTGGTCAAACGCAGACCAAGGGCGTGGAATTCGACGTCAGAGGACAACTTGTTCAAGGTTTGCACGTGACGGCCAATTACGCCTATACCGATGGAAAAATCACCCGGAACAGCGATGCCACGGTTATTGGCCGACAAATCGCCGGTACCTCCAAACACATCGCCAACGCATGGTTAAACTATCGACTGATGGACGGTTTTCTAAGCGGACTTGGTTTCTCAGCCGGTATACAATATGCCGCGGGACGTACCAACTGGTACGGGATGTACGATAACAGTCTGCAACACATGCCTGATTATTGCAGGATTGATGGAGCCATCTCCTACCAGGCCGACCGTTTCCAGGTGGCTCTAACCATGAACAACGTGTTCAACACCTATCTCTATTCCGGTGCTTATTACACGTATTCCAACTACTATTTCTGGCAAGCCGAACCGCTTCGCAACGCCAGGCTGACCATCACACACCGATTCTGAACATGAAGCTAAAAAAGATAGCTCACGTGCTACACCTTTGGCTCGGCCTTCCGGCCGGGCTACTGGTGTGTGTGATTGCCCTGACCGGCAGCCTCTATGTGTTCAAGCCAGACATTGAATGGCTCACTCAACCTTACCGCCGGGTTGCCAGTCAGGAAGTCGCCCTACTCCCACCTTCCACGTTGGGCGCCAACGCCAGGACAGCCTTGCCAGGTAAAACGTTGCAAACCCTGAAGTACACGGCTGATGGCCGCTCCGTTGAAGCATTGTTTTACGGCTATGATCCTCCCTACTACCTGTCTGTCTTTCTAGACCCCTATACAGGCGAGGTATTGAAGGTACACGACAACAACAAGGGATTCTTTGCCTGGGTACTCGACGGGCATGCCTATTTGTGGCTAAAACCGTCCATCGGCAGAACCATCGTAGCCACAGCCACGCTGGTCTTTGTCCTGATCCTGCTGACCGGCCTGTTTCTTTGGTGGCCCAAAAACCGCAAGGGATGGAAGCGAGCCCTTTGGTTCACGTGGACCAGGCAGACGGGCGTGAAACGTAAAGTGTTCGACACACACAACATTCCCGGATTCTACGTGTTCTTTTTTGCCCTGGCTGTCTCCCTGACCGGATTGGTGTGGGGATTCCAATGGTTTTCCGAAGCCACCTATTCAGTGACCGGTGGCACAAAAGCGCTGTATGCGCCAACACCAACCTCTGTGGCTCTCCAAAAGACAGCAGAGCCTACGTTCATGTCACTGAATACAGCGCTGGATCGTGTGTTTGAACGTATGTTGAAAGAAAACCCTGATGCCCGTGTGGTAGGTATTCAGTTTCCAACAAACGACAGTGCTGCCATCGGCGCCACAGCCAATGCCTCCTCCAGCACCTATTGGAAAACGGATTACCGCTATTTTGACCGGCACACCCTGACAGCAATACCCTCGTCTTCGCTGTATGGCCGCATCGAAGACGCCAGTGGAGCCGACCTCCTGCGTCGGATGAATTACGACATTCATGTAGGTTCCATCGGTGGATGGGCGGGTAAATGCCTCCTGTTTTTTGTCAGTTTGTTCATCGCCAGCCTTCCGGTATCGGGCTTCCTGATCTGGTGGCAACGGCGCAAAAGAAAATAACGACCAGCAACAGCCTCTACATTTATGGCACGGACACTACATATTCAGGATTCTCAGCGATCCATCCATTGTTTGAAATCCGCCACTCGCTCTCGGCTCACCAGAAGACTGTCGGGCCCTTGCCACGTGGGTACGTTGAGTTTCAGTCGACTGGAGGAGTAGGCCAACATGTCCTTGATGGCGGCGTAGTGAACGATGCACGTGCGGTTGATTCTGAAAAAGCAATGAGGATCAACTTGTAGTTCAATCTTGTCGAGCGAACCATCCACAGCGTAACTCCTGCCTGTGTCGGTCAGCAGAAAGGTGCTGCGTTCATCAATGTAAAAAGCGTGAATGCTGGTGGCAGGGATGGATTTGTAATGATCCCCCACCTTAATGAGAAAACGCTCCTTGGGTCGGTGCTGAAACTGGTTGGCAACCGTCTTGATGAGGGTGGGCTGGGTGTAGGTTTTATATTTGTCCAACGCTGCTTTTAACTCCTCCGGATCAATGGGCTTCAGCAGGTAATCGACGCTGTTCACTTTGAAGGCCTTGAGGGTGTAGGCATCGTAGGCTGTGGTGAAAATGACGGGGATGGTCACGTCGATTTGTTCGAACAGTTCAAAGCAAACCCCATCTTCAAGTTGGACATCCATGAAAAGAAGGTCAGGCGACGGGTGTTTCAACAACCAGTTCGCCGCCTTTTCTACCGAAGGAATGACCTCCACAACCTCCAAGTCGGGCGCCACGGCTTTCAGCAAGCGTATCAACTTGTTGGCAGCCGGGCGTTCGTCTTCAATCAAGAGCGCTTTAAGGGGTGCGTTGGTCATGGCTGGCTGTTGACGACTTAAACGAGTGGCAAGGTAACACAAAAATGGGTTGAATCCTGCGTGATGGTCAATTCTTTGCCGGTAATGAGTTTAAGACGTTCGTTCAAATTAGACAACCCTGTTTGGGGAGAGTCCTCGAGTGGGGTTTTCTTTTGTACGTTATTGGTTATGACCAAGCAGTCTTTCGAATAGCGAATGCTCAGACTCAAAGGGACCTCCTCAGATAGAACATTGTGTTTCAAGGCGTTTTCAACCAGGATTTGCAGCGAAACGGGCAGAACCTGGCGGCCAACCGCATCCTTCACATCCATCTCCAGTTTGATCTTACCTGCGTTTCGGGCTTGCTGAAGGCTGACATACCGATTGACAAAGTCGATTTCCTGTTCAATGGGTACCAGATTCGTGTCCTCATGCTCCAGGATGTAGCGGTAGATGTCGGCCAATTGTCTAATGTAAGCATCGGCTTTGGCTGCATCTTCGTACACCAGTTCGGACAAGGTGTTCAGACTGTTGAACAGAAAATGAGGATTAACCTGGGCCTTGAGGTTCTGGTACTTGTACCGCAAATTTTCCTCCCTGAGTTGCTGTTCTTTCTTGACCGACTTATGCCAGAGCACATACACAAAACCAATGGTGAAACACAGCAACCAAAAAAAGAACCCGAAGCCGGCAAAGGGCAATTCATACAACCGCAGGTGAAGCCAATACTCGGAAAAGGGCCTGCCGATGCAGACAAACCAAATGGCAGTACTGAGGGCGATGGCCAGGTTGGCGATGAGGGTGGCTCCCAGGTAAAACAGCAATAGTGTTGGAATCATCCGTTTGGCCAACTGGACAGATGAGTACCGTTGAGCTCGTTTGAGCATAAAAATGACCAATCCGCCGATACCACCGGCTGTCAGCAGCATGGAGAGGAAAGCAGGTATGACGGTGATGTGAAATGGATTGCCCGTCATCACTGACTTACGGAACATGGCAGAGGCAAAACAGAAGACGACGATGGCAGCTGACAACAACCACCAACGGTTTTTTTTAAAAAAGAGCTTGTTCATAGGTGTATGGGTTTTAACAAGCGTCAAAGTAAGGGGCTGCCCCTGTTGTTTGAAAATAATTGTCGCTGAGTCGTTGAACAAGGGGGCTGAACGGTTCTATTTTATTCGGATACCACTTTCAACCCCACGATGGAAGCGATCAGGGTCGTAAGGAAAAACAACCGCCAGAAGGTGGCCGGCTCCTTAAAGACGAAAATACCCACCAATACCGTACCTATGGCACCAATGCCAGTCCAAACGGCGTAGGCAGTCCCCAAAGGTAAAGACTGGGTAGCCTTGATGAGCAGGACCATGCTGAGTGTCAATGAAAGAAGGAAGCCCCCGTACCATAGGTACATCTCTGAGCCGGTAGCCTCCCTGGCCTTGCCCAAACAAAAGGTAAAGCCCACTTCAAATAATCCGGCTATGGTCAAAAGAATCCAATTCATGGTGTTGTTATTATCGGGCAAAGATAGGCAAGTGAGCGCGTACAAAGCCCATCCATCTACAAAAAAATGCTTATTTTCGAGCCCCATATACGTGTATCATGATAAAAAAGTACCTCCTATTGCCCCTCCTGTGCCTAAGCCTTTCATTGAGTGCTCAATCGACCCGTTTGTGGGGAAACTGGATCACCTGGGGCGACCAAGGCAATGGCACCTACCAAAATCCTGTCATCCCTAGCGACTTCAGCGATATCGACTGTATTCGTGTGGGCAATGATTTCTACGCCATATCTTCCACCTTCCAATATTCACCGGGGATGACTCTGTTGCACTCCAAGGATTTGGTCAATTGGGCATACTGCACCAACATCGTTGAAGACCTCACCCAGATAGGGCCTGAACTGAGTTGGCAACGCATGAACCGTCCGGCCAAAGGCATTTGGGCAGGCACATTACGCTATCACAACAAACGGTTTTACCTGTTTTTCGGCACCCCCGACGAAGGGTACTTTATGACCAGCGCCCCTCAAGCAAAAGGGCCCTGGGCTCCACTGACCCAACTCCTTGACGAACCGGGCTGGGATGACTGTACCGTCCTATGGGACGAGGATGGTCAGGCTTGCTTTGTCGGTACGCATTTCGCCGATGGGTATAAAACCTACCAGTTCAAACTGTCAGCCGACGGCACCCGATTGGATAGAGCCTCGGCCGTACTCATCAATGAGGGAAGCGGTCGGGAGGCCAGCAAATTGATCAAAGTTGGTGATTGGTATTACCTGATTTTCAGCGAACATAAAAATGGAATTGGCCGGTATGTGATGGCCAAACGCGCACGTTCCATGTGGGGCCCCTTCAATGAAGAACGGCAATTGGCGTTGGCGAGCCGTGAAGCCAATGAACCCAACCAGGGCGGCATCATCCTGGGGCCAGACAACGCCTGGTACTTCCTCACCCACCACGGCTCCGGCGATTGGAGCGGGCGTATCGTCAGTTTGTTGCCCGTCACCTGGGTGGATGAATGGCCCGTTCCCGGAACCCTGACGCAAGAAGGATTAGGCACCATGCAGTGGTCAGGCAAGATGCCGGCCAAAGCCGCCAAAAAAGTCAAACTGAATCGAAGTGATGATTTTAAGACAGCGACGCTTGGACCTCAATGGCAATGGCACTACCAGCCCCGTTCAGACATGTTTTCGTTAAACGAACGAAAGGGTTGGTTGCGACTGAAAGCCTATCGCCCACTAGTGGCCAACGATGTCACCAAAGCAGGCAACACACTGACACAGCGCAGCTTCCGGACATCGAGCAACACCGTTACGGTTAAACTGGATATAGCTGGCATGACACCAGGACAGAAAGCCGGTCTCTGCCACCTGTCTTCTCAACACGCAGCCATCGGCTTGACCAAAGAGACGGATGGTTGTTGGTTGGAATACCGTAAGAACAGCCTCATCGACCGTGGCATTCCTGTAATGCAACAAACACTTTGGTTGCGTTCCACCTGGGGGCTCGATGGTTTGTCACAGTTTCACTACAGCCTGGATGGTCAAACGTTCGTGCCGTTCGGTGAACCCTATCAACTGGTCTGGGGCCACTACCGCGGTGATCGCCTCGGCCTTTACAGCTTCAACGACCTGGAAGAAAGCGGCTTCGTGGATGTTGATTACCTGACGTACGACTGATAGATTCCAGCCTCCCTTCAGGAACGGCTGGAACGGTTAAGAAACGCCGGTCTGGTTGTGTTGGCCAGGCGAACCAAAGTCAGCATAAGGGGTACCTCGACCAACACACCCACCACGGTGACCAGCGTAGCGCCTGAATCAAACCCAAACAGCACAATGGCCACGGCCACGGCAAGTTCGAAAAAGTTGCTGGCACCAATGAGGGCAGCCGGTGCGGCCACATCGTGCGGCAGCTTCCATCGATACGCCCAGCCGTAACCAATGCCGAAAATAAGAAAGGTTTGCAGGGTCAATGGGACAGCAATCAGCAGAATACTGAACGGATTGTGCAGGATAACCTCGCCTTGAAATGAAAAGATGATAATCAGGGTGAGCAATAAGCCGCCAATGGTGGTGCCGGTAAAGGCTTTCAAAAACGTGCTTTCAAACCAGGCCAACCCTTTTCGTTTGATGACCAAACGTCGAGTAATCATGGCTGAGACGAGAGGTATGACCACAAATAAGACCACGGACAGCAACAGGGTATCCCAAGGAATGGCGATGCCGCTGACACCAAGCAGAAGGCTGACAATGGGAATGAAAGCCACCAAGATAACCAGATCGTTGACAGCCACTTGCACCAGCGTGTAGGCCGGATTGCCTTTCGTTAAGTGACTCCACACAAACACCATGGCTGTACAGGGAGCAGCCCCCAACAACACAGCGCCGGCCAAATATTCAGAGGCCAACTCACCCGGTAAAAGCGACTTGAAAACCACAAAGAAAAACAGCCAGGCCAGGCCAAACATGGTAAAGGGCTTGATCAGCCAATTGACCACGAGGGTAACGGTCAAGCCTTTGGGGTTTTTGAATGCGTTGACGATGCTACCGAAGTCGATCTTGAGCATCATGGGAAAAATCATGATCCAGATAAGGATGGCGATGGGGATAGACACGTTGGCGTACTCAAACTGACTTAAGGTGTCAGGCACCATGGGCAACCACTTTCCAATGGCAATGCCGGCAATAATGCACAACGTCACCCAAAGCGTGAGGTATCGGTCAAAAAAGGACATAGCGGGTTGAGGGTGCTTTTTCATGGTTTTGTTCCTGTTACTGTGATGCTGAAGATACCATTGTCACCATTTATATAAGCCGCTTTTTCGGCAGATGTTAGATACTTGTCCAACACCGCTTCCGGTATGATGATGGGTTTTTGTTTGTGAATAGTCACCATGGGAAATCCCTGAAGACGAATAATGTCCAAATAGTCTTCCTGCTGAAGGGCTCCGGCAACGCAGCCCACATATAGTTCCGCCTCACTTCTGAGACCTTCCGGCAGTGTACCAGCCAGTACCACATCGGATACACAAAAATGGCCACCCGGTTTCAACACCCTCCAGACCTCGGCAAACGCTTTCCGTTTGTCGGGGACCAGGTTGAGGACACAGTTGGAGATCACTACATCAAAGGCTTCATCGGCCAAAGGCATGTGTTCAATATCTCCGAGGATAAACGTCAGGTTGTTATAGCCCAACTTCTCGGCGTTGACCCTGGCTTTGTCCACCATGGCTTCCGTGAAATCCAATCCTGTCACACAACCTTCTGCCCCCACGATGGCGCGGGCCACAAAGCAGTCATTGCCCGCTCCGCTGCCAAGATCCAGCACATGGTCACCGAGTTTGATGCCAGCATATTGGGTGGGCAAGCCACAGCCTAGCCCCAAATCGGCATCGGGATTATACCCCTCCACGTGTTGGTACTCATCACCAATCATACTGAATTCCAGGGCGTTGCAGCAGCCTTTTGACCCACAACAGCCTGAAGAAGCTAGTTTGGTCGTTTCTGTAGCAATGCGTCCGTACTTGTCTTTGACAAGCCCTTTAATATCTTCGGGTTTCATCTGATTTTTGTTTTTTTTATTGGCCATTTTTACGTCACGGGAAACAGGCATCAAGCCTTCATCGACGTCTTCAGAACATCATCATAAAAACGCCGGAAACCCTCCTTGATTTCGTCCCTTACCCGGATGAATTCGCTCCGGATAAAGGCATCGCTGCCAACAGCGTGGCTTGGATCGTCAAAACCGATGTGCAAGCGGTGCTTGACCTTGCCCAGAAAAACGGGGCAGTTTTCGTTGGCGCCTCCACAAACGGTAATTACATAATCCCAGGGCTGATCAATGTACAATGCCACCGAATCGGAGGTGTGGTGGCTGATGTCAATTCCAGCCTCTTTCATAACTTCGACGGCCATGGGATTGAGTTTGCCAGAAGCCTCTGTACCAGCCGAACAGACTGTCAGGCCGGCATCAAACGACTGTAAAAAGCCATGGGCCATTTGACTGCGGCAACTATTGCCTGTGCAAAGAATTAGTATGTTCATCGTTTTTATGTGATTACAAGGCTCCATACAATAAACCAGCCAGCGTGGAAAGCACCACGACCAGGGAAACGTAGACGACTGTTTTCTGGGTACCCATGACATTCCGAATAACGAGCATGTTGGGGAGTGACAAGGAGGGTCCGGCCAGCAACAGGGCCAAAGCAGGACCTTTACCCATACCAGAGGCAATCAGTCCTTGCAGAATGGGCACCTCGGTGAGGGTGGCGAAATACATGAAGGCGCCCACAACGGAAGCAAAGAAATTGGAGAAAATCGAGTTCCCTCCTACCAGTGCCGTTATCCATTCATTGGGAATTACCCCGGCTATGGTTTGGCCATCATGTGTAGATCCCAGCAAGAAGCCGGCGGTGACCACCCCCACTGCCAAAAGGGGCATAATCTGTTTGGCAAAGCCCCAGGCAGACAGGGCCCACTCCTTGTTGTCGGGATCCCGTTTGTCAAACAAGGTGATGAGACTAAGACCGCTTATGGCCACCAGCATCGGTACTAGTGGGCTTATTTTGGCATTGTCGATGAAGCTCGTCGCCAAAAAAGCTGCAGCTATCGTTGCGAGTACAGTAGCCACCACCCACTGCCATTTGATTTTCAAGATGGCGATGAGCGACCAGGCCAGCAACAAGCCCAAAAAACCTGTGATGTACCATTTGTAGCTCCAAATCACATACCAGGCACTCGACGTATCACCCCCCGACGGAGCACCCCAGTTGGCAAACACCAAGATCAGCACGAGGGTAAAAAAGTGAAACAGGGTTTGCCACATCGGGCGCTTTTCAGGCTCAGGCACAATGGTCAGTTGTTGTTCTTTCTTGACGCGTTCTTCCTTGCGATAAATAAGGGCCATGATCAATCCGATGATCACACTGAACGTCACCGCACCGATGGTTCGAGCCAGTCCCATTTCAAAACCTAAAATACGGGCTGTCAAAATGATGGCTAAAATATTGATAGCCGGGCCTGAATACAAAAACGCAATGGCCGGGCCCAGACCAGCACCCCGCTTGTGGATGCTGGAAAACAAGGGCAAGATGGTGCAGGAACAGACAGCCAGGATGGCACCTGATACGGAAGCCACCGTATAGGCCAACCATTTTTTGGCATTGGCACCAAAATACTTAAGCACCGAGCCTTGACTCACAAAAATGGCAATGACACCGGCAATGAAGAAAGCTGGCAGCAAACACAAGACCACATGCTCTCTGGCATACCATTTCACCAAATCCAAGGAGGCGGCAACAGCCGTATTGAACCGAGCACTTTCAATGGGTAAGAAGAAGGCCAACGCAAACACGGCCACCATCCAACCCAGTATTTTCACTTCTTTTTTCGTTTCCACAGTTACTTATTTTTGTATCTGTTCGTCTTTCAACGAACAATCAAAGGAAAAAAATCAAAAGACTAACATAATCACGTAATACAACCCGACACCAAGAAACAGGATGGCCACAATACGGCGAAACCAGGTTTCAAACACTTTCATCTTGTTGTAAAAACCACCAATGGAGCCGACCGAAAAAGCAATGAGCCAGGCGAACACGATGACCGGTATACCCGTGGCCAAGGCAAACACCAAGGGCAGATAGAGGCCGGATGCGCTGCTGATGGTCAATGGGATGAGCATGCCAAAATACAGTACACCGCTGTAGGGACAAAATGCCAGCGCAAACACCACCCCCAACAACAATACGCCCCAAAAACCTTTGTTGGCCCGGTTTTCCATGGTTGATGTCAGGGAGCCGACACCAGGCAGGCGGATGAAATTAAACGCACCCAGCATGAACAAGCCTATCAGTATCAACAAGGGGCCCAATATTTTCTCTCCCCATTGTTGCAGGAAGCCGGCAATGTTGATCTTTCCTGCACCGAAATAGAAAAGCAGCCCAATGACCGTATAGGTGATGGCACGTCCGAGGGTATAAACCAAGCCATTGTAAAATACCTTCTTACGGCTGACAATATCCTTGCTGATATAGCCGATGGCCGTGATGTTGGCGGCCAGGGGACAAGGACTGATGGCTGTCATCAGCCCCAGGAGAAATGCCGACAAGAAGGGAAGCTGGGTCGAATCCAGCCATTGTTGCAATACATCCATGTGGTCAGTAAATTACAGTGCGTCCACCGCTTTCTTAATCGCTACTTTCAGCTTATCCGGATTGGAGCGGGCGTACATAAAACCATCGTTGGTCAGTTCGGTTTTCTTTGCCCCTTTCACCACGATCAAGGTTTGGCCGTTGATCCCCAACTTTTCGACCAGCGCTTCATGACCTTTTTCATCCAGGTTGATGGATTTCAGCACGATCTTGCCACCGTACAACGTTTTAAGTGCGTCTGCCGTGACGCTTTCCACAGCTTGACAGGTGACGCAACGACGTGTGTAGTGGAAATAATACGCTTCAACCTGAGTCGATTGCGTATTCGCTGCCAGTAACTGACCCTCTTCAGCCAATGAGGTCTGTTCGTTTTCAACGGAGGGATTTTTGGGGGCGTTGCTGCAGCTTTGGGCGTGAATACCAAAGACAAAAAGAGCAGCACAGAAGCCTAAGACAAGACGCTTTTTCATACGTGGTTAATGATTGAATGTTTAACTATTATCAGTCTCAAGCAGTAATCAGGCGTTTGATTTCCTCCACCGAGGGCACCCTGCCTTTCACGACTATTTTACCGTCGATGATCAGAGCGGGGGTCATCATGACACCGCTACTCATAATTTCCGTGATATCTTCCACTTTGGTGACAGTAGCGTCCACTCCCGTTTCAGCCACTGCTTCCCGAGTTACTTTTTCCAACGTTTTACATTTGGGGCAACCGGTGCCCAGTACTTTGATTTCCATGTTTGATCGTTTAAAAGGGGTTTTTCAACTTATACACTTATTGGTACTCTATTCGTAAAACAACGAACAATAGCGGCAAAAAAAATCAACAGTCGCAGGATCGGTTGTTTACCTTCGTGCCTTGCTTAAGAAAATGATCGAACAGTTGCCTGGCCTCTTCCCAATTGGTTTGGTTCAAGCAGTACTTGACCTTGGGGGCCTCGATCTCTCCTTGAATAAGGCCTGCCTCTTTCAACGCCTTCAAGTGCTGTGACAAGGTGGATTTGGCGATGGGCAGTTCCTCGCTCAAATCCCCGCTGTAACAACAGGCTTGCCTGGAAAGTAATTCCAGGACATACATCCGTACAGGATGGCCCATCGCTTTGGCATAGCGAGCCATGCGCTTGTGCTGCTCTGTAATGGGTATTTGACGCTTGACGGCCATCTATTGTTCGTATTATTGCGAACAAAGATAATCACTTTTTCCAAACCTCCTTCTTATAGGAACAAAAAAAGAATGGCTTCCCTTTGCTGAAGTGACCCCCAAAAGTCAAATCCAACTATTGGGGGTCAAATCAGCAGGGTTGGCATCCCTTAAAAAAATCTTACTTGATAATCTTCACCACCTGCTTTCCCACCTGAACCAGGTAAGTGCCAGCCGGTACATTCGCCATATTCACACTGGCTTCCTCTCCATCAACCTTGAGCATTCGCACGATGCGGCCGTTCAAATCAAACACCTTGATGAGTTCACCTTGGGTAGCCCCCTTGATTTTCAAACAATCAGCCACCGGATTGGGATATACCTCAAGCTTAACCTCAATAGATTGCACACCCACCATTCGTTGAGAATAAAAGTAGGTAGTGCGGTTTCTTTCCACCCAATCGGTTACTTCCCAATCATAAAAGATCGAGTAAGCATAATCACCGGCTTCGTTGATCGTGTATTCGCGCTTCGAATAGTTGACCCACACCTGGTTGGTTTCATCCCAATCGTACGTGCGCGTTATTGACCTGAGTCCATTTTCGTGGAATTGGAACGTCCGCTTGAACGTATATTCGTCTATCCATGGTTCCAAGGACGAATAACGATAAAATTGAATAAACCATGCCTGCTCACCACTCAAATAATACTCAGATTCCCATGAATACGTTATCAGCCACTCGTCATTGGTCAAATTATCATATTCGAGCCACAACTCATAAGTCATAACCCATCCATTATCTGAAGAATACGAATATCGGTTTAACGACTGCAAATTGCCGTAGTCATACCATGATTTTTCCCAGTAGGTTACCCCCTTCCATATGCTTGCCTCCACATCCCAATCATACCGTACATATTTGGATGTATCACCCTTTTCACTATCGTATTCAAGGTTTGATTTTGTATCGTTGACCCAGGCTGATTTTGAAGCATTCCATTGCTGTTCGATGGTTAATTCATCAAACCACTGATCGCCTTGTTTATCATAGACGTAACGAATGTCCGGACTCCAGGTTTGCGTCGATACGGCGTATTCGAAGTAGGCTTTCGATTCAAGGCTACCACCAGGCAAGTATGTTTCATCGGTACGTTGGCTCCATACTCTCAATGAATCACTCCAATAATACTGACTGTACAGTGTTTCTTCACCCGTCACCTCGTCGCTAACATACCCGTATTTTTCTTTTCCTATCCATATTTTGAGGCTATCATCCCAATCATAATACTCATATTGATAGGAATAGCCATTCACATTTCTGTATTGCAGATCTTTACGATAAGCCATCCACTCCCCAACGGTGGAATCATAGCTATAATCAGTCCATTCCTTGTAGAATTCACGCTGAGGCCCATCAAAAACGATCTCTCCTCTGTAATTACAGACCCACTTGGAACTGTCCTTGTCCCAATAATAATCAACCTGGTGTTCCAACAGGTTGTTTTCACCGTCATACTCAAAAACAGAGGTTTCTTTTTCATCCGGCAGCAGTTGTTGCTTCGACTCGTCCCATTCGTAATAGATCCACAACAATAGGTGACCAGCATCATCATAAAGTCTCGTCTCTAATTCAGTGGTATCCCAGATAGCCGTGTTTTCATTGAATGACATATAGGCCTCTAGAATTCTGCGACCATAGGCATCGTAATCGTACACCGTTTTAGAGGTTGAAAGACCTTCTTTAGATACCACAACGCTATCCAGAAAAGTCTTCGTAGACTGTAAGCCTGCCTTCCTGACTGGACTTTTCCTCCTGCCTGAGTCCAAAGCACGCGCCTTGTCAACGATGGGCGTACGCATAAGCGATCTCTCTTTGACCGTTTGATTGGATTCATCCTCATTCATACTTCTCAGTAACGGACTGATAGGCTTCTTGATTTTTTGTGCCGCTACAGACTTTGAAGCCAAGCGTTGATTTGATGCCACCACTTTCTGAGAAATGGGCCCTTTACCGCCGGTTGCCAACAAGGGCAACGATACCATGGCCACTCCTACCAAGGTAAGGAAGGTCAAACAATGTCTCAAACTCATTTTTTTCATGATGTTCATTGATTAAAAGAGAGTTGTTAGTTCAAGTGAACGGAAGATATGGAGACGAAGATTGTTTTTCGGTATAAACGCAAAGATAGTAAACCATTGTAATTGATTCACCAACACGTTAGTAAATGAGAAAAAAAAAATGACACCTGCCGGGTGTCATCCTTTTTTTGAGTCACTAAATCCTTAGGATTATTTGCTGAGAGGCGTAATCACAAAGCCGTAACTGTATGATTTATCCATGAAACGGTACCTGTCCAGCGGTTTGGCACCCCAGGATTGAAGGCCACCGACGCCCCGTTGGAACAAATCGACACAGAGAACGGTTTCCCAGCGGGGATTGATGTCAGACCAGTGTTGCTGTTTTTTGGTGCGACCCGGATCGAGATCCTCGGGCTTGTAGTTGGTAGCGCTCACCGATAAAGGTTGCAACCCATCAACACGTACGCCCTTGCCCTGTTGGTTTGTCAGGGTCAACCAGCGCACATCGGTCTTGTTGCCCGTTTCCTGGGGACGGTAATAGGCAAACGCCTGCTCACTGACTTTCCCTTTCCAGACACCCATGAAGGTTTCCAGATGACGGTCCACATAGTTCTCTCCAGGGCCTCGTCCGTACCAGGTAAAGTCGGCAAAGTCACCCGACAAGGTCATCAACATACCGAAGCGCATCATTTCAGGCAGGTCATCGGAGAGGGCTTTGTAATCGGCTTGAACAGCCAGGCTGCCATCAGAACGTACAGTGTATGTCAGATTGACAACAGCCTCAATACCACGCAGTTTGGCCTGATAATCGAAAGACACGGCACCACCAACGGCTTGCTTGCCTTTAAACGAATACACCACATTTTGTCCGGCAGCATCCCATAACCGTAAACGGGTCTGGGCATTTTCACCGAATTCATTGTCGTTGGGAGCCCGCCAGAAATTGAGCGTCGGCAATTCGTCGAAGACGTTGCGGCCATCCTGTTTCATTTCCAACAACGTTTGCCCGTCCCTGGTAGAAAAGACATACGACACAGTGCCAGATTTGACCGTCACCCTGTTATCTTTTTCTTCCGTCTCCAGCGGGGTAGCGCTTGCAGCGGCCTGAGCACGCTTCGCATCAACCTTTACGGGATCAGCCTTGTCGGCAAAATACGCATTCGATGTCAGTGCAAACTCGCCTTTGGCCACTTCAAAACCAGCCGGCAAAAAGGTATCGGCTTTCTTGGTGGTAGCAAAGACTTGCAGGTAATACTCCACCCCGTCTTGCTTGGCAATGGTAGGCAGCGGTAAGACTACATCCTTTTGGGAGTCTGCCGGTATGGTCACATCAAACGCTCCTTCGGCTGCTTTTTCTCCGTTTTTCAACAATACCCATGTAAACGTCGTCGTAGCTGGCGAAAGCGATGTGAATTTATAATCGTTCACCACTGTCAAAACACCTTTGCTCAAGTCTTTGGCCTCAAACAAAATGTTCTGATAGACCTTCTTGACAATCAGGGTGTGCGGTACATACTGCTGGTCGGGACTGATGATACCGTCCATGCAGAAATTGTCGCTGTTCATTTTTCCGTAACTACCCAGGTCGCCGCCGTACGCCCAATAGGGACGTCCCTGTTCGTCCTTGGTCTTAAAGCCGTGGTTGTACCATTCCCAGATAAAACCACCCTGCATGTTCTTGCTCGACCGCATCAGGTCCCAGTAATCCTGAAAGTTACCCATGCTGTTACCCATGGCGTGGGCGTATTCACACATGATGTAAGGGCGACCCAGGTCTTTTTTTGCATCACGCAGCATGCTTTCCCAGGATGGATACATGTGGCAAATAATGTCGGTGTTCTTATCCCGTTGATAGGCTTGCTCGTATTGCACCGGACGGCTGTTGTCACGCGCCTTGACCCAATCGTACAAATCGAAAAAGGCCTTACCGTTGCTAGCCTCGTTGCCCAGGGACCAAATAATCACCGAGGGGTGGTTTTTATCCCGTTCAACCAATCGCTTCACCCTGTCCAGGTGAGCGGCTTGCCATTCAGGGAAGTTGGAAACATTGTCCGGACCGTACCCCAATCCGTGCGACTCGAGGTTGTTTTCATCGACCAGGTAAAGGCCGTATTGGTCACACAGCTTGTACCAGAGCGGTGGCTGAGGGTAGTGCGATGTACGTACCGCGTTGATGTTCAGCTCTTTCATCAATTTAATATTACGCATCATCACCGCTTCAGTCACGACCTGCCCCTTTTCTGTATTGAACTCGTGCAGATTGACCCCTTTGATGAAGATTTTCTTGCCGTTCACAAACAG
>JAAYBL010000094.1 GCA_012718945.1 Bacteroidales bacterium
TGGTTCAGAGCATCTGCCTTACAAGCAGAGGGTCGGGGGTTCGAATCCCTCAACGCCCACCATGAGATTGCCACGGCAGTCTCTTTTTTTTTGGCAATAAGTGGGGCGGAATTGCTAACTTGCGCCCTGTAATGCGACTACAATGAAAGAATTCATCGCCCTCCTGATTCGCCTTGTTCCCCCCTACAAGAAGAGTGTTGCCCTCAATGTACTGAACAACCTGCTCTCCACTTTTTTCAGTTTGTTCTCGTTTATGTTGATCGTACCCATCCTGGAAATTCTCTTTGGGATCAATAAAAAAGCCTACGACACCTTGATGCCCCTTGATGGCCTGAACAACCTGGGGGACGTGCTAAAAAACAACCTATACTACTACATATCCCATATGGAAGGCCTGGATGGCGGCGTCGTGCTCTTACTCCTTGGCCTGTTCCTGGTGGTGATGACTTTTTTCAAAGCCTTATTCATGTTTATGGCTTCGGCAAACATGATAACAATCCGAACAGGCGTGCTCAGGGATTTACGAAACGCCATCTTCCTGAAGGTGACCAGCCTGCCTCTAGGCTTTTTCTCCGAAGAAAAGAAGGGTGACATCCTGGCCAGAATGTCTGGCGACGTAAATGAGGTGGAGCACTCTGTCATGAGCTCACTGGATATGGTGTTCAAGAACCTGATCATGATTGTGGTCTTTTTCTTCACCATGTTGTTGATGAGCTGGGAATTGACCGCCTTTGTCTTAGTACTGTTACCTATTGCTGGCTTCCTGCTGGGACGCGTAAGCAAGAAACTCAAGAAACCTTCCCGCGAAGGGCAGGCACAATGGGGTGAACTGCTGTCACAAATCGAGGAAACATTGACCGGCCTGCGTATCATCAAAGCCTTCAACGCCGAATCAAAAATCAGAACCCGCTTCGGCCAGCAAAACGAACGCTTACGCAAAACATCACGGAAAATAGCCAGACGCCAACAACTCGCTCACCCATTGAGTGAATTCCTAGGCACTGCCATCATCGCTCTGGTGGTCTGGTTCGGAGGTTCTCTTATCTTAAGCCAGGAATCGGTCATCTCCGCTTCCAATTTCATTCTCTACCTGGTTGTTTTCTACAGCATCATCAATCCGTCCAAAGCCTTTTCGCAAGCCTGGTACAGCATCCAGAAAGGGTTAGCCTCCATGGAGCGTATCGATAAAATCCTGAAAGCTGAAAACGAAATCCGGGAGCCGGCCAACCCCGTAGGGTTGACGACGTTCTCCAAGGATATCCGTTATACCGATGTCAACTTCAAGTACCAAAGCGAACCGGTTTTGAGGGATATCAACCTAACCATCGCCAAAGGGCAGACCATCGCCCTGGTTGGTCAATCCGGCTCAGGCAAATCGACCATGGTCGACCTTCTGCCCCGCTTCTACGACGTTGAAAGTGGCAGCATCACCATAGATGGCATTGACATCAGGCAATTCTCCCTGCATACGTTGCGCCACCTCATGGGCAACGTCAACCAGGAAGCCATCCTGTTTAACGACAGCTTCTTCAACAACATTGCCTTTGGGGTGGAAAACGCCACCATGGAACAGGTCGTTGAAGCCGCCAAGATCGCCAACGCCCACGACTTCATCATGGCTACCGAAGATGGCTATGATACCAACATCGGCGACAGAGGCGGCAAATTATCGGGAGGCCAACGTCAGCGCATCAGCATTGCAAGGGCCGTCTTGAAAAACCCGCCCATTCTGATTCTGGACGAAGCCACATCGGCCCTGGATACCGAATCGGAAAAGTTGGTACAGGAAGCCTTGGAAAACCTGATGAAACACCGCACGACCATCGTCATTGCCCACCGCCTTTCCACCATCCGCAACGCAGACCTTATCTGCGTATTACACGAAGGACGCATTGTGGAACGGGGCACGCACCAGGAGCTGTTGGCCTTGGACGGCGCATTCAAGCGTCTGTACGACCTGCAATCATTTTAACCGTTACTGAGGTCTCGTAGAAACCCTGTCAAAGAAGGGATTTTTACCGGTCACACTCAAAGGTATAGCGTAAGCTGCCTTACAGTCGGGGCCCAACCAGCCCATTTCCATGGCCGCCGCCCCTGCAGAAAACATGACACGGGTGTCCACCCTCAAATCGGCAGCCGTTGCGCAAGCAGAACCCAGCGCTATGCCCAGGTCGTTAAGCGGAAAGGCACAGGGTAAATCCCCTGCTTTATCTTTGGCCTCGCAGGTGGAAAATCCACAATACCCGCAATTCAATCCCATATTGGAAAGCGTCGTTCCCATGATGACCACAGCCATGGCTTGTCTGATATTGAGGGCATCCCTGTGAAAGAACTGACGCCCATGGCGTTCCACACTCGCGTCCATGTAATCGGCCAACTGAGCCAATTCAGGGCCATCCACCAACAAGAGGATAAGATTGTCCTTACCCTTACCTTTGGGTGCAGTACGAGCTGCCGTTAACATACGCCGACCGGCCTCCAGTACGGAGCCTTGCCTGAGTTCTGTTTCGTTTTGTATCATGGTGCTGAAGTTACGTTTACGCTTCAAAAATAACGAAACGGCAGGACGTGGGCAATGCCTCACTATCCTGCCGCATAGAGTATCCCTACTACAAACAACCGATCAAGCCTGCCTGTCGTCGGGTCGGGAGAGGATAAGCCGCAGCGAGGTGTCTTTGGTCACATATGCCCAGGCCCAATTTACGAAGACCACTAACTTGTTGCGGACCCCCAGGATAAGCATCAGATGCAAGAACATCCAGATCAGCCAAGCAATTGGCCCCTTGAAATGCAGGTGAGGGAAATCGACCAGCGCTTTGTTGGTACCCACTGTCGCCATGGAACCCAGATCCTTGTATTCAAACGGGGTCATTGCCTTGCCCTGCTCCAACTGCTTAAGATTTTTTGCCAGCAAAAGGGCCTGATTGATAGCCACATTGGCTAGTTGCGGATGCGCCCTTGGGTACTTAGGCGTTTCCATATAAGCGATGTCTCCAATGGCGAAGATAGAAGACTCAGCACCCAATTGATTGTACCGATTGACCATTAGACGCTTACCATGAGGAGCGACCTCTTCCGGCAAAATACCCTCCATCAGTCGCCCCCTTACACCGGCAGCCCAGATCACGGTACGAGTAGGCAATTGTTCACCATTACTCAACGTAAGCGTTTGGCCATCGTAATCCTTGACAAACGTTTTCAGAACCAGCTCAACACCCATTTTCTTCAGGTATTTGGCCGATGTCGTCTGTGTTTTCTGGCTCATGTTTCCCAAAGGTGCCTTTCCTCCCTCTATCAGGATGATGCGGAACTTGGAGAAGTCAATGCCGTGGTAATCTTTGGGCAGAATGTTGCGTTTGATTTCAGCAAAAGCGCCAGCCAACTCCACCCCCGTTGGGCCAGCCCCGACGATCACCAGGTTTAAATAGCTTTGCTTGATTTCGGCAGGAGCGGCGATGGCATCCTCGAAATTTTGCAACACGTGGTTACGTATGGTCATGGCATCATAAGTAGTCTTCAGCGAAAAAGCATGGTTGCGTACGTTGACATTACCATAGAAGTTGGTACGGCAACCGATGGCAATGACCAGGTAATCGTAGGCAAAATCGCCGGTGGTGGTGATGACCTTTTTGGCAGCCCGGTCGATATTTGTCACCTCCGTAAGCCTGAATTGCACGTTGGCTTGTTTGTTAAATACGCTTCTGAGGGGGAAGGAAATGCTAGCTGGTTCCAATTGGGAAGTCGCCACCTGGTAAAACAGGGGCTGAAACTGATGGTGGTTGACCTTATCGATCAACAGCACATCAAACAACCTTGAATCCAACGATTTAGCCAGCTTCATGCCGGCAAATCCACCACCAATAATAACAACTTTCTTTTTAAAAGCATCCATAAGTAACCTTTTTACAATCTATTAAACCTTAGTGAGAGTCAATCTAAACACCTGAAATCCCGAAAAAGATCGAAATAACAATTTTTTTAACAAATTTTCGTCTCAAAAATTTGTATTTCAATTTTTTTGCTTTCCTTTGCTGCTGTTTGTCGCTTAAGACAATACAAGTCCTCTTTTATTTATTTTATTATTTTTTATTTTATGAACATTTACATTGGTAACCTGAACTACAGCGTTCGGGAAAATGACTTGAAAGAAGTGATGGAAGATTACGGTACCGTTCTTTCTGTTAA
>JAAYBL010000095.1 GCA_012718945.1 Bacteroidales bacterium
GAAAGCCAAAACAGTTAGGTTACGCGTTGGCTGTCTGCTTGTCTGCTGTAGGTTCTACTGACAATGAAACCGGATGATCAACCATTTCGTCCAGCAAGGCAATGGCCAGCACTTCTGAAATATCCTTCACATAATGGAAGGTCAATCCCTTGAGGTAGGTCTCCTTGATGTCCTTGATATCCTTTTCGTTTTCCTTCGAGAGAATAATCTCCTTGATGCCGGCCCGTTTGGCTGCCAGGATTTTTTCCTTGATACCACCAACAGGTAAGACACGTCCCCTGAGGGTAATTTCGCCCGTCATGGCCAGGTGTTTCTTCACCTTGCGTTGCGTAAACGAAGAAGTCAGCGAGGTTACCATGGTTACACCAGCTGAAGGACCATCTTTGGGTATGGCACCTTCGGGTACGTGGATATGTACATTCCAGTTGTCGAACAACGCATCATCGATACCCAGAGTAGACGCGTGCGACTTGATGTATTCCAGTGCAATCACGGCCGATTCCTTCATGACATCACCCAGGTTTCCGGTCAGGGTCAACTTGTTGGCCTTGCCCTTGCTCAAACTTGATTCGATGTACAGGATTTTGCCACCGGCAGCCGTCCACGCCAGACCGGTAACCAGGCCGGCGTAATCGTTGCCCTCGTACAAATCCTGACTGTAAGGGGGCATGCCCAGGTAGTCACCCAGCATATCGGGGGTGACGGTTACAGTATAGTGCTCATCTTCAGCTATCTTTCCAGCTACTTTGCGCATGATCTTGGCGATTTTCTTCTCCAGTTCACGTACGCCCGATTCTCTCGTGTAGCCTTCAATAATACCCCTGATGGCGGGTTTGTTTATTTGCAAGTGGCCATCAGTGATGCCGTGATTGGCTGCTTCCTTTCTTATCAGATGCTTGTGAGCGATTTCGATTTTTTCCTCAATCAGGTAGCCCGACAAGTCAATCACCTCCATACGGTCCAGCAGGGGCGGGGAGATGGTCTGAATGTTGTTGGCCGTGGCGATAAACATCACCTTGGACAAATCAAAGTCCACGTCCACATAGTTGTCGTGGAAGCTAAAGTTCTGTTCAGGATCGAGCACTTCCAGCAAGGCCGATGAAGGGTCACCCCTGAAATCGTTGCTGAGTTTGTCTATTTCGTCCAGAATGAATACAGGGTTGGAAGTACCAGCCTTGACCAAGTTTTGAATGATGCGACCCGGCATGGCGCCAATATAGGTGCGTCTGTGTCCCCTGACTTCAGCTTCATCGTGGAGGCCACCCAGGGACATGCGGATGTATTTGCGGCCCAAAGCCTCAGCAACCGACTTGCCCAACGATGTTTTACCTACGCCCGGAGGGCCATAAAGGCAAATGATGGGCGATTTCATGTCACCCTTGAGTTTAAGCACGGCGATGTGTTCAAGGATACGTTCCTTGATGGTCTCCAATCCGTAATGATCCCTGTCCAGAATGCGTCTGGCCCTCTTCAGGTTGAAATTATCCTTGGAAAATTCGTTCCAGGGAAGGTCCAACAGTGTATTCAGGTAGTTCAGTTGGGTGGAATATTCAGGGGAATGAGGGTTGGTCCGTTCCAGTTTGGCCAATTCCTTTTCAAACACCGAGGCTGTTTTGGCATCCCATTTCTTTTTCGACGCCTTATCACGCATTTCCTGTATATCCTGTTCCTGCATACCGCCACCCAATTCATCCTGGATGGTCTTGATTTGCTGTTGGAGGAAATACTCGCGCTGTTGCTGGTTGATGTCTTCCCTGGCCCTGGATTGGATGGAGACTTTGAGCTCCAGCAATTGCGATTCCCTGGTCATGATGTCCAACAACTTGTAACTGCGCTCTTTGATATCGTCAATAAAGAGCAAGGCTAGTTTTTCGTGCAGCTTGAATAAGAAGTTGGCGCAGATAAAGTTGACCAGTGAGTAGGGGTGTTCCAGGTTGCGGACAGCAAAGGTGGCTTCCTGAGGGAAGTTTCCTGAATTTTTGATGATCTTGATGGATAGGTCTTTGATGGCCTGAATCAAGGCTTCAAATTCCCTGTCCTCCGTTTGGGGCATGATTTCTTCCCTGATATCAACCCGTCCTTTCAGATAAGGTTCGATGTCTGTTATTTCCAGCAGGTTGCAGCGCTTCATGCCCTGAACGATGACAGTTGTAGAGCCATCAGGCATTTCCAGGATGCGCAAGATGCGGGCCACCAAGCCAATGCGGTGCAAATCTTCGACCGCGGGTTCGTCGACCCCTCCGTCTATCTGAGTGAAGACAGCCAACAAGCCCTCTTGCTGATAGACTTCCTTCACCAATTTCAATGATTTGACCCGGCCAATGGAAACCGACATCACCACTCCCGGAAACAAGACCATGTTTCGCAAGGGTAGGATGGGCAAGCTAGCGGGGATATCCTTCTGTTGAAGGTTAGAAAAGTCCTCGTTTTCAGAGATGACGGGGATGAAGTCGGCATCCATTTCGCCAGCTTCGTCGGTCAGTTTCTTCCGTATTTGTAAATCCATAGGTCTATGTTATACCTGTTGATACTCAAGAGTCGTGCCAGCCGAAAAATACGTGACAGAATGGCGTATTGGGCTGACGCTTGGTCATAAAAGCCAAAAAAGGCAGAAACAATGTCCTGCCTTTGGAGATTGGTGGTGAAAAACGGATCAGTCTTCTTTCGGAGTGTATTCCTTATTCAAGGCTTCCACGACCTCGTTGGTGATGTTGTAAGCAGGATCAGACAACAAAATATTGTCGTTCATCGTGTTGCTCAAGATTACCTGGTATTTTTTGTCTTTGTTGTAACGTGCCAGGAAAGCATAGATTGAATCCCTGAGTTGCTGGTTCATAGCCTGTTGGTCTTCCATCAGCTGTTGAGTGAGGGATTCTTCCAGTTTCTGCAGGTCAGCCTGCTTTTTTTGCAGTCGTTGTTGTTGGCTTTTGAAGCTCTGTTCAGACAGGAAGGCGTTGTTTTCGTATTTTTTCTGGAATTCAGCCATTTCACCTTCAAACTGACGGGCTTTTTGTGACAAAGTGGCCCTGGCATTTTCCTGCTTGCGAAGCAGGGTTTCATTCATGTCCTTGGAAAAGTTGTAGTTTTGCAACAAGGTGTCCACGTTAACGTAAGCAATGGGGAGCTTAACGTACATGGCTGTCGAATCGGAAGTTGGCACTAAAAAGGCTTCGCTTTGTTTGCCCTTATCCGTGAAATGCAACACAAACAACGCAATGATACTGACAGCAAAGACACTGTTGATGATGATTGATTTCTTTTCCATGCCTGGTCGAATGATGCCGGATTTTGTCCGGTTTAATAGGTGAAACGTAGATAAATTTGAAGTGCAAATATACATTATTATCCAGACTCATTGCCATAATTTTCGTATTTTTGTGTCTATTTAAAGACCGTAAGCATAGATAACATATGAATACCAATCATCCATCCCTGTCAACACGCCCTTTCAACCCGCCTGCCGTAACCCAAGAACCGGCTGCACTTTGGTCCTATTTTTTCACCCTTTGCCGCATTCCCCGCGCATCTGGTCACACGGAAGCCCTCCAACGCTGGTTGGTGGATTTTGCAGCCGAGTATGGCCTGGAGTGCCGTCAGGATAAGGTAGGCAATGTACTGATTCGCAAACCTGCCAGCAAAGGAAGAGAGACATCGCCAGCTGTCGTCTTGCAAGCCCACATGGATATGGTCTGCGAGAAAAACGCCGATACAACCCACGATTTCAACACAGACCCCATTCAGCTTGTTGTTGATGGTGAATGGTTAAAAGCCAAAGGTACCACGTTGGGTGCCGACAATGGTATTGGCATGGCCGCTCAATTGGCAGTGCTGGCCGATAAAACCCTTGAGCACGGCCCTGTTGAATGTTTGTTTACCGTTGACGAAGAAACAGGCCTCTCCGGTGCGTTTGGTCTGGAACCCGGCTTTTTTGAAGGCCGCACCCTCATCAACCTCGACTCTGAAGATGATGGTGAACTTTTCATCGGCTGCGCCGGCGGAATGAACAGCCACATCACGTTTCACTTTGAAACCGAACCGGCTCCCCAAAACCTTTTCTATTTCAACCTGCAGGTAAAAGGCCTCCAGGGCGGTCATTCCGGTGATGATATCGAAAAGGGTAGGGGTAACGCCAATCATTTGCTGGCCCGTACGCTATGGCAGTTAAGTCATGAAGTCGATTTACGCCTGGCCTCGTTTACCGGTGGTAACCTGTCCAACGCCATACCTAGAGAGGCCTCTTGCCTGGCCGCTGTGCCTTCATCCCAGAAAGAGACCGTCAGGGTGCACCTTAATTACCTGCTGGCCGATCTGGAAGATGAGTACCGCCTCACTGATGCCAAGTTGGCCATCGAACTGAGTTCTGCCACAGCCCCCTCTACGCTGCTACAGAAGGCAGACAGCCAGCGTTTTATCCAGACCCTGTATGTCTGCCCCACCGGTGTGATGGCCATGTCTTTTGCGTTGCCCGGTTTGGTGGAAACCTCTCTTAATCTGGCCTCCGTCAAGCCTGTTGATGACAACAATTGGCTGATCACTACCTCACAACGCAGTTCTGTCGAATCGGCCAAACACGCCTTGAGTCAACGTCTGGAAGCCCTGTTCACCTTAGCTGGCATGTCCATCAAACATACCGAAGGCTACCCCGGATGGAAACCCAACCCGGAATCAGCTTTGGTCAAACTAGTGGCCAATACCCACAAGGACCTCTTCGGCAAGGAAGCCCGCATACGCGCCATCCATGCCGGTCTGGAATGTGGCTTGTTCCTGCTCAAGTACCCCCATCTTGATATGGTCTCCTTTGGTCCCACCATGAGGGGTGTGCATTCACCCGATGAACGCCTGCTCATGCCTACCGTTCAGCCGTTCTGGACCTTATTGACGGAAACCCTCAAGCGGCTTTGATGCTATCTTCGATAGCCAATCCTACGCTTTTATCAGACCACTTCCGTTAGCAACCCTTTTACCTACGTGATGAGACAATCCCTGTTTGCAACCGTTGCCGCCTTACTCTTATTGGCCTCCCTGGTGGGCGGTTGTAAAGAGGACGTGGTGGCTGGTGAAGCACATCTGCGCTTTTCTGTCGACACTGTGTCGTTTGACACCCTGTTTTCCGGTATCGGCAGCACCACCGCCTGGGTGATCATCTACAACACCGATGACAGACCGGCTCACATCGATAACGTCAACCTCCTCTCTGGTGGTACAACCGGCTTCCGCTTCAATTTAGACGGCGATCCAGGCCCCTCGTTGAGTAATATCAGGATACCGGCTGGCGACAGTCTGTTTCTTTTTGTGGAATTTACCAGCACTGAACAAGGTCATCCACAACCCGTCTATTTGGAAGACGCCCTTGTGTTTACTTCGGGTGCCAATGTACAGACTCTCCACCTGGATGCCTGGTCCTGGGATGCCATCCGTTGGAACGGGAAAACCATTTTGGCCGACACGACCTTGACCGGATCAAGGCCTATTGTTCTTTACGACAGCCTGGTTGTGGCGGAAAACGTAACCCTGAGTCTGCAGGAAGGGACAACCCTGTACATGCACGATGGCGCCAGGGTGTTGGTCTACGGTCGCCTCGACGCCAGAGGTAGTCTGGAAAACCCCGTCACCTTCAGGGGTGACCGCCTCGATGAAGTATTTATTGGATTGCCTTATGCTTATTACCCCGGCCAATGGTACTACATCCAACTCAAGGCTACCAGCTTTGACAATGTGCTCGATCATGTGCGCATCAGCGGCGGATATTATGGTTTGGTAGCCGATTCTTCCTCGACCGACAGGCTGAAGGTGTCCCTGACCAACTCGGTACTGCATAATCATGTGTACAACAGTCTGTTCAGCGTCTGCAACAAATTGGAAGTAGCCAACTCCCTTCTCTCCAACAGCGGAGAATACACCGTTTTCCTGTTGGGTGGCGAGGCCAGGTTTACCCATTGCACACTGGCCAATCACATCAATCTGATAACCAGAGAAGGTCCGACGTTGGTGTTGGCCAATGCCTTGTTGGATGCCAAGGAACAGGAAGTGCATTACCCGCTGCAAGCCACCTTCAGGAATTGCCTGATTACGGGTAGCCAGGTAGAGGAGATAGGCTTCGCTTTCACAGAAAACAAGGCGGTGAGTGCCGATGTGTTATTTAGCCACAGTCTGCTTCGTTCAACCAATCTGCCCATTCCTCGTCGTGACAGTTGCCTAAGAACAGCCGCCACGGCCCGCTTTTTAAGTCTGGGTGAGGATTTCAATCAAAATGTGTACGATTTTCGGATTGACAGTCTTTCCCTGGCACGCAACCTGGGCTCCAGGAGTGTAGCCCTTGAATACCCCTTCGATTTGGCCGGCCGTTCCCGCCTGGCAGACGAGGCTCCCGATGCTGGTGCCTATGAGGCTGCTGGCAAGCCCATCCTACCGTTAGAATAAGCCTTGTTGAGCAATCAGGTCTTGCTCATTTCCGTTGGTCGGCCTACCTTGCGTCCATGCGACGTATCTTGTTAACACTGCTTGCAGGGGGTCTGAGCGCCGTTGGGAGCGTTGTTTTATCCCAACCGTCCGTGCAATCCGACGATTCGACATTGGCTGACACCCTGGTGGCGTCGGTCGAGCCATTACGCCTGGCCTTTTACAATGTGGAGAACTTTTTCGACTGTGAAGACGACAGCCTCACCGCCGACGAGGAGTTTCTGCCCGGAGGGTTGAGGGGCTGGAC
>JAAYBL010000096.1 GCA_012718945.1 Bacteroidales bacterium
AACGCCGTCCTTCCCAATCTGTACGTTGGGGCTGAATGGCAGTCAGCAGGATGGAAAACGGGGCTTGGGTATGACTTCAAACGCATTCAACCCCAGCGTTACGAGCTGGATAATGGGGGTGTGCAGGTTGCCAGTCGTCATTACCTCTCATCTTCCAGCGTAATGGCCTATGCTCAATATGCTCAACCAGAGTGGTCTATCCGTTTTAAAGCCGTTCAAGGACAGAACCTGTCAGATCATAACCAGATTGGTGGCTACGCCCTGACAACGGATAATACATGCGTTAACTATAACACCTTCAGTAGTTTTGTCAACCTGACGGTAGGAACCACTCATCAGGGTGGCTTTTTTGCCGGTTACACAACCAACCAGGGTCCCTCTTCGGATTTAACACCAGGTAGCCGCTTTTATGGTAATGGCATTGACGCTGCAAACACGTCAAACGAACAGATTATCAAGCATTTGTACAGGCTTTCACCGTCGTATATCTACAATGCAGGCGCCTGGAGGGTAGGGGTAGAGCTGGAGTTTATGCAAGCTCTTTGGTCTACGCGTCAAGCAAATGGCCATCTGGGTAACACAACCCCCAGCAGCAACCAAAGGGTATACGCCCTGTTGATGTATAGATATTAACATATATTAACACTTAATTCGTCCTAAAACGTTCCAAAACGGGTATATTTAGGGTACGTGTAACCCTAATACCAACTGCTATGGACGATAAACTGGTTACTGTGGCCATTCATACCTATGAAAGGGCCGTCATCATCAAGGGTATTTTAGAAACGGAGGGCATCGAAGTGTGCCTGCACAATGTCAACCTGATACAGCCTGTCATTTCGGCTGGTGTGCGTGTGCGCATTAAAGAGGTTGATTTGCCAGCTGCTTTGAAAATTTTGGAAAACCTGAATTTTCCTGATGAAGTAGAGGCTGCAACGACGCCCATTAGCCCTTACGTGTTGGTTCCCGTGGATTTTTCCGCCTATTCGTTGAAAGCAGCCAGGCTGGCCATTAAGCTGGCCGCCGACATGGATGCTGGTGTAACCTTGTTGCACACGTATTACAGCCCGATTTACGCAGGTGGTTTGCCCATCAGTGACGCCTTTGTGTTTGATGAACACAACGAAGAGGCCATGCACAAGCAGATTCAGCACATGCACGAAAGCATGGATGCCCTTGAAGCGCAGTTGAAAGCAGACATGGAGCAGAAAAAGCTGCCCGAAGTGCCCTTGACAATCAAGTTCAGAGAGGGAGTGCCTGAGGAACAGATACTTACGTACTCAAAAAAACGTCCGCCACGGCTCATTGTCATGGGTTCACACGGCAAGGGATCCAAGGAGGACGACCTTTTAGGATCGGTTACAGCCGATGTGATTGAACGTTCCAGAGTGCCGGTGTTTGCCTTTCCGGCTGATATGGCTTTTGAATCGATGGCCGAATGCAAACACATCGGGTTTATCACACAGTTTGATCAACGTGACCTGGTAGCGTTTGATGCCTTCATGCAATTAATGAAGCCATACAGCTTCAAAGTGTATTTCCTGCACATGTCCACAGATCCTGATGCCTGGGACGAAATCAAGCTAAACGGCATCAAAGCTTATTTCAGTCGCCAATACCCGGACATGGAAAGCGCGTATTGCATGATTAAGGGAGACGGACTGATCAACAGCTTAAATGAATTTATCCAGGAGCGCACGTTGGACATGGTTGTACTGACAGCTCAAAAGCGTAACATTTTCTCGCGTTTGTTTAATCCAAGTCTGGCGAACAAAATGTTATTTCACTCAAATACGCCAGTATTGGTCATCAGGGGTTAGCACGAACCACCCCATATTGTGCTATAATTAATATTATGTTGAATAATATTCCCTGAAAACAAAAAGGGGCTATTTCTAGCCCCCTTCTACTGATATTATCTCCTTTTTAGAAATTCTTCATGCGTTCTTCCATTTCCTTGTACTTGGCATCTTGTCCCAAGTTGTAGTAAATGCCACGCAGTGCAATCACGTAGTCACGTTCTTTTGGATTCAGCTCATAGGCCTTTTCAAAATACGGCAGCGCTTTGGAAAAAATATCCTTCAGCTTGGCTTTTTCCTTTAAATACAGACGATCGTCCTTGATAGCGTTGACACGTTCAAGTTCTTCCACGGCACTGTTATAAATGATACGACCGATGTTGCCTAATGGATCAGCCATTTCCGGATCCAACTCAATGGCCTTTTCATAGCTAGCGATGGCTTCATCCATTTTCTTGTCGTTTTCCAGGATACGGCCTTTAACGTTCCACAGAGCCCCACTCTTTTCATCCTGACTGATGGCTTTTTCAATCCATGTCATGGCTTCATCCATCAAGTTCTTATTGATGTAATAATTGATCAGGTTACGGGTATAGAATGGTTCCTTAGGAAATTTTTGAGAGCCTAACTGATACATTCTCAACATGTTAACAGTATCCTTCATCTCAGCATAGTCTTCACTCAACCTGGCGTAAATCCATTCAGAGTCGATGGAGTCTTTCACCAATTCGTAGTACTTGATGGCTACTTCGGGTTTATTAGCCTGGGTAGCGCACAAACCGCAATAATAGGTAATCAACGTCCTCAGGGTATCCTTTTCCAGGCCCATACCCTTCAGGAAGGATATTTCAGGGTAGCTGAGGTAGGTATCAAACATGACAAAAGCCTTGTCAAATTCCTTGTTGGAATAGAAATGGGAACCGGCTTGAGTAAAGGCGTTTTGGAAAGAAACCACTTTATCGGTGATTTTCTTCGTCAATTTAGGTTTCACCTTACCTTTGGCATCGGGCGCCCTGTCCAATGAATCAGCCTTGATGTAGTAAGTCAACGCCTGTTTAACGGACTCTCCCATCAATGCCTTATCACCCTTTTTCTGGGTCCATTCCAGTTTTTGCTGCTCCTCGTAGGTAGCGTGAAAAACTTCACCGGCAATAAACCAGGTGTTGGCCAAATTTTTGGTAGTAGGATCTTCCAGGGCTGGCAAGATAGCCTCCCTTGCAGCTTTCGTATCGGGGACCTCAGATAAAATCTTGGCTTTGGCCTTCGATACGTTCTTTTTCTGCGCGAACACATTCACGCTGCCGGCCAGCATCAGTACGGCCAACAGTATTGAAAAATAACTTCTTTTCATTTTTGCACGTTTAAAAGTGGTCTATACTTAACAAACAGACTTATTCATTTTCATTGATGGACTGGTCTTCTCCCCCACCTTCAATGGCTTCATCAGGCAACTCGACATCTTCTTCGGGGGCTTCGCTGGTAACCCGGCATACGGAGGCGATTTCATCGTGGCGTTTTTCCAGGTTGATGAGACGGACACCCTGGGTGGCCCTACCCATAATTCTGAAATCAGCTACTTTGACCCTCAAAGTGATGCCTGACTTGTTGATAATCATCAGGTCATGATCGTCAGTCACGCTTTTTATGGCGACCAATTTACCGGTTTTTTCCGTAATATTCAACGTTTTCACCCCTTTTCCACCACGATTGGTCACGCGGTAGTCTTCCAGGTCTGAACGTTTGCCGTAGCCTTGTTCGGAAACAACCATGATGTTCTCATTTTCCTTGTCCTTGATGCAGACCATGCCGACCACTTCGTCAGCCCCGTCTTCGTCAAGGGTCATGCCCCTTACACCGGTAGCCGTACGGCCCATGACACGGACCTTGCTTTCGTGGAAACGGATGGCTCTACCATTGCGGTTGGCCAGGATAACTTCGGTGTCACCATTGGTCATGCGCACGGCTATCACTTCATCGTCTTCACGGATGGTAATGGCATTGACCCCATTCTGACGCGGTCTGGAATAGGCTTCCAGCAACGTCTTTTTAACCACACCTTGCTTGGTACAGAACAACAGGTAATGGGAATTGATGAATTCCTCGTCAGTCTGCAGGTTTTTCACCCTGACAAAGGCGTTCACCTTATCATTGGCATCTATGTTGAGCAAGTTCTGGATGGCACGTCCCTTGGTATTTTTGGCGCCTTCTGGAATTTCGTAGACCTTCAGCCAATAGCACCGCCCTTTTAAAGTAAAGAACAACATGGTATTGTGCATGGAAGCCGGGTAGATGTATTCCACAAAGTCCTCGTCACGCGTTTCCGTGCCTTTCGATCCCACACCGCCCCTGTTCTGGGCCCTGAATTCGGCCAATGGCGTACGTTTGATATACCCCATGTGGGAAATGGTGATGATCATTTCATCATCGGCGTAGAAATCTTCCGGATTAAAGTCTTCAGAAGCATAAACGATTTCGGTACGACGTTCATCGCCGTATTTTTCCTTGATTTCCAGTAATTCGGTTTTGATGATGTCCATGCGCAGTTCGAGACTTTCCAGCACCTCTTTGTACCAGGCAATCTTTTTCATGAGGGCTTCATACTCGCTGCGCAGTTTCTCCATTTCCAAACCAGTCAGCTGGCGGAGACGCATTTCTACGATGGCCCTGGCTTGGATGTCGGAAAGTTCGAAAGTCGACATGAGGCGTTCGCGGGCTTCGTCGGGCGATTGAGAGGAACGGATTATGGCGATAACCTGATCGATGTTGTCGCAGGCTATGATTAAACCCTGTAAAATGTGTGCACGCTTTTCGGCCTCATTCAGTTCGTACTGGGTTCTGCGGATGACCACATCATGACGGTGGTCAACGTAATGACGTATCAGATCCTTCAGATTAAGCTGTTTGGGACGTCCGTGCGCCAATGCGATGTTGTTTACGCTGAACGAAGACTGCAAAGCTGTCATTTTGAACAACTTATTAAGCAGCACGTTGGCATTGGCGTCTTTCTTCACCTCGACGACAATACGCATTCCTTCACGGTCGGATTCATCGTTGATGTGATAGATGCCGTCGATTTTCTGTTCCTTCACCAGGTCGGCGATGCTCGTGATAAGCTCAGCCTTATTGACCATGTACGGAATCTCGGTCACGATGATTTTTTCGCGGTTGCCATCCGACTCGATTTCTGCCCTGGCCCTCATGATGATGCGGCCACGACCTGTTTCGAAGGCATCCTTGACACCGGCATAGCCATAAATAAAGCCACCCGTGGGGAAATCGGGTGCCAATATGTGCTTCATGAGTTCAGCGATCTCAATGTCGTTATTGTCGATGTAGGCAATCAAGCCATCAATGACCTCTGACAGGTTGTGAGGGGCCATGTTGGTAGCCATACCCACGGCAATACCGGAAGCACCGTTGACCAGCAGATTGGGAATACGGGAAGGGAGTACAGTCGGTTCCTTGAGTGTTTCGTCAAAGTTGGGCTGCATGTCCACGGTATCCTTTTCTATATCGAGCAACATCTCTTCGGCGATGCGCTTGAGGCGGGATTCAGTATATCGCATGGCAGCTGGCGAGTCGCCGTCTACCGAGCCAAAGTTACCCTGTCCATCAACCATAGGGTATCGCATGGACCATTCCTGAGCCAGACGCACCATGGCGTAGTAGACAGAAGAGTCACCATGCGGGTGGTATTTACCCAACACGTCACCCACGATACGGGCTGATTTCTTATAGGGTTTATCTGAATTGTTGCCCAATTCGTTCATGCCGAACAACACGCGGCGGTGTACTGGTTTGAGTCCATCACGGACATCGGGCAAGGCTCTGGAAACGATCACGGACATCGAATAATCAATGTACGAGGACTTCATCTCCTCCTCAATGTTTATTCGAATAATTCTGTCTTGTTCAGTCATTTAGAAAACGCTTTAGTTTAGAGGTTCCACTTGCTTCGAAAAGCACGCTAATGTACGCTTTTATCCTTGAACACACAAGGAATTTACCCAAAATATAATCCTGAAAAAGCCTGCTGGAAGCCTCCCTGCTGACAGTTTGGCATTTGGCAAAGTATTTGCAGGTACAACGTTGTATTCTACGTCGAAATCCCTATATTTGACGTAGGTTTTTAATAGGTACATTAGGTTACATAAGCACTATTGATATGAATACTGCAAAATTCTCCCAAGGCATCAGGGATGTGATCGGTTACAGCCGTGAGGAAGCCTTACGCCTGGGAAACGACGCCATAGCCCCTGAGCACCTGCTGCTTGGCATTTTCAGGGAAAGAAACAGCAACGCATACGTCCAGCTTTCCAAGCTAAATATCGACATCCTGCGCGTCAAGCGCGTCATTGAGAGTCGGGTCGACAAAACCAATGAAGCCCCCTCCGACCCCGACCTGCCGCTGACGAAATCGACCGAGCGGGTTTTACGCATGGTATTCCTTGAAGCACGCGCCCTCGAGTCTAGAGGTTTGAAGAGCGAACTAATTGACACAGAGCATCTTTTGCTAGCTATCTTAAAGGAAGAAAACAACCTTGCCGCCACTGTTTTGAACGAAGAAGGACTGGCTTGGTCCACCCTTCAGGATGCCATCGCAGGTCGCCAAAGCCCCCATGCAGGAGCCGGTTTCACCGACGAAGACCCTGACGATGAAGACGAGCTGCCACGTGGCAACGACAACACGGCCGGCCCTGGTGATGCCAGGCAACAAACCCGCACCAAACAGGCCTCCGGCACCGATACACCAGCCTTGGATAATTTCGGCAACGACATGACCAAAGCCGCCTTTGAAGGGCGTCTTGACCCCGTCGTAGGTCGTGAGGACGAAATCATGCGCCTGGCCCAGATTCTGAGCCGTCGTAAAAAGAACAACCCTGTTCTGATCGGTGATCCAGGCGTTGGAAAGTCTGCCATCGTTGAAGGCCTGGCCCTGCGCATCGTTCAACGAAAGGTCTCCAGGGTACTCTTTGACAAGCGCGTGATCTCTTTGGACCTGGCCTCCATGGTGGCCGGCACCAAGTACAGAGGCCAGTTTGAAGAGCGCATGAAGGCCATTCTCAATGAGTTGCAAAGCAATAAAAACATCATCCTCTTCATCGACGAGATTCACACCATTGTTGGGGCTGGTAACGCCACCGGTTCCATGGATGCTGCCAATATGCTCAAGCCAGCACTGGCCAGGGGCGACCTCCAATGCATCGGAGCCACCACGCTGGATGAATACCGCAAGAGCATCGAAAAAGACGGAGCGTTGGAACGTCGCTTCCAGAAGATCATTGTGGAACCCACCACGCCTGAGGAAACCCTTCAGATACTTCGCAACATCAAAGACAGATACGAGGAACACCACCACGTACAGTATACGGACGAGGCGCTGGAAGCCTGTGTGCGCCTGACTCAACGTTACGTGTCCGACCGCAATTTCCCCGACAAGGCCATCGATGCAATGGATGAAGCAGGCTCCAGGGTACACTTGTCCAACATTGTGGTACCTGATTTCATTGAAATCCTGGAAAAGGAAATCGATGATGCCAACCTGAAAAAGATGGAAGCCGTTCAATCCCAGAACTTTGAACTGGCCGCCAGCTTCAGGGATCTGGCCAACACCAAATCGACCGAACTGGCTACCCTCAAAGCCGATTGGGAAGCTGGTGCCGACATCACCCGTCAACCGGTGGACGCTGAAAAAATCGCCGAAGTCGTGGCTGTGATGACGGGTATCCCCCTAAAACGTATCGCCCAGGAAGAGAGCGAAAAGCTCTTGAAAATGCGCTACGAGATCAAGAAGAAAATTATTGGACAAGATAAGGCCGTAGACGCTGTGGTCAAGGCTATCCAACGCAACCGCGTCGGACTCAAGGACCCCAACCGCCCCATTGGTGCCTTCCTTTTTGTAGGCCCCACCGGTGTGGGTAAAACCCATCTTGCCAAGCTGTTGTCTGAAGCCATGTTTGACAGTAAGGACGCCCTTCTGCGCATTGACATGAGCGAGTTTATGGAAAAATTCTCGGTCTCCAGGCTGGTTGGAGCGCCTCCGGGCTATGTAGGCTATGAGGAAGGCGGACAACTCACTGAAAAGGTCAGACGCCGCCCCTACGCCGTCATCCTGCTCGATGAAATTGAGAAAGCTCACCCCGATGTGTTCAACCTGCTGCTGCAGGTCATGGACGAGGGTCGCCTGACAGATAGCCTTGGGCGCATGATCAACTTCAAGAACACTATCTTGATCATGACATCCAACGTGGGCACCAGACAGTTGAAAGATTTCGGAAAAGGCATCGGGTTTAACACCCAGGCCGGCAGCATCAGTGGTGAACACGCCAGAAACGTGATTCAGAAAGCATTGAACAAGACCTTCGCACCCGAATTCCTCAACCGCGTCGACGACATCATCCACTTCGAACCATTGCAAAAGGAGTCTATTATTCAGATTATTGACCTGGAACTGGAAGCGTTCAACCAACGGGTGGAAAGCCTGGGCTTCCTGCTCGACATCAGCCCCGAAACCAAATCATTCCTGGCTGACAAGGGTTACGACATCCAATTCGGTGCCAGACCGCTGAAACGAGCCATCCAACAGTACCTGGAAGATGAACTGGCTGAATTGATTCTGGGCGGCACCCTCAAACCGGGCGATCGCGTCGGTATCACGATGGATGCCACCAATACCCAGGTTGTCAAAACCGTCAATGGACAGCCAGTTTGACAGTCATTTTGTCAGTTCGAGACCAAACACTGAAAAAATGTCGGAGCCTATCGCTTCGGCATTTTTTTTGATGCCTCCTAGAATGCCGGCAGGAACGGCCGGACAACGATAATCATCAAAATCATCCGATATGCAAAAAGGACACATTGGGGTCAGTACAGAAAACATTTTCCCCGTCATCAAAAAGTTTTTGTACAGTGATCATGAAATTTTCCTGCGTGAAGTTGTCGCCAATGCGACTGATGCCACTCAGAAGTTGAAAACCCTGGCCTCAGTCGGCGAATTCAAAGGCGAACTGGGCGACTTGGCCATTCGTATCAGTGTTGATAAAAAGAAAAAGACCTTGACCATTTCTGACAGGGGTATTGGTATGACCGCCGAAGAAATCGATCAGTACATCAACCAGATAGCCTTCTCCGGTGCTGAAGAGTTCCTCGAAAAGTATAAAGCGGATGCCAATGCCATCATCGGACACTTTGGATTGGGTTTCTACTCCACCTTCATGGTTTCCAAGCAGGTTGACATTGTCACAAAATCGTGGAAAGAAGGTGCTGAAGCAGTGAAATGGTCGTGCGACGGTTCCCCTGAATACAACCTGGAGCCCATTGAAAAAGCCGACAGAGGAACAGACATTGTACTGCACATCGACGACGAAAACAAAGACTTCCTCGAAGAATCCAAAATCAGCGAACTCCTGCGCAAATACTGCAAGTTCATGCCCATCCCCATCGTCTTTGGCAAAAAGAAAGACTGGAAAGACGGCAAGCAGGTGGAAACCGACGAAGACAACCAGATCAACGACACCAAACCAGCCTGGACCCGCAAGCCCAGCGAGCTGACTGAAGAAGACTACAAGACCTTCTACAAAGACCTTTACCCCTTAACAGAAGATCCCTTGTTCAACATCCACCTCAATGTGGATTACCCCTTCAACCTTACAGGCATCCTGTATTTTCCCAAAATCAAAAACAGCGTTGAGATCCAGAAAAACAAGATCCAGCTGTACTGCAACCAGGTGTATGTGACCGATTCAGTAGAAGGTATCGTTCCTGAGTTTCTGACCCTGCTGCACGGTGTCATCGACTCCCCCGATATTCCGCTCAACGTCTCCAGGTCGTACCTGCAAAGCGACAATAACGTCAAGAAAATCTCCAGCCATATCACCAAGAAGGTGGCCGACCGCCTCAACGAACTGTTCAAGAACGACCGCAAACAGTTTGAGGAAAAGTGGAACGACCTGAAGATCTTCATCCAATATGGTATCCTGACCGATGAGAAGTTTTGGGAAAAAGCCCAGAAATTCTGCCTCCTGGGCAACGTAGACGGCAAACAATTCACCTTTGACGAATACAAGCAACTGATTCAGGACAACCAGACCGATAAGGAGGGTCAACTGATCTACCTCTATGCTTCCGACAAGAACGCCCAACACGCGTACATTGAAGCAGCCGTTGATAAAGGATACGATGTTTTGCTCCTGGACGGTCAGTTGGACGTACACATGGTGGGCAAACTGGAACAAGCCTTTGAAAAGACCCGCTTTGTACGTGTAGACAGCGACGTCGTGGACAACCTGATCCAAAAATCCGACAAGCCAGCCCTTGAACTGAGCGAAGAGCAGCAAGAAGCGTTGAAGAAACTGTTTGGCGACAACCTGCCCACGGTGGAAAAAACCACCTTCCAGGTACAACTCGACCGACTGGGAGAATCGGCTGCGCCGGTGATTCTGACCCAAAACGAGTTCATGCGTCGCATGCAAGACATGGCCGCCATGAACCCAGGCATGGGATTCTACGGAGAAATGCCCAACAGCTACGCCATGGTGCTGAACACCGATCATCCCTTGGTTAAAAACCTGATTGGCAAGGAACAAACCGATGAGGATGCGGCCTCCATCAAGCAGCTGATGGACCTCGCCCTGCTCTCCAACGGCCTATTGAAAGGTGAAGCATTGACGCAGTTCGTTAAACGGAGTTACGGTCTCATTAAGTAAGCGCCAGACACCGTTTTTCGCCAACTTATTTGTATATTTGGAGGCTGCGTCTACTCAGGCGCAGCCTCACTTGATTAGTATCTACTCCTTTCATCCACAACATCGTATGATTCGTCATCGATTGACCACCCTGCTATGCGCCTTGTTGCTGGCCGGTTCACTTTCGGCCCAACAGGTAGGACTGGTTCTCAGCGGCGGCGGAGCCAAGGGCATCGCTCATATCGGTATGCTTCAGGCTCTTGAAGAAAATGGCATTCCTGTCGATTATGTAGCCGGAACATCTATCGGAGCTATTGTCAGTGGGCTATATGCCATGGGATACTCGCCGGCCGACATGATGGCGCTCATCAAATCGCCCAACTTCATCAATTGGATGAATGGCACCGTTGAGCAAGAATACATCAACTATTTCAGGCAATCATCCCCCACCCCGGAAATGCTTTCCACGCTCATATCACTGAGGGACACTGTCCTCAAGGCGGGAAAAATTCTGCCTAACAGTTTGATGAATCCCATCCAAATGAATTACGCCTTTCTGGAGCTGACAGCACAATACACAGCACTGTGCAGGGGAGACTTCAATCAACTGTTTGTTCCGTTCAGAAGCGTTGCCGCCGATGTCAACGAACGCAAACCCTATGTCTTCAAACAGGGCGACCTGGGTGATGCCATCAGGACATCCATGTCCTTTCCTTTCGTCTTCAAGGCCATCAAAGTGGACAATCGATTGTTGTACGACGGGGGCATCTACAACAACTTCCCGGTTGACGTGATGGAAAAGGATTTCAATCCGGACGTTATTCTGGGTAGCGTAGTGGTCGATATTAACGAAAAACCCGATGATTACGACATGGTCGCCCAACTGCAAACCATGATCATTCACCCCAGCAATTACGATGTGCCTGCCGACAAAGGCATTCAATTAACCTTCAATCTGAAGGGGGTCAACTTGCTGGATTTTCACAAAGCCGACTCCCTGTACCGCATCGGTTACGAAGGCGCCATGGCCAATATGGACAGCATCAAAAGCCTGGTTGAGCGCCGCGTGGATCCCTTTGACCTGACCCTTCGTCGCTTTCTCTTCAAGAGCCAGTTACCGGTAATGCGCTTCAGGGAAATCATCATCAACGGCACCTCCGAAGCCGAACGAAATTATATCCTCAAAGTGCTAAGACAGTCTGGGGAGGCCTATTTCAGTCTGGAAGATTTCAAAGTGGGTTATTTTAAATTGATGGCCGATAAAAAAATCAAGGAAATCATACCTCACGCTGTCTACAACCCTGCCGACGAGGCCTTTACCCTGGTGCTTGATGTGGAAATGAACCACAGCATCCGTCTTGCCGTAGGTGCCAACATATCATCTTCTACCTCCAATCAAGTGTATTTGGGGGTCGGATTCAATGTGCTCGACCAATATTCGCAAGAATACACCCTCGATGTGTACATGGGTAGGATACTGAACGCCCTTCGCGCAAAAGCCATCATCTTCTCATCGGATGACCTTCCCAAATCGTTTTCGGCTGAGTTTTCGTCGTTGAATTTCAACTTTTTTCAGGGAGAAAAATTGTTTTACAACGATGATAGGCCCGCTTTCGTCAAACAACGGGAGAATTTCATCAAGTTCCGCTTTGCCATGCCAACACCCCAAACGGGCAAAATGGAAATGGGGCTTTCCGGAGGGTATTTGGTGGACGAATACATGCAAACCAAGCTGGAATCGTTCTCCAACAAAAGCTTCGACCGCAGCCTCTATTTCTTATTGAACGGGGCTGTACGCTACGACTTCAACAACCTCAATGCAAAGCAATACCCCACTGCAGGACGTCGTAACTACGTAGGCGTTCAGCTACTGACGGGTCTGGAAGTTTTCCAGAAAATCGACTCGATTGGTTATAAAACCAAACAAGATAAAAACCTGACGTACACTCAGTTTTCCGCGGGGTACGAGCGCTACATCAACCTAGGCAAAGAAACCATACTCGGCTTTATGGGCAGCACGGTGTTCAACAACAAGCGACCATTGGACAATTACACCGCTAGCATTGTCCAATCGCCCGGTTTCACGCCTACCCTCCACAGCAAATCGGCCTTTAACGAAGCCTACCGCTCCAACCAATACCTGGCCTTAGGATTGATGCCCATCTGGAACCTGCGTCCCAACCTTTACCTGCGCGGGGAGTGCTACGGCTTCTTTCCGTGGACCATGTATGAGCGCAGTGCCAACCAACAAGCCATACCCGTGCACCAATGGTCAAACATCCAATACATCGCCGAAGCTTCGATGGTGTACAGCCTGCCTTTCGCCTCGCTCAGCCTTTTCGTCAATAATTACAGCTACCCGAAAGGAAATTGGAACGTCGGCATCAACTTAGGTTACCTCCTGTTTGGCAGTAGGTTCCATGATTGAGCGTCAACAGAATGGCGAAAAGTTCAAAAATAATCGCCTCAAAGGTTGCACAGACCGATAAAACCCGCTATATTTGCATCCGCAATCACGAAACGGCTACGTAGCTCAATTGAATAGAGCATCTGACTACGGATCAGAAGGTTACAGGTTTGAATCCTGTCGTGGTCACTAAAAAGAAAGCAGTGTCAATCAATCGATTAACACTGCTTTCTTTCTTATTATCAGTTGGTCCTTACTGCTTGACGATACCGAAGGTGAATCCGGCCTTAACCCGTTCAATCAATTCGGGAACAATGTCTTCGTATTCGCCTACAATACCAAAGTCTGCATTCTTGAATATGGACGCTTTCGGATTGTGATCGATGGCAACCACCTTACCCGACTCTTTCATACCGGAAATATGCTGTATGGTGCCGGTCTGATGCAGTCCGGATGGGCAGAGTCGCCTGCCGCCGAATGGATTTCCTTCGTGGCTTATGCACTGATCATTCATTGCAGAACGACCTTGCCGCTGGTATTGGGATTGCCGATCCGGTAGAGATAGACACCTTTTTTCAGCATGCTAAGGTCGAGGATGTAGTCATCGGTCCCGATGAGCCGGCTCAAAAGTCTTTTTCCGGTCAGGTCGAAGAGTTGAAAAAGGGCGTCCCTGTTGTTACGTATGCGGATGAAACCGTTGGTTGCCGTCAGCGTGCTGCGCTTGCTGTCGGGGTTGTCGATTCCCGTGGTACAGAAGCAGTCGGAGTATTCCGGATTCTGGTACAGGACGACGCCGTTTTCGGAGTAGCAGGAAAGTTCGACTTTGGAACCATCGATAACCAGACCGCTGTAAATTAATCCTTTAAGACTTCCAACCCCTTCAATCCACAGCTCAGAACCATTCAGCAGAATACTTTTTCTTCTCTCTATTCCAATATCGAAAGAATCAATCTTTGTAACTACAAACCGAAGGGGGTATCCACCTCCATAAAAGGGATTGTCCAATGCGATAATAGTTGATTCGGCAATAGTGAAATCATACAACAGAAAGTCCGAATCGGGTGAAATGGGGTTGTAAAAGACCTGCCGGTTGCTTTCCCTCATGTATCCTATGGTCTCCCAGGACGAAAACAAAGAATCTTTTGTGGCTAAGATTTTCGTATATGTGCTGTCTTTCAAAACGACTTGCTCCCCAAGCTTCAATACTGTGGTTTCGTAACTCTTGACGCCCCAGGGCGGCCAGACACCATACGTCCAGACAATATGCCACCGCTTGTCTCTGCTGCTGTCCAGAATGTTCAACTGGCTGAAACATTCCGAAACGGCTGCCGCAAGGAAGATAAAAAGCACCAGAATGTTTTTCATTTTTTAGTTCTTTTTTACAGATTATTTTTTGAACTGCATTAGTTAATTTGTTTGATTTCGCCATACATGCATTCGAAAATTGCCCCGTTTTCTATGACGATTTCATCATTAGGACCTTTTTCTAGAATTGCATTAACCGATTGACTACCTTGCAGGATTAAAGTTCCGCCTGCCTCGACCTTAATGTTGGCATTTTTTATAAGACCATTTTCCCGGACGGTAATTTTTCCTCCATTTTTTATTGTGATTTGACCATTACGCGGAAAAAAAACGTTGCCAATTATTTCCAAATGACCGTTTGATTCAATGTTTAGATTTCCAAATAAGTGGGTATCATAATAATACCATTTGTGAGTATTTATCGTTGTTGGACTATAAACGACTGGGCTTGTCAACGTATCAATATTTCCATAAATGTCCATAGGACCTAGGGTCTTCATAGTGTTTGGGGTTTGTTTTACCTGTACAATATCTCTAATCTGTCAATACCATTCTTTTGGTATCGATCAGGCATCCATTTACAATCAGGGAATAAATATATATTCCTGATTTGAGTTCATTGGCGCTGACGGTAGTTGCGTGTTTTTCCCGGGGGCAAGAGGAGCCGATTCTTTTTGCTTGCCTGAAGCGAGCAGGCTGTTAACGGTTTCCTGCAGGAGGTTGATTTGATTTTGCTGTTCTTTGATGCTTTGCAGTAACA
>JAAYBL010000097.1 GCA_012718945.1 Bacteroidales bacterium
ATAAGACAGTGGCTGCCTGGTGGCAAGCCAAGATCAAAGAAATCTATGCTACCATACCCGATTTTGGTGGTTTTCTTGTCAAGGCCAACAGCGAAGGTCTTCCTGGTCCTCAGGATTTCGGCCGTACTCACGTGGACGGTGCCAATATGCTGGCTGATGCCCTGAAACCCTATGGTGGTTTGGTTATGTGGCGAGCCTTTGTGTACAGTCCTACGGAAATGGACAGGGCTAAACAGGCCTACCTCGAATTCATGCCATTCGATGGTCAATTCAGGGATAATGTCATTGTGCAGGTCAAGAATGGTCCTGTGGATTTTCAACCCAGGGAACCCTTCAGCCCCCTGTTCGGCGCCATGAAAAAGACGGCCGTCATGCCAGAGCTTCAGATTACCCAGGAATACCTCGGCCATAATCACCAGTTGGCCTTTTTAGCGCCTATGTGGGAAGAATGCCTGCATAGCGATACGTATCAGTGTGGTGAGGGCAGTACCGTGGCTCGTAGTACCGATGGCTCCCTGTACAATCACCGTTACACCGCCATGGCCGGCGTGGCCAATATCGGGCTCGATATGGACTGGTGTGGTCACCCGTTTGCCGCTGCCAACTGGTATGCTTACGGCCGTTTGGCCTGGGACAACACGTTGTCAAGCGAACGCCTGGCGAAGGAATGGTTAATTCAAACCTTCAGACCTCAGGACGCTTCACAGCCCAACCTGAGCAGGGCCGACTGGAATAAAGGCTTTTGTGAGCCGGTGTTGCGTATGATGTTGGAGAGTAGAGAGGCAGTGGTCGATTACATGATGCCGTTGGGACTTCATCATTTGTTTGCTGGTGAACACCATTATGGACCAGGTCCCTGGTACGCACCCAGGGGTATGAGAGCTGACTGGACGCCAGCTTATTACCATCAGGCCGATGCTGACGGCATAGGCTTCAATCGCTCAGAAACAGGTACCAATGCGGTGGAACAATACAGCGAACCGCTGCGATCGCTTTATAATAAGGTGTCCACTTGTCCTGAACCGTTGTTGCTTTGGTTCCATCACCTGCCCTGGTCTCACCCCATGGCCAGCGGCCGTACCTTGTGGGATGAACTATGCTATATCTATACCAGGGGTGTCCAAACGTCCCGTCACTTCCAACAGGTCTGGGATGGTGTTCAACCCTACGTGGATGCTGAACGCTTTGATGTAGTCCAGAAAAAGTTAAGACGACAGACCAGGGATGCGATGGTATGGAAGGATGGATGCCTGTTGTATTTTCAATCCATCAACAAACTGCCTTTCCCTGCAGGAGTAGAACGCCCCCTTTTCGAGTTGGATTTGCTCAAACGGGTGGATATGGAAGATTTTTTGGTCAAATAGTTGGATTTTTTTTCGTTCATGTATCAAGACTGACACGATACTTATCCATTCTAAACAAGAAACCCGTGCTTTGCTTGTAGTTTTGTGCCCATGTGCAGGGTGATTGTCTTACCCTGCCAGCACCTACTATGAAGACAACACAAGCAAGTCAGCGTGTACCCCTGACAGAAAAAATCGGGTATAGTCTGGGCGACGGCGCCGCCAACCTGGCGTTCCAGATGATGATGATGTTTCAACTCTTTTTCTATACCGACGTGTTCGGTATTAAAGCAACAGCAGCCGGAACCATCCTGCTGATTGCTCGTTTGGCGGATGCTTTTGTCGATCCTGTGGTTGGTATTCTGGCCGACAGGACCAATACCAAATGGGGTAAATACAGGCCCTGGGTTTTGTGGACAGCCATTCCTTTTGCCATTTTCTTTATCCTGGCCTTTACTACACCAGACATGGGTGAGCGCGCCAAGATTATTTACGCAGGTATCACCTATACCTTGCTGATGTCCATTTACTCTTTCAACAATACACCGTACGCATCGTTGGGTGGTGTGATGACCAGTGATATCGGTGAACGTACCAGTATTTCAACGGTGCGTTTTGTCACGGCTACCTTTGCAACGTTTGTGGTACAAGGGTTGACCTTGCCGTTGGTTTCCAAGTTCGGCAACGGGGATGCCAATGATCCCAGAGGTTGGTTCTTGACCATCACCCTGTTTGCCATCGTGGGAGTAGGCATGTTTGTGATTACCTTCTTTAGTTCCAAAGAGCGGATCACACCTCCCCAAGGCCAGAAGAATAATTTCAAGCAAGATTTCAAGGATCTGATGAGTAGCCTGCCCTGGCGCTCCATGTTTATTCTCACCCTTTTCCTTTTCATTACCCTGGCTCTCTTCGGGAGTGCCATGAGTTATTATTTTAACTACTTCGTAGACAAGGAGGCCTTGCAAGCGTTCCTGCTCAAGGCTGGCTTGGTCACCGAGGGAGCATCCACTGCCTGGCAAAAATTCCTCAATGCCTTCGGTTTGATATCCAAACCCGATTTGAGCAATGTCTTTGCAGTTGGTTTTAGCTTTTTCAACATGATTGGCCAGTTGGTTACGTTGGCCGGTGTGCTTTTGCTCTCTCAACCGCTGGCACGTCTGTTTGGCAAACGCAATGTCTTTTTGGTTTGCCTGGCATTGACCGCCCTTTTTACCGGCCTTTTCTTTGTCGTCAGTCCTGACCAGATTGGGTTGATCTTTATCATCAACATCCTGAAGAACGCGGCCTATGCCCCCACGATACCCCTGTTGTGGGCCATGATGGGTGATGTGGCCGATTATACCGAATGGAAACACAACCGCAGAGCCACTGGTTTCTGCTTCGCTGGCATTGTGTTTGCGCTTAAAGCTGGTCTCGGTGTGGGAGGCGCCATCTGTGGTGCCATCATTCAGTCGTTCGGTTTTGTGGCCAACACCATACAAACAGAACAGTCGTTGCTGGGTATTCGATTGACCGCCAGTCTGATTCCTGCTGTAACGTTTGCCATATGCGCTTTCTGCCTCTTCTTTTATCCCATTACAAAAAAACTGAATATCAACATGCAGGCTGAATTGGCCGAACGCAGGGAAACATCCCATTGATCATACAACAACATTCAAAAATACTCTAGATTATGAAACGAACCAGTAGTTTGATGCTTGGCATCGCTTGCAGCCTGTGCGTACAGGTCATGGCTCAATCGTCGCTCCGAGAGGCCACCAAGGATTTATTCCTAATGGGGGTTGCCGTAAACAATTATCAGGTCAATGGTGGAAACCGAGCTGAGAACGATCTGATAAAGACCCATTTTAGTTCCATTGTGCCGGAAAACTGCATGAAATCCTCTGAAATTCATCCGGAGGAAAACCGCTGGGAATTCGGTCCAACAGACAAAATGGTGGCCTTTGGAGAGGCGAATAATCAAGCTATTATCGGTCATACCCTCATATGGCATTCTCAGTTGGCCAGGTGGTTCACGGTAGATGAAAAAGGGCAACCCGTCAGCGCCGAAGTGTTAAAGGCTAGGATGCGTGAACACATTCATACCATTATGAAGCGCTACAAAGGTCGGATCAAAGGCTACGATGTGGTCAATGAAGCGTTTGAAGACAACGGCTCCTATCGTCGAAGCCCCTTCTACAGGATACTTGGTGAAGACTTCATCAAGCTGGCTTTCCAATACGCCCATGAAGCTGATCCCGATGCTGAACTCTATTACAACGATTACAACATGTCTACTCCTGCCAAATGTGACGCTGTAGTACGTCTGGTCAAATCGCTGAAGGCTGAAGGCCTTCGCATTGATGCCGTGGGTATGCAAGGTCACATGAACATGGATAGCCCCTCTGTAGAGGCTTTTGAGGCCAGCATCAAGAAACTGGCTGATGCCGGCGTGAAGGTGATGATTACAGAGTGGGACATCTCTATTCTGCCCAATCCTTTCAATCATTCCGGTGCCAATATTTCTGACCGCTTTGCCTATAACGAAGCCAATGACCCTTATAGAAATAGTATCCCCAAGGATGTGCAAAAGGCCTGGAACAAACGCTATACCGACATGTTTGGCCTTTTTATCAAGTACCACGAGGTTGTTGACAGGGTTACGGTTTGGGGCTTGAACGACGGCCATTCTTGGAAAAACAACTTCCCCATCAGGGGCCGCAAGGATTATCCCTTGCTTTTTGACCGTGAGAATAATGTCAAGCCGGTTGTTAACCAGATGATTAAACAGGCTAATAAGGCCAGTAAAAAATTGAAAAAATGAACGAGCCTCGCTACCTGGTCCCCGGTGATTACATGGCCGATCCGGCCGTTCATGTGTTTGGTGATACAGTGTACATCTACCCTTCCCACGACAGGGAGTCGGGCATTCCTGAAAACGACAATGGGGATCATTTTGATATGAACGATTACCATGTGTTTTCTACCAAGGATATCGAAAACGGACCGGTGACCGATCATGGTGTCGTGCTTAAGGTGGCCGATATTCCCTGGGCTGGCCGTCAACTGTGGGACAATGATGTGGCCTTCAAGGATGGCCGTTATTATATGTATTTTCCGTTGAAGGACAAGACCGATATTTTCCGTATCGGCGTGGCCGTGGCTGACAAGCCTGAAGGCCCTTTTGTGCCCATGTCTGATCCTATGAAAGGCAGTTACAGCATTGACCCTGCCGTACTGGCCGACAAAGATGGACACCACTACATGTATTTTGGTGGTTTGTGGGGTGGACAGCTTCAACGTTACAAGGACAACAAAGCGCTGGAGTCTGCTTACCTGCCTGAGGGTGACGAACCTGCCTTGCCCGCCAGGGTGGCTCGTCTGGCTGACAATATGCTTGAATTTGCCGAGGAACCCAGACCAGTAATCATCCTTGACGAGAACGGGCAACCGTTGAAGGCTGGTGATACGTCACGCCGTTTTTTTGAGGCGTCGTGGATGCACGTGTACAACGGTGTTTATTATTTTTCTTATTCTACGGGGGATACCCACCGTATCTGCTATGCCATTGGTGATAATCCTTATGGCCCTTTTACTTATCAGGGGGTTATCCTTACACCTGTGGTTGGATGGACCACACACCACGCCATCGTTGAGTTCAAGGGGCGTTGGTATCTTTTCCATCATGATTGTGTGCCTTCGAAGGGTAAAACCTGGTTGCGTAGTTTGAAAGTGGTTGAACTGTCCTACGATGCTCAGGGGCGTATTTTACCGTTGAAGGGTACGGCTGAATAGTGCTGCTCCCCTTGGGGCGGGAATCCCTTTTTGCTTCGATCCCGCAAGGGGAGCGGTTTCGAAGAGAAAAAGAAGAGCCCGACTTCGTAAGGGGAGCGGCCTCGATGAAAAGAGAAGGGGTGCTTCAATGCATTGAAACACCCCTCTTCGAACGCTACAAACGGCGTTATTTTACGGTAAGCAATTCCAGCATCTTGATACCGTAACGTTTACCAAGCTCACGATAACCAGCAGCGTTGAAATGCAAGTTGTCAGGACCATCCGTGCAACCCGTCGCCGAAATGACGTGAGCCGTGGGAATGGTCGCCGGCAATGTACGGATGATGGGATTCATGCTGGCACAAACACCACCCTGATCTTCAGGAACAACCTCGCCAGCCAACAAAGGCACGTTGGCGGCTTCCAGGTTAAGATCCTTCAATAAATTCTCATATACCACTTTAACCTGAGCAGGCCAGGTAGGATCACCGGTGTTTGATTCGCCCTGGTGAATCAGAATGCCCTTTATGACCCCTTTTTGCTGAGCTATTTTTGCCATTTCAACCAGGCGACCGTAAGGATCGTTGTCATAAGCCTTGAGCATACCCAACATCCATCCAGGGGCCGTTTTGATGTAGTTTTCGGCTTTGTCTTTGTCGAAGAGTTCGATTTTACAGCCTCCAATGGCCACATGAACAACGCCCACTTTATGGTCGGCGGGCAGGTTGGCCACCAGGTGACGGCCAAAATAATCGGCTGGTGTCAAGCCTGTGTTACACCGACAGAGTGGGGGAACGGCCGGATACCAATTGCCTTTTTGACGACCAAGGTCGGCGCAATCCAGGGTTGATAATAACTGAAACCGAGGATCAACGGTGGTGTCCTGGGCTTCAATCCGTGCGTTGCCTTCCATGTTGGATTGGCCAAGGCAGAGGAATATGTGAAAGTTGGGATCCTGGGAAAAGACAGAAGGGCTGAAGAACAATGCAACGGCTAGTGTCACTGACATCAATACTCGTTTCATGGTGATAAGTGTGTTATGATAAGTAATAAGGTTGATTAAACGTGTTAGACAAATGAGTGTGAGGAATAGGCCTTTTATTGAGGTAAAATGGGCGTGTACTTGCCGCTCAGGTGAAGTAGGCTGAACAGGTACAATAAACCGTCGTAGTAGGGATCGAAGTAGCCATCTTCGTAGGGCTCTAATTTGGCATTCCACAAGGCATGGACAAAATCGGCACCTTCTTTGGCAGGCAACATCAAAGAAGTGGTAGCCAAGGTGGCTTTCAGACCGATTGAATGTCGCCTGACCCTGAAGCCGCCTGCCGGTAGGATCCACTCAGGAGCGGAACCATCCAGGTTGTACTGGTCTACGAAGGTGTTGATGCCTTCCTGACGGAAAAAATGTTGGATACGCCTGGCGTAATCCTGCTGCCAGGCCTTATCCTTGCCTGTCCACAGGTAATCCATGGCGATGTTCATGGGTACACGCCAGGAATCGTAGCGGAAAGCAGCCGGCATCCAGTTGGTTGAACGTGGAGCACCGGAAAACTCTGTGTAATCAGCGTTCAGACCAGTTACTGGGTGGCAGGCGCGTTTCAAAAAGGCTCTGGATGTGTCTGCACAAGCGCGGTAAAAGGCTTCGTGCCCATCGTTGGCCTGCTCGGCCCAAAAGTCCAGAAATGCAGGGAGGTGGTACGATGGATCCGTCCATAGGTAGCCCCCTCGATCGGGAACAAAGGTGATTTGCTTGTGTTCGGTGTTAAACAAGTTGTATACGCCGTCTGTGCCATCTTTTTCCCACATGGCATTCAGTATCTGCCTGGCCTCTTCGTAGTAGTTGATGGGACCTTCGTTGCCCCAACGGTTTCCAGCGTACAGCAGGGAGGTGATGATGTACAATTCACCATCGGAAGCCGACCCTTGAGCGTTACGCTTCATTGTGGCCGGGTTGAAACTCCAGGCAAAATAGCCCTTTCTGGGGCCATCGTGATGGCGTACGTAAGTTTGTGTCCAGCGCCAGATTTTGTCGAAGACGGCTTGTTTGTCCAGCTGAACGGCCACCATGAGGCCATAGGAAAGGCCTTCTGAGCGGACATCCTTGTTCTTCAAATCGGAGACGTAGGCCATCGAATCGCCCACCTCAAAATAAATCTTATCAGCACCCTCAAAGAGTTGGGTATAAACGGCCTCTATCCGCTGGTCAATGGCTGATTGGCTGTAGCCTAGCTCCAGCAGGAGGTTGCGTGTCGATTGCCCCTGCGCACATGGTATAGCCAGGAGGCAACAAAGTACCAAGGCTGTTTTTAGTCCTTTTGAGAGCACGTGCATGGTTTATTTAAACAAGAGTGTGGAAAATTGGTACAAGTTCTGTTTCCAGATTTTGAAATCGTGGTAACCATTGGGAATCACCTGGAAGATATGTGGTACGTTGTGTTGGGCCAGGTAGTCGTGGGTGCGTTGGCTGACAGAGAGTAAGCCGTCCTTGTCCCCGCAGGAAATCCACAGAAGCTTAAGTTTGTCAATGGAGGCTTCAGGTTGAGGCAGCAGTTCGGTCGGTTGCTTGGTGTTGGGTGCTGAGGAAAAACCACCAACCCAGGCGAACGTGTCAAGGTTGCCCAAACCGAAGTTGAGCGATTGACCACCGCCCATGGACAAACCAGCTATAGCTCTGTGTTCTCTGTCGGCGAGCACAGGGTAAGTCTTTTCAATGTAAGGAATCAAATCTTTCAGGAGATCTTGTTCAAAGGTGGCAAAGGCCTGCACCCGGTCTCTGTCGTAGATGTTGCCAGTGGCCCTGTCGTCTTTCATGGCTCTACCGTTGGGAAGGACAACAATCATGGGGACAAGGGCATTTTGGGCGAATAGGTTGTCCAGGATGACATGTGGACGGCCTTGATTGAACCATTCCTTTTCATCACCACCAATACCGTGCAAGAGATATAAAACCGGGTAACGCTTGGCCGGATCATAGCAGGGTGGGGTGTAGACTAAGGCTCTGCGATTGGTGCCTACGGTGGTGGATGCGTACGTGATGGTGTCGATGGTGCCTTTTGCGATTTCACTCTTGACTTCATCAAAGCCCTGAACAAGCTCTGGCAATACTGGCGTTGACGCAAGGACTGCAGGTATGGCCAGGAGAGCAGACAAGCACAGGGCAGTGAAACGGGATGTTTTCATGGTGTAGGTGTTTATTAGTACAAAGATAGACGGTATTAATGCTTACGAGTATCAACATAGAAAGGTAGATTGTAAAATTTGATAACAAGGACCAAAAATGTGCGATGTGTCAAACTAAACAGTATATGTAACCAAACTGATAGTTTGTTAACAAGGGGGGCGCATACCTTTGTTTTGAAAGTATGCTACACCACCTCCTCAACATGAAAAAGACACGAACGATTTTTATGCTGGTATTATTGAGCCATTTTTTTGCTCAATATAGTCTGGCATCGACGGTAATAACCAGGGAAATATTCACCCTGGATACAGACTGGACTTTTTTTCGTTACCCAGACACGCAACCGTCAGATAACCTGATTTACGACAGCCGTCCGCTCATCAAGGATGCTAGGGATGACAAGCCAGCTGATGCCCAGCCTACTGAACGGACCGACATTGGAACCAGTGAAACGGTGCTGAAATCCTGGATTTTGCCAACTGGCAACGCCTTTATCAAGGATTCCAAGCAACGCTACACCAGACCTTCCGGAAACCCAGGCGCTGACTTCCCTTTTGTACAAGCCACGTTTGATGACAAAGACTGGCAGCCTGTCAGTTTGCCCCACGACTGGGCGGTAAATGCGCCCTTTTATACAGATTGGAATGCGCCTGTGGGAGGTGGTATGGGTAGACTGCCCGTACACGGCGTGGCCTGGTATCGTCGTAAGCTCGATATTCCAGCCTCCGATGCCGGCAAGACCATCTACCTTGAAATCGAAGGGGCCATGTCGTATGCCATGGTTTGGCTCAATGGTCACCTGGTGGGAGGTTGGCCGTATGGCTACAATTCATGGCAACTCGATCTGACCGACTATGTGGTGCCGGGAGGTGTCAACCAATTGGCCATCCGCCTGGATAACCCGGCCAATTCGTCGAGGTGGTACCCCGGTTCGGGTTTGTACAGGCCAGTGCATTTGATTAAGACCCAACCTGTGCACGTGGCTCAATGGGGGACTTTTGTCCAAACAGCGGTGGCTGATGCGCAATCGGCCACCATCGATCTGTCGGTACAGTTGAGGAATGCTGCGACCAGAACGCATGATGTTGACGTGCGCACAGAGGTGTTTGAACTAGATGCCGATGGTCATCGCAACCCTCAACCTGTTGCATCGTTTGATCCGAACTCGTGTCGGTTGAACGCGGGCGGGGTAAAAACGATTAAAAGTTCCCTCACACTGAAAAATCCCAAACGATGGGGGCCGAAACCCACGCAAACCCCTCATCGCTACCTTGCTTTAACCAAGGTGTTTCAAAACGAGGTGTTGGTGGATAGCTACGAAACGGTCTTTGGTATCAGAGACATTCGGTTTGACCCTGAAAAGGGACTTTTCGTAAACGGTGAGCGTATTGTCATAAAAGGTGTGAACCAACATCACGACCTGGGTGCCCTGGGGGCCGCCTACAATCAGCGTGCCGCAAAACGCCAATTGGAGATGTTGCAGGAACTGGGTTGCAATGCCATTCGCATGGCTCACAACCCACCTTCACCGGGTCTGCTGGCGTTGACCGATGCCATGGGCTTCCTGGTAATCGACGAAGTATTTGACAGTTGGGAACGAAAAAAGACCCCGCATGATTTTCACCTGATTTTTCCCGATTGGCACGAACAGGACATCCGTTCCATGATACGCAGGGATAGAAATCACCCTTCCGTCATTGCCTGGAGCTTTGGCAACGAAGTGGGTGAACAATATACGGATACAGCCGGTGCTAACCTGGCGTTCAAACTGAGGGCTATCGTCAAGGATGAGGACCCCACCAGGGCTACCACCATAGCCATGAATTACGCCAAACCCCACATGCCCCTGCCTGCCGTTCCCGATTTGATAGGACTCAATTACCAGGGTGAAGGCATCAGGTACGAAGGGTTGTACACAGGCTTGAAGGGTATTACAACACCTCCGCAGTTTCCTGCTTTCCACAAAAAATACCCCGACAAGTTTATGTACAGTAGCGAGAATGCGTCTACTCTCAGTAGTCGGGGTGTGTACTATTTCCCTGTCACGCCGGCTAACAGCAGTCCCATCAAAGACGGTCAGGGCGGTGACAGCAAAACCGGGCACGTAAGCGCCTATGAACTGTACTCCGTTGATTTTGGTTCCTCGCCCGACAAAGTATTTGCTTCCTTGGACAGTCATCCTTTTGTGGCCGGAGGTTTTGTTTGGACGGGATGGGACCACCTGGGTGAACCTACACCCTATTATACATCCAGGAGTTCGTACTGTGGCATTATTGACATGGCCGGCTTTAAAAAAGACCGTTTTTATTTGTATCAAGCCTATTGGAGGCCTGATTTTCCCATGGCTCACATTCTGCCCCATTGGAATTGGCCGGACAGAGTGGGGCAAGTGACACCAGTCCATGTCTTTACGTCAGGTGACGAGGCTGAGCTCTTCCTCAATGGGGTGTCCCTGGGACGAAAGAAAAAAGCGCCGTTGACCTACCGCCTACGGTGGGATGATGTGTTGTATACACCAGGTAAACTGACCGTTGTGGCCTATAAAAACGGAAAACGTTGGGCCACTGACCAGGTGGAAACGACGGGTAATGCCTTTGCCGTACAATTGACAGCCGACAAGTCGGTCATCGCGGCAGATGGACAGGATTTGACCTTTATCACGGCAACCATCGTTGATAAACAAGGACGTAAGGTACCCGATGCAGACAACCTGCTTTCTTTCAAGGTGGAAGGCCCCGGCATTGTGGTGGCTACAGACAACGGCGATCCCACCAATATGAGCGCATTGACCGCCTCAAATAAATCGGCTTTCAACGGTTTGTGCCTGGCTATTGTAAAGGGTCAGAAAGGAAGTAATGGCGTCGTGCGTATTATGGCGACTGCAGATGGTCTAACGGCCGGGTTGTTGACTGTCAATTTGGTGTCATCTTCAATAGAAGACCCTTGAATAAAGGTTAACCGTCAATTTATGTATCAAAAAAAATGACCGTGTATCATAATCACAAGCATTTGATACCTACTTGACGGCCCGTCTCAACCAACAAAGATACATTTGTACATCGATTTCGACCTTATTACCATGAGACACAAAAAACGACTTCAAACAACTGATTTATGGCTTGCCCGTCATGCCTTTTCTTGTTTAGACAGGAACTGGCGCAGATGGGGTGTCCTGTTGTTTTGTTTGGCCATTTTTGAGACTGGTCTCATGGCAGCCCAACCGTTTATCGATACACAAAAAGGAGCCATGGCGCTGGTCGATGCTGACCACCAACAATTGAATATCCTTGTCGATGCCGCTGAACATAAAGGTGTGCTCCGTGCCGTAAACAACCTTGCTACCGATATTAATAAGGTCAGCGGCGTGATGCCTGGTGTTATCAACAAGCAAACCGACCAAGTGCGTATCATCGCTGGGTCGCTTGACCAAAGTTCCCTCATCCAACAACTGGTTAATGAAGGTAGCCTTGATGCCGGCCTGCTGAATGGCAAACGTGAAACCTATGTTATTACGCTGGTAAAACGGCCG
>JAAYBL010000098.1 GCA_012718945.1 Bacteroidales bacterium
CATGGGTGTGACCAGTATCGAAGACCTCGGAAAGGACTATGCCAGAAGCATGGTGCTTTACCATACGGTACTTGATACCATCAGTGTCCAGGAATTCATCAACACCCCGTTTACCACCAACTTGTCCGGTGACAAACTCCGCATAGAAATCGATTCCGTCAACGCCGGCCAGGCCATCCTCAACGGAGAAGCCAGGGTAGTCCAAATGGGCATCCACACCTCAAACGGCTTGATCTATGTGTTGAACGACGCCATGCGCCCCTTGGTAGAGACCGTTTTCGACCGCATCAGCGACAATCCCGACTACAGCCTCTTTGCTGAAGCCTTGACCAAAACCGGTTGGGCCGACTCGCTGAGCCGCCTGGCCGATACCTTGTATGTGAACGGTGAAGCCCAGATCTCCCTGCGTCAATACACCCTGCTGGCCGTTTCCAACGCCACCTTTGCCCAAGATGGTATCGCCTCATACGATGCCCTGAAACAATTGCTACAGGCAGGCAACGATGTTACCCAGCCCACCAATGCGCTGAACCAATACGTTGGCTATCACATACTCGCCGGAAGTTACGACCTTGACAAACTGTTGACATTCTCAGGATCCGATACCTCCGCCATTTGGGATACCCAAGCCGATGACCAAGTGCTGATGATTACCTGGGATTCCTTATCACCACAACCGTACACCATTAATTTAATGGGTACCAAGGCCACCTTTGTGACGGAAACATCCGACGTCATGGCCAAAAACGGCTACGTCCACACCATTGACGGTTACCTGCCCGTTTGGGAACCTCAACAAGCGACCGTCATCTGGGATTTGGCCAATTTCGCTGAAGTGCGCAACCTGGTACCGGTTGATGTATATCAACCTACGACGTATGTCAGCAGTGAAACCAAGGTCAATATATCCGATGCCGCCTGTTACACAACAGAGGTCTCCGCATCAGGCGTAGGAGGCACCTCCTATAGCTACCTGACCTATGTGACCTGCAAGGCCAACCTCAAAAAAGCCCAATTCTTCGATCGCCTGGTGCTGAACTTGGGTTACATGGGCTCCGTAGCCATGAAAACGCCCACCCTGGTCAAAGGAAAATACAAGGTGACCTTGAATTTCGTTTACCTGTCTGATCACGCGTTCATGAAAAACATGAGCGACGGAAACGGCGGTTTGATGAAAGTCAGTTTCGACGGGAGCAACATCAGAAACGTATCACCTTATACCACAGTGACCAGTACCGTTGCCAACGTGTACGAATACACCCTCTACGATGAGCTTGAGTTTGACAACACGGCCAGTCACCTGTTCAAGGTGGTGATCATGGACCCATCGGCCAGCACCAATTCGAAGTTCAGCATCCAATTGGACAACATCGTTTTTACACCCATCGTTGACTAATCCCACCGCTTGAATTAAAACAACACCCATCATGAAGCACATGAATATGATACCATCCATCGTACGATCGGGCAGCTTGTTGACCCTGTCACTGCTGCTCGTCACCGCATTCAGCGGCTGCGAAGGCACGTGGGACGACCATTACCACACGGCCAAGACCACGATGAACAATCCCAATGTTGAAATTGTGGAGCAGACCACGGAAGCCTACCTGCAGGAACAGGATTCCTTGTCGGGCATGTACGCCTTTTTAACTGAGCAGGGCATCTTTGAGCTGATTGCAGCCAAGGACCAGCTCCATTCCCTTTTTGTAGTGGATAACACACAGTTTGCCCTGGAAGATACCACCAACGCCGCTTACCTGGCCCAGTCGCTTGTGACCGATATCGCCCTTTCCCCCTCCAATTTGTATAATGGGGAACGCATCCTCATGTGGCATGGCAAATACGTGGTGGTGTCACTGGATTCGGTGGCACTGGCCGGTGACATCAGCCATATCCGCTTCAACGACATTCCCGTCAAGCGGATCATCAAAACAGGCGATGGTTACATCTACGTGTTGGAACAACTTGTCAAGACCCCACAATCCTTGTACGACGTGGTCAACAACCTGGGAGACGATTATTCCCTGTTCAAGGAAATGGTGATGGCCCAAAACGTGCTGACCTTCGACAAGGCCAACAGCAAACCCATTGGCGTTGATAATACTGGCAATACCGTGTACGACTCAGTGTTCATCATCTCCAATCCGTTTTTTGAAGCCAAGGGTTTTGATTTGACAGCCGAATCATTGACTGCCACCATGTTGCTGCCCTCCAACGAGGTTATCCGTACGGCGCTCGATGAGGCCAAAGCCAAACTGGCCGATTGGGACATGACCAGAGATTCCAACCTGATGAAAAACTGGATCCTCGAAGTGGCCTTCTTCAACCGGCGCTACACACCCGCGGACCTGGCCGCCAACACCGACATCTCCTCCATATACGGCCGCCAATGGCGTACCACGGTACAACAGTTGGATACCGAAAACCCCATCAGCATGAGCAATGGTATCGCTTACAAGGTGACCTGGATGAAGATACCCAACAACATTCTGATGTACCGACTGAAGGATTACTTCTACTACTATGAGTATTGTTCAGAAACACAGAAGGCTGAGTATTTTAACGTCACCAATATGCAATTCAAGGAATGTGTGACCGATGTGGCCGCTTGGACCCCCTTGGAAGGCGTTTGGCCTAAGATTGAAAACCGTGTCCTGACCTACGATTTTCTCGACAAAGTCGTTGATGTGTTCAACATGGAATTTGTGCCCATCAAGCGCGTGGCTACCACCGACGGCGGCTATGAGGTCAGGCCCTGGAAAATCCCCCCCGGAGAATACACCCTGAGCATGGGTTTTAAACAGGGTTTGGGCTTTGATGTGGAAATCAGTTTCAATGATCTTAGCCTTGGAACCTTTACCCTGGGCTCTTCCACGACCTATCACTACGATCGAGGCGCCGGTAGTTATGCAGAAGGCTACAGAGAGGCCCTGGATACCCCGGGACTGATAACCAACAGCAAAAAAGGTAATTACGACAGGGATGGCGGCCAGATTGGTACCGTTATCGTGACCGGTGATAATCAAGGCAATCCGGCCCCCGTCAAGATAAGCATCGGTTCCTCGAGCTTTGGCACGGCCACCAAGGTGATTTTCCACCATTGGTGCCTGAGACCCACAAACAACAATTATTAACCGGCATAAAGCACTATTTATGAGACGTAACTGCATGATTAATGGTAAACGAGCCTTGTTGACCGGGGCTGCTTTTGTCCTGGCTTCCCTGAGTGTCCTTGTGGCCCAGGTGGTAGAAGGCGTGGTGCTGGGACCGGACAAAACACCGGTAGTGGACGCTGTCGTCGGATTTTCCGGCACAGAAAGTGTCCGTACCGACAGCAAAGGCACCTTCAAGGTGACCAATCCCCAGCAAGCCCAGCAACTCACCGTATGGGCCTCCGGCTATTTCGAACAACAAGTGTCCGTTAAAGGTAAAGACAAACTCACTGTCTATCTGATACCCGACGACAAATTGAAATACAACCAGACGACCTTGCTGCCGCACCGCAAGGAAACTGGCTTACCCGATAACCTGACCGCCAAAAACCTGTCCAAAAAGGATGTCGTTCCTGGTAGCATGAGCCTGGACAAAGCCCTGCAGGGCGAAATTCCCGGCTTGCTGGTCACCAACAAAAGTGGCATGACGGGTGAAGGCGCCTATTTCAATATGAGAGGCCTTCGTTCCCTTTTGGCCGACAACGCCCCCTTGGTCGTTCTCAACGGTATCCCCTTGATGCCTGATAAAAACGAATCCAGACTGTTGGGTGGGTACTCCCGTTCCATCTTTCAAGCCCTCAATGTCTATGACATTCAGGATGTCACCCTGTTGAAAGGAGCCGACGCCGCCCTGTATGGATCCCTTGGTGCCAACGGCGTGTTGTTGATTGAGACAGACGGTGCCGCTTCCGACGACCTGAACACCAAAATCAGCTATTATGGCCAGGTGGGTATGAACTGGAACAACAAACGCTTGCCCATGCTCAACACCAAAGCCTATAAATCGTACCTGTCCGACATAGGAATGACCTACTACAACGATATGGAGGTCTTCTTTTCCAATTTCCCCTTCCTTACGGACCCCAACAACATGTACGCCTATCTCTACGACAACGAGACTGACTGGCAAGGCACCATTCTGTCAAACAGCATGGTGACCGACAACCTGTTCAGGGTTGAAGGCGGTGATGCCATTGCCAAGTACGACCTGTCGCTGGGGTATATGAGAGACAACGGTACCGTGTTGAACACCTCTTCGACCCGCTACCACACACAGTTGAATACCAATGTGTTGGTTAGCAAAGCGTTTGAAATTGCCACCACTGTCGGTCTGGCGTACCTAGCCGGTGATTACCAGGAACAAGGTATGTCGCCAGCGACCAATCCCTTGCTGGCTGCATTGGGTAAGGCCCCCATTCTGAGTCCCTACAAACACGATATTCACGGCAACGAATTGGATGCCTTTGCCAACTATTACTATGGCGCTTCCTCCAACATGGATTTTGCCTCCAGTAACCCCCTGGCTATTGTGAATATCCTGAATGCAAACAACAGGCAGTACGATGTCAACGCCAAGATTTCGCTGACCTACAAGCCCAATCCCTATTTCTCAATGGCCGGCAATGTTGGTTTCTACTACAACTACGACCAGGAAGGCCTCTTCGTACCCGGTGTGAACAACCAGGAAATTTTACCCCAATCCGACCGGTTCGGTACCGCCACCAACTTGGTTAAAGTGGGTGTTGCTGAAACCTTCAACCAATTCTACGGGTTGAACGCAGCCTACAAGCGCAGCCTGTCTGACAAACATTTTCTGAACGCCATGGTTGGTACCCAGGTGATGTTGACACACAACGAATTCGACGCCGGTTCAGGCCGTAACACCCCCAATGACTTTTACCAGACACTGGGCGATGTCAACACCATCGGCCGCTATTTCTTCGGTTACGTGGATGTCTGGACCTGGATGAACTACTACGCCCACATTGACCATACGTACAACAACCTGATCAAGACCTCGCTCAACCTCTCTGTCGACGGTGCATCCTCCACAGGTTCCGATGCCCCACGATTTGGTTGGTTCCCTTCACTGGGCTTGACTTTCATGGCCAAGAACACGGGTTTGCTCTCCTCTGTCAATGCCATCAACAGCCTGAACATCAAAGCTGACTACGGACTGACCGGCAACAGCCGCTTCTCGTCCAATTATGGCAAGTACTACTACACCAGCCAGCCTTATCAAGGCATCGCCGGTATCATCAGGGCCAACGTACCCAACACCAACCTGAAATGGGAAGAAAACCGTCAGTTCAACGTCGGTGTTGATGCATCGCTGTTCAGCAATCGCCTGGATGTCGCCGTGGGTTATTACAATACCCAGGCCACCGACGTGCTGATGATCAGCCCCAACTCCTCCGTTTACGGCACAGGCGTCTATTACAACAACGATGCCGCCCTTTCCTCCGATGGTCTGGAAGCCAGCTTTCAGCTGACACCCTTCATGACCAGGTCTTTCTCCTGGGTGATTGGTGGTAATGTGGCCACCCTCAACAACAGCGTGAAGTCGCTGGGCGGCCGCCAGGAAACCCTGCTGACCCTCTCCGATGGGGCTCAACTGGTGACCAGGGTGGGAGCACAACCCTACAGCTACTACGGCTATCAAACATCGGGTGTTTTCGCCTCGACCCCCGAAGCCCAGGCAGCAGCCCTGACCAACCTGAACGGTGTAGCCTTTGAAGCCGGTGACGTCCGTTTTGTTGACCAGAACAATGACAATATCATCAACGATAAGGACAAAGTGCTGTTGGGGTCAGCCACCCCCGATCTGTTTGGTGGATTCTACAACCGCTTCTCTTACAAAGGCTTTGCCTTGGATGTCAACCTGGCCTTCTCCTTGGGCAATGAAGCCTACAATGCCCTGAGACGTACCACCGAAAGTGCCTCCAATTTCAACAACCAAAGCCAGGCTGTCATGCGCCGTTGGACCATGGAATACCAGGATACCGACATGCCAAGAGCCGTCTGGGGTGACCCCGTGGGCAACAACGACTTTTCTGACCGTTGGATTGAAGACGCTTCTTACCTGAAAGTACGTGACATCACGTTGAGCTACACGTTCAAGAACCCACTCTGGCAACTCTTCCAGTCTGGCATGGTGTACGTCTCCGGTCAGAACCTCTTCACCTTGACCCATTACCTGGGCCTTGATCCCGAGTTTTCCTATTCCTACAGCGACGCCCTTCAAGGGGTTGATTACGCCAAAATACCGCAACCCAAAACCATCAAAGTGGGTGTTAACCTGAAATTTTAAGCACGATGAAGACCCTATTCAAACCCCTCAGTTTGTTGCTGATAGCTACGTTGAGCCTGACAGCCTGTTCGGATTTCTTTGAACCCGAAACGGACGATGTTCTCAAGGGTGACGACTACATAGACACCTCAACGGAAATGTACACCGGCTATCTGGGCATCGTCACCAAGATGCAGGCCATCGGCGACAAGGCCATCTACCTGACCGACACCAGGGGCGAACTCCTGGAACCAACGGTTAACACGCCTTCCGACTTAATCGCTCTCTATCGTTACATGGACGATCTGACTGGAAACAGCTACGCCGATCCGGCCGGCTATTACGATGTGATCATCGCTTGCAACGACTACCTGTCCAACATGCGGGAATACAAACGCGATTACGACGAATCCATCAACGAAGAGCACTACAACTGTCTGCTGAGTTCGGCCATCCGCATCAAAGCCTGGATGTACCTGACCATCGCCAAGATTTACGGTCAAGCCCTGTGGTTTGATGACCCCATGGTCAAGATCGTGGACTTGAGTGATACCACAGCCTTTGAACTCCAAAACCTCGACCAGGTAGTCGCTTCCTGTAAGACCCTGCTCCAACAAGGTGTGGACGGCGTTGATGGCAGCCTGGCTTTCTCCTGGTATGAATGGTTGGATCCCGAAACCGACCTGGCCAACAGTCAGTACCGCTACTGGGACTATATGACCCCCGACTATGACGGGCTCTGGGCTGAACTCTGCCTGTGGTCTGGCGATTACCAGGAAGCAGCCAATACCCTGTTTAAAGCCTTGAACGCCAAGATATCCTCATCCACCTCCGATGGAACACCCTGGATACGCAATGTGACGCTCAATGGCAACTACCAGACCATTTGGAACTACACGTCGCCCTATCCCCGTGAAGCCGTGTCGGCCATCATTTACGACTATACCCGCAAACAAACCAACAGCTTGTTGAAACACTTCGGTACCGAGTCCCCCAACGAGTACCTGTTGAGACCCTCCGAAAAAGGAAGGGCACGTTTTGATGACAACACGTTCAACCCCAAAGGTTCCGGTACGGAAACCCGAATGGGCGTCACCTTCAAACAAGACAACCAGGGCCGTTATTACATCTGCAAGTTCAGACCCAATGCCAACCGTCGTACCTATCCCTACCAGGATGACGTACATATCTACATCTATCGGGCCTCCGAATACCACTTCATGCTGGCTGAAGCCTTGAACAACCTGGGCCGCTTTGAAGAAGCCGCCGCCTTGATCAACGGTGGAGTGGGGGGCAAATTCCCCACCGGCGGGGTCACCTGGGCAGGATTCACCGACGACTGGACAGGTTCAACGGCGTTGGGAACCCGCAAATACTACAACGTGGGTATCCGTGGCACCTTTGCTCTGGCCAATCGGTCCTTCAAAACCCTGGTCATGGCTCCCCAATACCAGGCCGACATGAAATACAACGACCTGGCCATCATGGATGAAATGTTGCTGGAGTTCCCCTGTGAAGGCAAGATTTACCCTGCCTTGATCCGCGTCGCCAAACGTTGGAACGACTACGGTATCATTGCCGACAGAGTAACCCCCAAATACGGGGCCGACTCAGCCAGCATCCGTACCAAGATTCTCGATGGCGGTTACTTTGTGCCCTGGAACCTGAACTTGCCCAGACCATGAAACACCTCTTCAAACAGGCAGCCCTGATCTCAGGGCTTGCCTTGATGGGCTTGTTGACAACCCAATGCCGTCATATACCGTTGTCCACCCGCATGGCCGAGTCGGAGATGACACGCTTTCCCCAGCTCTACCAGTTTGACCACGGCAAACGTCTGTATTTCGGTTACACACAGGGAGTGGGCGGCGTGACCTTCATGAAACTCTGGAAAGCGACGGGAGACATGCGGTACTTCGACTATGTGTACCAATGGGGCGACAGCATCATTGCCGAGGATGGCTCCATACACCTGTACAAACGCAGCGACTACAACCTGGATTTCATCAACGCCGGCAAGGTGCTCTTTTACCTGTCCGACGCTACCGGGGACCCCCGCTTCCGAATGGCCATGGACACCCTGCTCAAACAGTTTGACGCCCATCCCAGGACCAGCGACGGAGGCTTCTGGCACAAGAAAATCTATCCCCACCAAATGTGGTTGGACGGCCTCTACATGGCGTCTCCCTTCTTGTGCGAATACGGGGTCAGGTACAACAGACCTGATCTGGTCGACGAAGCTATTCATCAATTGGTTACCGTAGCCAAGCATACATACGATGCCGAAAAAGGCCTCTTTTACCATGCCTGGGACGAAAGTCGCACCCAACTATGGGCCGACAGCCTTACCGGTCACTCCCCGCATTTCTGGGGACGCAGCATCGGTTGGTACGCCATGGCGTTGGTCGACAACCTCGACTACATCCCTGTTGACCATCCACGCCGTGGCGAAGTCCTGGCCTTGGTCAACACCCTGGCCGAAGGCATGGCCGCTTACCAGGATCCTGCATCCGGTCTTTGGTATCAGGTGGTCGATCAGGGAGACCGTGAAGGCAACTACCTGGAAGCCTCCGTTTCAAGCATGATGATGTATTTTTACGCCAAGTCCGTCAACAAGGGCTACCTGCCCAAGAAGTGGCGGGCCAAAGCACTGGATGCCTACAATGGGCTCCTGAAAAACTTATTGATTGTCGATGAGAACGGTCAGTATACCCTGACACACTGTTGCGCCGTAGCAGGCTTGGGTGGCAAACCCTACAGGGATGGCTCCTTCGAGTACTACGTCAACGAACGTCAACGCGACAACGATGGCAAAGCCACCGGTCCTTTTATTATGGGTTGCCTGGAACTGAATCGTTGACAGGTTCCCCTCGTACAATCTACGTGAATTCTTTTACCCGCTTAATCGGAAACAGCCTCCGATTAAGCGGTTTCTTTTTCTGAGTCAGCCTTGGCCTTCCGGAGGAAAGCCAAAATCAGGAGCACCTGAAAGAGGGCGCTCAGGGCTACCAGAATGGATGCGCAGAGCCAGGATTCAAGCCCACCCATTAACAGTGCCATCAAAACCATAAAGGCGTTGAAAAGGAGCAAGGACAACGTGACCCCGTGTTGGTTCAGACCAAGACCCAACAAACGGTGGTGGGTGTGGCGCTTGTCAGCATTGAACGGTGACAAGCGCAGGTAGAGGCGGATGATGATGACCGTGAGCATATCCATGACCGGTATGATCAGGATGGCCATGGATAAACTGGCCGGATGACGAATGGGTATGAGTCCCAGCCTGAGCGGCTCCATATTGGCCAGTTTGATCGCCATGACAGCCATGAAGACCCCCAATAACATGGAACCAATATCACCCATAAAGATTTTGGCCGGGTGGATGTTGAACAGCAGAAAACCAAGCGTGCTGCCAGCCAAAGCCAGTGACAGATAGGCGTAGGAGAGTTCCCCGTATTCGAAAAAGACGAAACCGAATACCAGCAAACCGAAGACAGCCAACGAACCAGCCAGGCCGTCAATACCGTCAATAAAGTTGTAAGCGTTGATAATGGCCACAATGAAAACCAACGAGGCTATCATATTGGTAATGCGCGACAACGCATGGTCGGCTTCGAAGAAGGGAATGTTCTGAAAAAAGATACCCCCCACCCAAACGATGATAAGGGCAATGATGAATTGATAGAACAAGCGGATTTTGGGTGCTGTACTGATCAGGTCATCCTTGAGGGCGACAAAGAACAGCAGCACTGACGCCGCACACAACGCACTCAACTCGGTGGAATCACAGAGGATGCGAAACATCAGCACACTGAAGTAAAAACCTAGAAAAATGGCCACACCACCCAGGTTGGGAATACTGTCCGTGTGTATCTTCCGGTTCTCAATAGGCGTATCGTAAAGTGACTTCTCCTTAGCGACTTTAATGATACTCGGAATGGCTATCAGCGATACGACAAAAGCTATGAGGAAAATGAGTAGAGCTGTTACATGCATACCATCATATGAGTTTACTGATAAAACAGAAAAGCCCCCTTTTTATTGTTCGGCGGCTATCCTTTTTTTGACATTTTTTTTGATTCTGTTCAGATACACGAAAATGGCCATTTTTATAGGCCTTGCATACGTTTTTCCACAATTCTTCGTTAATAAGGAGCCGGCACCGTGCGCCGACACTTCAAGGAACACGTAACATGATCGAATACATTAAGGGAACGGTCAGCTCTCTGACCCCGACAGCCGTTGTACTAGACAACCATGGCGTGGGCTACCTGATCAACATCAGTTTGAACACCTATGCCACCATACAGCACCAGCCTGAATGCCAATTATACATCTATGAAGCCATACGGGAAGACGCCTACCAACTTTTCGGCTTTGCACGCAAAGAAGAGCGCGACCTATTCCTGTTGTTGATTGGCGTGTCCGGTGTGGGCGCCAATACAGCCAGGATGATCCTGTCTTCCCTCACGGTCGAAGAATTGACACTCGTCATCGCCACTGAACAAGTCGTTGCCCTGCAGTCTGTTAAAGGCATAGGCAGCAAAACGGCCCAACGCATTCTGGTCGACCTCAAGGATAAGATTCAGAAGACCACCACCGTATCAGGCAGCGTTACCCTACCCGGTGTGGCTGCCCAGCAAGTACGCTCAGAAGCCCTGGCCGCCCTGCAGATGTTAGGTTTTGCCCCGGCCGCCTCCCAAAAGGTGGTCAACAAACTCATGAGCGACAACCCCGAACTACCTGTTGAACAGGTCATCAAAGCGGCTTTAAAAATGCTCTGAAACTGTTGAAGCGCTTTCCCTTCATACTAAGTTTGGTGCTGATCATCCTTTTGGGTGGGTACAGCTCCCATTCAGCCTCGATGCCCCAAGCACCGACGGAACCCACTGTGGCAAAATCCAAGGCCACCACCGTTGCCGCACCAGGGGAACAAAAGCGCCAACCCGTTACCAAAACAGTGCCGGAAACCATGGAGGATGTCACCGCCCATCCACCCATCGACCTGAAAGACCCGACCAATGTCAAGACAACGATTGAATACGATCCTGAAACCGGCTATTACACCCTGATAACCAAACTGGGAGAAACCAAGATTGGTACCCCCATCAACCTTACCCCTGAGGAGTACAGCGCCTACCAGCAAGAACAATCAGCAGCGGCATACTGGAAAGAGAAAAACCGCATGGACCACAGCGG
>JAAYBL010000099.1 GCA_012718945.1 Bacteroidales bacterium
CTGGAAGGGCTCAAAAGGGGCTGCAAAAAAAGTAAATAATTGTCAAACGTGAAAATTATCAGCTAAATACTTGTTCTTTTAAGTCTTTTTTTTTACTATCTTTGCAATCAGTTTTACGTGAATGTGTCGATATGAAGATTAACAGGGTTCTTTTCATCAGCCAGGAAATTTTTCCTTACTTGCCTGAATCAGAAATAGCAACCATTAGCAGAGATTTGCCCCAAGGGATACAGGAAAGAGGCCGTGAGATTAGAACGTTCATGCCAAAGTATGGTAACATCAACGAACGTCGCAATCAGCTTCATGAAGTGATACGGTTGTCCGGGATGAACCTGATCATAGACGACAACGATTACCCCCTCATTATCAAGGTCGCTTCCATCCAATCAGCCCGTATGCAGGTGTATTTCATCGATAACGATGATTTCTTCCACCGCAAGAATACGGTCGTTGACGATGATGGCACTGAATTTGAAGACAACGACGATAGGTGCATCTTTTTTGTGCGCGGTGTGATTGAAACCATCCGCAAACTGCGTTGGGTACCTGATGTTGTGCATATACACGGTTGGATTGCCGCATTGGCGCCGCTCTACATAAAACGGGCGTTTACCGATGATCCTTGTTTCCGTGATACAAAAGTCGTCTATTCGGTGTACGATAACGCATTTAAGCAACCGTTCAGGCCTTCTTTCAAGGAAAAGTTGCTGATCGATGGCGTATCCGAAGCTGACTTGGTTGATTTTCAAGGTGAGGTCGATTTCGAAGCATTGAACAAATTGGCCATCCGTTATTCAGATGGCGTAATCCAGGCTAGCGAGGGTATCGATCCGCACTTTGTTGAGCACATTGAGTCCTTGGGTAAACCTTTCTTGGCGTATCAGAACAGTGATTGTTACATTGACTCTTACAACGACTTCTATGACCAAATCTGTGGCTGATCAATCAGGCACCAGCGTGTCCCGCCTTCGGGCAAGTCTTTCTACGCTTACCATCGTTTTTAGTTTCCTTCTTATGGCAGGCTTGAGTGCTTGCTCAGACGAAGGCCTGTTGGGTCAGTCCCTGCAGCCCGGCCAGGATGTCATATCCGTCTATTACGACACTGTTTCCGTGTATTCGGAAACAGTAGTGGTAGATTCCATCCTTTCCCGCAGCGCGTCGGCCTATCTGGGTGAGTTTACGGATCCCTTTTTTGGTACTACGAGCTGTGACTTTTTAGCGCAGTTGTATTGTCCGTATGAACAGGCGTTCCCCGATGATGTGGAACAAATCGATTCCGCTTTTTTGTATTTGTACTATGATAGTTGGTTTGGCGATTCTTCTACGTTGATGAATGCCAGTGTGTATGAGTTGGACAAGCCCTTGAAACGGGGTATGCCTTACTACACGAATTTTCCTGTCAAAGACTATATCCAACAAGCCAGGTTGTTGGGCAAGACATCCTTCACGGCTGGAGACATGTATGCCACCGATTCCATGAAGGCGTTGTCGACCTACCAACCCGTCATCAGGATTCCCATCGATGTGAACCTGGGTAACCGTTTCCTGGCTGATTCGAGGGACCCGGCCAAGGCGGCTTATTTTAAAACTCCGGATGCCTTTAATGAATACTTCAACGGCTTGTACGTGGATTGCGATTTTGGCAATGGCTCCATCACCTACATCACTCACACGGAGTTGGAGTTGTGTTACTGGACAACGTTGGAAAGTGTTACCGTTGAGGGTGCGAGGGACTCTTTCGTCGTGGCCTCTTCGTATTTCCCCATCACCAAGGAAGTCAAGCAGGTAAACCGTTTTACTCACCCCGATCTCAGGCAATATGTGGATCCCTTCAATGCGTCTGATTCGCTCAATTACATTTTTTCACCGGCTGGTTTGTATACCCGTGTGACGGTACCGTCCGATGTGTTTGCTCAACTGAACGGTAAGGCTATCAATGCCATGAACCTCAAGATTGAAGC
>JAAYBL010000100.1 GCA_012718945.1 Bacteroidales bacterium
AGGATTGTCAGTTTAGTACCTCCTAACTGCGCAGCAATTTCTGAATAAGACGAGTGGTGGCTACCGATGATTTCCTTGGTCTGGCTGAGGCACCAGAGATCAACCACGGCATCTTTCATACCCTGTAGTGAGGTGCGTTCCAATTTTGCCGGGTGAAAAATAATCCGATCACCATACCGATTGATCATCGTTTGTTTCACCACTCTATCATCGGTCGCCACATAAAACATCACATTTGGAAAATCATGCAGACGTTTATCCATGCAACGAAGAAAATCATCGACATCATTTTGTTGAATGGACTTTACATTATCCGTGCGTCGAATGTGCACGCCTACTACGTGCTCAGAAAAATGGGACATCAATGAGTCAATGGTTTCCTGAATCACACTGGTCGGTACAAACAACGCCTTTAATGGATAACAATCGGCCAATACACCAGCAGAAATGATGAATATCGATCCGTGAAGTGTTTCAATAGTACGATCATCCAGCGATGTATGATCGTCTAGCTGATGCTGAAAAATAAACCATCTTAAAATTCTCGGGAGGTAAAAATTCCGTTTTCGGGCAACTTTATGCCAATAATCAACCTGCCCTGTCAACGAAACGGACAATCCATCTATACAAACCGGTTCAAAAAGCTCCAGGAAATTGGCAAAACAATCACGGTTCTTTTCCCAACGCACAACAATCGGACAGCCTCTTTGTTGGGCAATCATAACGCTTGATGCCATCGCACGCATACGGTTGCACAATCCACCGAGTGGTACCAATGTGATGGAGGTTGCTCTCATCGATGCGAAGAGTTAATAAACGTTAAATGATTCATACAGCTTGGAAAAACGGACGGGCTTGTAGTGAACAGGCAGCAAAGACTGATCCCAACAACCATCGAAAGTACAAACATTTTCTCAAAAATCAGTCCTACTATCGAAGTTCGGGACGCCAAAACGCTCAAAGCACAGCTATGGGCGTAACGAACACTTGCAGGTATCTGTGTCAAAATTAATTAATGTTTAATAATTGGCCGTTTGCTATATTATAAGGAAGGATTGGAATATATTTGCAACAGTTTTTCCAATCCTGTGACACACCTCGGACTCTTGTGTCTACAGTCAGCAATCTCGTCGTATAAACGTTTAAACGAAAACGAACATGCCAGTTAAAAACTCCATTTTCAGCAAGTTAACACCAAAGGAGCCCAAATTCTTTCCCATCCTGAAAGAACTTTCGGAGGTTATCCTCACGGCTTCCGACCTGATGATCGAGAGTGTAGGTCAATGTGACCACGAGCGTTCCATTGACTTCTACAAAAAAATCAAGGAACAAGAAAAGCGGGGTGACGTCTTGTCAAACCGCGTTTTTGACGAGCTCAACCACACCTTCATCACTCCCTTCGACCGGGAAGACATTCACCACCTAGCCACCACGCTGGACGACGTGATGGACTATATCAACAGCGCCGCCAAACGCATCGTGCTCTACAACCCCAAACGGATGCCAGAATCGGCCACCCAACTGGCTCAGCTTATCAAGGAAGACGCGATTTGCATCGACAAGGCTGTTGATCAATTGGACGTATTGAAAAAAGACGCCAAAATAATCAAAGCTCTCTGCACTGAGCTTCACGACATCGAAAACAAGGCTGACGACGTGTATGAACATTTCATTATTGACTTGTTTGAGCAGGAAAAAGACGGCATTGAAGTCGTCAAACTCAAGGAAATCATGCAGGAGTTGGAAAAAGCCACAAATGCAGCTGAGCAAGTCGGAAAAATCATCAAAACCATCATCGTAAAATACGCTTGAGCCCATGTTGACCCTACTCATTGTCGTCATTGCATTGGCCTTGGTTTTCGATTTCATCAACGGCTTCCATGATGCCGCCAATTCCATTGCCACCATTGTTTCCACGAAAGTGCTCAAGCCGCTTCAGGCTGTGTTGTGGGCTGCGATGTTTAACTTCGTAGCCTTTTTTATTGCCAAATACGTCATTGGTGAATTTGGTATCGCCAACACGGTGTCCAAATCCGTGGTCGATACCTTCATCACCTTGCCAGTTATTTTTTCCGGCATAACCGCTGCTATCATCTGGAACCTGGCCACTTGGTGGCTTGGTATCCCCTCTTCCTCTTCCCACACCTTGATCGGCGGGTTTGCAGGAGCAGCCATCATGAGTTCCATCATCCAAAGTGGGTACACCACCAGCGGTCTGGAAGCCATCAAGGGCGATGTCATCATCAAAATTGCTGCGTTCATCGTGCTGGCTCCGGCTATTGGTATGTTTGTATCCAGTTTACTAACCCTCCTCATCCTTTACACGTTCAAAAAGGTCAACCCTCACAAAGCCAACACGTGGTTTAAACGGCTTCAGTTGGCTTCATCGGCCTTGTTTAGTATTGGGCATGGCTTGAACGACTCCCAGAAAGTGATGGGTATCATCGCTGCTGCGTTGTTTGCTGCTTATCACGACCACGGCATCGATACCGGATTTACTGAAATCGGCCAGATGTTACCCGACTGGGTGGCTTTCTCCTGCTTCTTTGTCATCTCCTTGGGTACCGTCATGGGTGGCTGGCGCATCATCAAGACCATGGGGTCACGTATCACCAAGGTGACACCCCTCGAAGGCGTTGCTGCTGAAACAGCCGGTGCTCTAACGCTCTACCTGACTGAATTCTTGCACATACCTGTCAGTACTACCCACACCATTACCGGTGCCATTATCGGTGTTGGAGCCGTCAAGCGCTTGTCAGCCGTACGTTGGGGAGTTACCCGAAGCCTGATGGTGGCTTGGATTCTAACCATTCCTGTCAGCGCTACCCTGGCTGCGTTGATTTATTTCCTGTTCGGCGTTCATTTGTATTAATAGACCAAACACATAATCATACAACATGAGTCATTCAATTTTCAGCAAATTCACTCCTAAAGAACCCAAGTTTTTCCCCGTTCTGAAGGAAATGTCAGAGGTCATGGTCAAAGCGGCCGATCTCTTGATTGAGTTCATCACTCATTACGACCACGCGACAGCTGCCGACTACTACAAGAAAATCAAGGAACAGGAAAAGAAGGGAGACGCCTTGGCCAACCGTGTCTTTGACGAATTGAACAAAACCTTCATCACACCATTCGACCGGGAAGACATCAACCAGTTATCAAGCCGTATGGACGATGTGACAGACTACATCAACAGCTGTGCTAAACGCATGGTGTTGTACAATCCATCCCGCATGCCCGAAAGTGCCGTGACACTGGCTCACCTGATCAAGGATGGCGCCGTATGCATAGGCAAGGCTGTAGACGAATTGGATGTCATGAAGAAGGATCCAAAGCACGTTATCGCTTATTGCCAGGAGTTGCATGAGATTGAAAACAAAGCCGACGATGTGTACGAACATTTTATCATCGACCTGTTTGAGAATGAGAAAAATGGCGTTGAGTTGATCAAACTCAAAGGCATAGTATATGAACTGGAAAAGGCCACCGATGTCGCTGAATATGTAGGCAAAATCATCAAGACCATCATCGTTAAATACGCTTAGGCGTCGTTGCAATGACATTGCTAATCGTTATCATCATCCTGGCGCTGCTTTTTGACTACATCAACGGCTTTCACGATGCAGCCAATTCCATCGCCACGATTGTTTCCACCAAAGTACTGACCCCCTTCAGGGCCGTACTTTGGGCTGCCAGTTTCAATTTTGTTGCCTTCTTTATCGCCAAATACCTGATCGGTGAGTTTGGCATTGCCAACACAGTTTCCAAGACTGTCTTCGAAGCATACATTACCCTACCTGTTATTTTTTCCGGTATCGTAGCCGCCATCATATGGAACTTAGCCACATGGTGGCTTGGTATTCCATCCTCCTCCTCGCATACGTTGATCGGGGGGTTTGCCGGCGCCGCCATCATGAGCAGTGGTTTTCAAGCCATTCATGTGGGTATCATCATTAAAATTGCGGCTTTTATCTTTATTGCCCCTCTAATTGGTTTCATCATCTCAACGTTGTTGACCATTCTAATCATGTACATTTGCAAAAAGGGCAATCCACACAAGGTCAATAGATGGTTCCGACGTTTGCAGTTGGTCTCGTCAGGTTTGTTCGCCATTGGCTTCGGGCTGAACGATTCTCAAAAAGTGATGGGTATCATCGGGGCAGCCATGATTGCAGCCTACGCTCAAGGTATCGAATTGGGTATTGCCGAATTTAGCCAATTGCCAGACTGGGTGGCCTTCGCCTGTTTCACAGCCATCGCGTTGGGTACCATGACGGGTGGTTGGAAAATAGTCAAGACCATGGGTTCTAAAATCACCAAGGTGACCTCCCTTGAAGGTGTCGCTGCTGAAACAGCTGGCGCTATCACCTTGTATGTAACAGAGTTCCTGCACATTCCCGTCAGTTCCACTCACACCATAGCCGGAGCCATTATCGGTGTTGGATCTGTTAAACGCCTCTCAGCCGTACGCTGGGGCATCACCCGCAATCTACTGATCGCCTGGATTCTAACCATACCCGTAAGTGCGGTGATGGGAGCCTTGATTTTCTTCCTGGTAGGCGGTTTACTGTAACGTTTGCTCAGAAAAACTCCCCAAACTGGGTTTGCTGACGTTCCACTTCTTCCAGCGCACGCTGCCGTTCTTCCGGTGTCATGCGCTGGTTGAATACTTTATCGCTGTGTTGCTGCACGCTGCCTTTCCAGGGTTGCTCCTTGTACAAGAGTGGTCTGAGGGGTGAATAGGTTTGCAGTGTCAATGTATCGGGCAGTGGTGTGTGCTCCCCTTCATACTGTACCCTGGCAATAACCGTGACCCATCCTGGCTTCGTAGTGGATCTCAGCAACATGGGGGCCGATCCGAATTCGACAGCCCTGGGGTTGGCGCCATTGGTGGCATCACCGATGATTTCCCCCTCTCCTTTCACGGTAAATAACACATTATCCTTGGCCAATCGACGTACGTTACCCTCATCATCCGTCACCTCGCAGATGACCACGGCCACATCGGAACCGTCGGCCATCAGGGCCAGGTGTTGATGATCTACCCGGAGGCGTAATTTGGTGGAACGCCGCGATGGCATCTTCTTCACGCGACAAACCACTTCGCCATCCAGATACCCTTCGAATAGGAAACTGGCCTTCTGCCATTGTTTCTGCACATAGGAATACCGGCGCATGGCGTAATTGTCAAAGACGTTTTTGAAGACCAACGGGGCATGCGGTATACCCACCGCTTTTTTCGCTGCCACTACCGTGAATTGATCAGTCTCGTAACGGGTCAACCGCACCGAATCACAATTGGTGAACACCACGATGTCCGGGTTGGAGAAAGGTGTCAACTCGTGAGCTACATACAACATGGGTTGTATGCTGGCTGTAGGGTGCTTGAGCCTGGGATTGGTTTGGCTCTGAAACATATAATAGGCGTACTTGGGCTGCCTGAATGCGTCCAGCAAGCCGCCCCAATAGGTATCGGGATGGTAGCCGCGCTGATGGTCGAAGGGATGCCATAACGCCCCACCGATATGCTGCCTGGGGGTACTGCACTGTTCATCGTACACCATGGCCAAATGGAGGGCCTGGACTATCTGAGGGCCTTCTCCCCAACTGCGTGACACTCGGTTGGGCGAATTGTGAGCGTACCAGTCGTCGACATACTCTCCCCATTCGCGGGTAAAGAACGGCTTATCACTGTTCTTCACTTCTTCGGGGAAGCCGTACATCACATCGTACGCCTCCTTGATACCGGCTGATCGCACATCGGCGGCGGAGTACGTATCGTTGTAGGGGTATTCTTCCCTGGTGATGGCTAGCGTCTTATGGGCATAGTCAGCCGGAAACTGGGTTTCATTGAGGATGGGTTCCCACATCAACAGACAGGGATGGTTGCGGTCTCTGCGGATGGTTTGGCGTAAATCATCGTAGGATCGTTCTGAAAAGAAAGGGTCCTTGTTGAAATATTGCCAACCCGGGATGGCCACAATGACGAAAAGGCCCAGTTCGTCGCAGGCATCCATGAACGAGGGGTCCTGGGGGTAATGAGCCACACGGATAACCCGGCAACCGGCTTCTCTGAGCAATTTGGCGTCACGCCAATGCAGAGGATTGGGCATCGCATTGCCCAGGTAAGCGAAATCCTGATGGCGGTTGCCACCAATCAATTTATCATAAGGCTTGCCATTGAGGTAAAAACCGTCCTTGCCCTTGAACTCAATCTGACGCAACCCTATTCGTGTTATACCACCATCCAGGGCAAACCCATCCTTGGTCGTCAGTCTGGTTTCCACCCTGTACAAGGAAGGATTTTCTGGTGACCACAGTTGTGGCGTCGTCACCTTGAAGCGTTGGGTTGTCACCCCATGTTTACCTGCTTTCAGGCTCAGTGTTGTCGTTTGGCTTTCGAGCACCTTGCCTGCCGGATTCTTAAGGGTAGTGATAACCCTCAGTGTTTGTGCTGTTGTACCATCGTTCTGCACATCGGTCTTGACACTGACCAATGCTTCCTTGTCGGTCAGGGCGTCCATGTGTACAAAAAGGCCACCTCCGGCCACTCGGTTGACCTCGTTGGGATCGCTGATATGTGTTTGTCCTGTTGCAATCAACCACACATCTCTATACACGCCCCCATGGTAGGTGAAATCCAATTTGCTTTGAGGTTTGCCCGGCGGGTAGCGTTTGTCATCGCTGTTGTCCACCTTAAGGGCAATAAGGCAGTCATCACCACCTTTTATGCCTTGTTTACTCAGGTCAATGATAAAGGGCAAATAGCCTCCCATGTGTTCCAACACGAATCGACCGTTGACAAAGACCTCCGTTCGCCCCATGGCTGCCTCCACATGGAGGGTAAGGCGTTTGCCGGCGACGGCTTCGGGCAGGTTCACATGCTTTCTATACCAGACTGGCCCCTGATAATTACGACCACCGCTGGCCTCTACCGGCATCAGTTCAACGGTATGTGGCAGGCTCACTACTGGCCAGGTCTTATCGTTGAAGTCGCTTTTTTCTGCGCCTTCCGCGTCTCCTTTGTAGTAGCGCCATCCGACGTTGAAGTTGTAGACACTACGACCACTGCCACCAAGGTCGAAAAATCCGGCTGCCGAGTAGGCGCGAATCAGATCGGCTTGTCCTTGTGTGGGTTGTAGGTTAATGGCGAGAAATAGGGCAAGAAGGAAAACGAAGGGGTGTTTGCTTGTTGTCATGGCAGATGGTAATGGTTACTGTCGTGGGTAAAGTTACCATTTTTCTACGATGACATCTCTATCGTTGAATTTTGTGAGTCTAGTTTTTGGTGTCGGCTCTTCTTTTTCCTTCGAGACCCCTCCCCTAACGGGGTTGGGTATTGAATCCGACAGCATTGACGAAGGGTGCCAGCGAACCCGACGAGAGCGGCAAG
>JAAYBL010000101.1 GCA_012718945.1 Bacteroidales bacterium
CGAAGCTTATGCCTCCTTTGTGGCCAGAAGCAAGGGCTTGCTCGATAACATCAGCAGCAATCCCATGATCGCCTTCACCGACTCGCTGATGAGCGCTGCCTATAACAACAACCCCAGGGCGCGTTTCATTACCGCCGATGATGTGGTAAAGGCCGACTACGCCTCCATGCTGGCCCTCTATAAAGAACGCTTTGCCAACGCCGCTCCCTTTACCTTCACCTTTGTGGGTAATGTAAACCTGGACAGCCTCAAGCCATTGGTTGAGCAATATGTTGCCTCTTTGCCCGGTGGTAAGGCCAAGGCCTCGATCAACAAAAAGAGTGTAGTCATGAGAAAAGGCAAGGTTGAAAACCGCTTCATTCGTGACCTGGAAACACCCAAGGCCTCTGTCTGCATCATTCACAGTGGCAAACTGCCCCACACCTTGCCCAACTTGGTCAAACTGGACGCTTTCAACCAGATGCTCGACATTCTCTTCACCGAACAGATCAGGGAAAAACGAGGTGGTACGTATGGTGTTCAAGTGAGTGCCACAGCTGAAAAATGGCCGACCCCGACCTTCTCCATGGAAATCGTGTTCGACACGGAACCCGCCAGGAGGGAAGAATTGGTCAATGCCATCAACGCCATACTTGATGAACTAGCCACCCAGGGTCCCTCTGATAAATTGGTGAGCAACATCAAGGAATTCATGCTCAAACAACATGCTGACAACCTGAAACGCAACGAATACGCTCAAAAAACCCTCAGGAAACAATCCTTCGAAGGTGTCGACATTGAAAAAGGCTACACCGAAGCCGTCGACCAGCTCACCCCCGCCACCCTCAAAGCCTTCGCCAAACAACTCTTAGGCCAAGGCAACCGCGTGGAAGTCGTCATGAGTAGTGCCATTTAATCACCAAAGTGATGGCATCCCCAAAATATGGGATGCCATCCCATTCATTTTTAATATAATGCCGCCCCTGTGAATACAGGTAGCGGCATTATATTTTTTGTTTTTTTCCTCGCTTTGTTTTACATTGCGCTATGAATTTAGATAATAGTATGAAACAACAGTCACACATATTTTTATTCAAGCTTAAATAAAAAAAATGAACACCTTATCGCGGTTGTTGATGCTCCTATTCCTATTATGGACCTTTCAATTTTGCATCCATGCAGCACAACCAACAAACACTGAGCATGTACTCATTGGTATCAATGGAGGATTGACTCAGCAAGAAACCTTCTCTGGCGATATTTTTGGAGGTTACACCTTCTTAATTGGTGGAAATGTTGGTGAGGCTAACATTGGTTATGCCACTTTTAAACGTTCTACACGTTTTGACGGTGTTGATAATTTGTGGTACACATCCCACGGCCTGTTTTGTGAATTCAATTATCACTACAAAACCGGTTTGTTTGTAGGAGCACGATTGATGCTTAATTACAATTTTATCAATGAAGCCTCTCAGCAATGGTATAAAGACAACAACACGAAAGATCCTCCTGTTCTTTTCCCTGGAATTGCTCCATATGGACAATAGGGGTATAATTGGATGATAAACAAGTTTATTGCGCTACGTATAAAAAGTAAAATGGGCTTACATAATTATCAAATACAAACAGGATCTATTTAGTCAAACCTGCCAAAACCCCCTTTTTCCAAAACTGCTCTGTGTAAGAAAAGACAGTTGTCTGGTTTGAGCAAGTATTAAGAAGTCAAGTGTCTCAGCAATTAATAATTCGTAGATTGATTTAAAG
>JAAYBL010000102.1 GCA_012718945.1 Bacteroidales bacterium
CCGATACCGTTGTTGGCCAGAACTTCATCAACGACAAACGCACAGCCTGGGTAACCCTCAAGAATGGCAAGACAGAACGCATCAACTGGTACCAATTCAAGGTGCCCGTGAAAAACTACGACAAGCGGATAGGCAGCATCAGCGGCTTCAACAGCATCCGCTTCATGCGTATGTTTCTGACAGGCTTCCAGGATAGCGTCATCCTGCGATTCGGTACCCTGGAACTGGTACGAGGCGATTGGCGGTCGTATACCAAGGAGCTCTACCCGGTAGGCCAGGTGCCACAGGTCGATGCCAAAATGGATGTCTCCACCATTAGTCTGGAAGAAAACGCTAGCCGTATACCCATCAATTACAAACTCCCCCCTGGCGTTGACCGCGAGACAGACCCCAGCCAACCCGGTGTCTTTCTGGAAGACGAACAGTCGTTGTCCGTGAAAATCAAGGACCTGGCACCCAACGATGCCAGAGCCGTTTACAAGAACACCGCCTACGATTTCAGGCAGTACAAACGCCTGCAATTGTTCATGCACGCCGAAGGTTTGCTCGAAGAACTCGACCAACCCCGTAACTACGAATTGACAGCTTTCATCCGCCTGGGTTCCGACTACAAGAGCAACTATTACGAATACGAAATACCCCTGGAGATCTCTCCCTTCTACAACCAGAACCCCAGGGCCATCTGGCCTGAAAACAACGTGTTCGACATTCCCTTCGAACTGTTGACCGAATTGAAGAACAAGCGCAACAACCAGCCCTTGCCCAATTACACGTCAGAATACGCCATGTACGATCCTGAGCGTGAACAAAACAAGGTCAAGATCAAGGGTAATCCCACCCTGTCTGATGTCAGTACCATCATGATAGGTGTCAGAAACAAGAGCGGCAGGGTGTTGTCGGTTGAAATCTGGATCAACGAACTACGCCTCCACGGCTTCAGGGAAGACGGAGGCTGGGGCGCCCTGGGTAGTGCCGTGCTCAACCTTTCCGACGTGGCCACCATCACTGCCAGCGGTAAATACCTGTCCGACGGTTTCGGCGGGCTTGAACAAAGCGTGTCCCAGCGCAGGCAGGATACCTACAGCCAATACAACGTGGCCTTCAATACCGACCTGGGCAAGTTGTTCCCCGAAAAGGCCAAGGTCAACGCACCCCTCTACTATTCCCTTTCCAAAGAAAAGTCCCTGCCCAAGTACGACCCCTTAAATGAAGACTTGTTGTTGAGTGAAGAAATCAAGGCGGCGTCCAGCAAAGCCATCAAAGATTCTATCCTCGATTACAGTCAAACCCTGAAAGAGTTCCGCAGTTTCAATTTGTCCAACCTCAAGGTCAACATCAAAAGCAAGACCCCGCTGCCCATCGATCCGGGCAACTTTGGCTTCAACTACAGCTTTACCGAATCGTTTGAACACGATCCAACCACGGAATATGAACGCACCCAGAATTACAACGGTGGGATTCAGTACGATTACGCCTCACCGCTCAAACCCTGGGAACCCTTTTCTCAAAACAAAAAGATAACCTCTCCCTGGCTCAAGGTGCTCAAGGATTTCTCCCTGAATTTTCTGCCTAACTCGTTGACAGCTAGTTCCAAACTCACGCGTTATTACTACGAGCTGCAAACCAGGAACTTGACCATGGACGATCAAGCTCTCCAGACCCCTTTGACCGTCAGCAAGGATTTCCTTTGGAATACCGACTTTTCCGTCAATTGGAACCTGACCAAAAACCTGAAGTTCAACATGTCGGTCAACAACCAGGCCGAAGTGGAAGAAACCCGCTACAGCCCTGTCAACAAGGAACTTTACTTTACCGAATACCAGCATTGGAAAGACACGGTAAGCAGGAGCCTGAGGGAATTTGGCCGGCCCTTAAACTACAACCAGACTGCCAACGTCACCTGGAACGTGCCCCTGAATATTGTGCCCTTCCTCGACTTCCTGACCCTTTCTACCCAGTACAACGCGCTCTATGAATGGGAGCGGAGCACCACCTACGATATGGGCACCGACCTGGGCAACCAGATTATGAACCAACGCACGCTGAGCGCCAACGCCAACGCCAACCTTGTCACCTTGTACAACAAGTCGGACTTCCTCAAGCAGGTGCTGGCCGCCAAGAAACCGCAGGCCGCCAACAAACAGCCAAGCCGAAACAAACAACCAACGGCCCAGCTGCCAGGGAAGCCAGGTGATGATCAAGCCGCTGCTAAACCGGCAGCCCCGGCCAAGGAGGCCAAGAAGTTCACGCAGTCCATGACCCTGCAGCCTGATAGCGTGTACGAGCTTAAACACGGCCTCAACAACAAACGTATCCTGGCTGTAGCCTTCGATAGCCTGGGCAAAAAAGTACGGCTGGACTACAAGGTCAAAGACGCCAATACCATAACCTTCAAGGCTTATAAAGACGTAGTGGCCACTGTCAATGTATTGCAGAAACCATCGCTCGAAGACGAACCCTGGTACAAGGTCGCATCCGTGTCGGCCAGAACACTTATGATGGTCCGCTCTTTGTCTGTTGTCTACAAGCAGGTGGATGGGCTGACCTTGCCAGGCTTTATCCCTGAATCCGGCCTAATCAGTCAAGGTATCTACGGCACAGCTCCAGGCTGGGATTATGCCTTTGGATTACAGCCTGATGATTACCTGAATAGAGCCGTGGAACGCGGCTGGCTCATCATGGCCGACTCCATTGTCTCGCCAGCCTACCGAACCAGCAACAACGACCTGCGTGTCAAGGCCACCCTGGAGATTCTGCCTGGCCTTAAGGCCGATCTCACCGCCGTACGTACCTGGAATTTCAACACCGAAGTGCAGTACATGTTTGAGGGTATGCCTGAAACGCAGACGGGTAATTTCAATCTGTCGACCATCATGATTCGAACGGCTTTTGAGTCGCCCAAAGCCTCCAACGGTTACGCCTCCAAGTCTTTCGATCGCTTCCTGGCCAACCGGGCTGTCATGGCTGAACGTTTGGAAGGGCGAATGGCCAACCAGCGTTACCCTAATGCTGGCTTCCTGAAAAATACGGCTCTGGCCGGCCAGCCGTACGATCCGTCACTGGGGAGCTACGACCTGAATTCAGCTGACGTGATGATCCCGGCCTTCCTGGCTGCCTATAGGGGCTCTGATGTCAGCAAAGCCTCGCTTGATCTCTTTCCAGGCCTGTTGGCGATGTTGCCCAACTGGACCTTGTCATACGATGGGCTGTCCAACCTGAGTTTCATCAAGAAATACTTCAGGAGCGTCACCCTCAGCCATAATTACACCAGTACATACGGTGTTTCCTCGTTCTCCTCCTTCAATACCTGGGTTGGGGTGGGCGATGGGTTGGGCTTCGTTCGTGATGTGCTGACCAACAGTGCGGTACCTTCTTCTGTGTACGACATTGCCGGGGTGACGTTGACCGAGGCCTTCAATCCTTTGTTACGTATTCAGGGTACCTTAAACACGGGTTGGACCATCAAAACGGAAATGCGCAAAACGCGTTCGCTCAACCTGAGTGTCAGTGGTGGGCAGATCGTGGAATCCAACAGCCAGCATTTCACCATGGGTACCAGCTACAAAATCAGTGACTTCCATCCCTGGGGTTTCCTGACGGGTTCCAAGGTGAAGAACGATTTGAGTTTGAGTGGCGATTTGACCTACAAAAACCAGTATGCGTTACTGCGGAAGATTGAGGGGAATTACGCCCAGGCTTCGTCGGGTAACAAGTCGTTTGTGGTGGAGTTGTTGGCTGATTATGTGATTAGCAAGAACATGAATATGACGTTCTTCTATGATTTGGAGTCCACGGTGCCGTTGGTTTCTTCCTACCCCGTCACCAGTTCGGATATTGGTTTCAGCATTCGGTTTAGTTTAACGCGGTAGTTTTGCCTTTCCTTTCTTTCTATCATATTCCTTCGAGGCCGCTTCCCTTGAAGGGGTCGGGTATTGTCTCCAGTATCCGTTCCTCAGGGCTGGCGAACGCTTCGACATCGGCGCCAATCGCTCGTCTCAAGTGACTCGCGAGGTTGGCCTTGCCGATCTCAAAGCATTCCCTGCACCCCTCGTCAATGCTACTGGATTCAACACCCAACCCCTTTGGCGGTGCGCTATCGCAGTGAAAACAGACAGTTGCTACATCGTAGAAAAGTGCCAGCCAATGAAACAACCTCCTTGGTAACCTGCTCCGACAGTGACAAAATCAAGCAGCTACCGACTCTGCAGGCGGTGAACTACCGAGAAATAATAAAGAGCGTCGTACGTGTAGAAAAGAAAGAGAGAGGAGGGAGGGTGGAGTTACTGAAGGCTGTCGTCCTGGGCGATGCCTTGCTGCTTGGTGTAGAGGTAATCCAGCTTGGCCTGGGCCAGCCTGATTTCGTTGAGCAGGCGGTTGATGTCGGTCAGAATGGCCGAGAGGTTGGTGGTGGCTTTGAGAGCCTGTTTGTCCTGACTGGACAGGAGGTAAGTACGGTTTAAATCGCCGGCCAACTCAATGGTTACAGGCGCTTCCAGGTGCATGAGAATGAAGTTGACCAGCCCGTTTTCAGTCTTGTCGGTGAAACGAACAATCTCGTACTGCCGGCCACCATCCTTGAATGTGTAATTCAAGGCGCCATCCTGAGGTACAGCCACGGATTCGGCAAACAGACCACCTTTGACACTGGCCCTGACCTTGATGTGGTTGAGAGCTTTTGGGCCTGCGTAATAACTGGTCAGCACCAAGCGACCACGTTCGTCCACCTTGGTCTGCAGGAAAGTGCGTCCATAGTTGTTCTCGGTCAACTGGGTCTTAGGAATGTAATGACCGATGCTCTCGTACTGAGGATCTTTTTGGAAGACAAACTGTTTGCTGGCTGTGGGGAGTTCGTTTTGTCTCACCTTTAGTAGGCTGTCGCAATAGGCCAGGGTGCGTTGTTGTTCTGAAAAATCCACATCACGCATGATGGCCATGCCCTCCCTGATTTTGTCGTATTCCTTGGGGAAGAGAATGCGTACACTGTCGATGTACAGCTTGGCCGATTGGTATTCCTCAGCGCGGACCAATTCCCTGGCCTTGTTCAAATAATCGTCCGGACCGGTATCCTTCATCGCTGAACAGGCAGCGAGGAGGCCGGAAACCCCAACGACAAGGTAAGGAATGACATACTGACGAATCATCGGCACGCTCTTTAAATAGCATGCAAAAGTACGGTATTCCCCGAAAAAAAACCTACTTTTGCCTGATAATAGATGGAAATAAGTGTGAATTTACGTGAAAAATTAACCCATCCAATTTTCTCGATCATTGCCCAAGTAGCTGGCGAAGAAAACGTTCCCTGCTACGTCATAGGAGGCTTTGTACGTGATTTGTTCCTGCGTCGCCCTTCGAAAGACATTGATGTGGTGGCCGTTGGAAGCGGAATCAAGTTGGCCGAAGCCGTCGCTGCGCGTCTGGGTAAACAGGTCAAGGTGCACGTGTTCAAGAATTTTGGTACGGCTCAATTGAAATATAAAGACCTGGAGGTCGAATTCGTTGGTGCCAGGCGCGAATCCTATCGTCAGGACTCCCGCAAACCCATCGTGGAAGATGGCACCCTGGAAGACGACCAGCTGCGTCGCGATTTTACGGTCAACGCCTTGGCTATCAGCCTGCATCCGGATAGCTATGGTGAACTGCTCGATCCCTTCGATGGCTTGGAAGACATGCGCAACATGCTCCTGCGCACGCCCCTCGATCCCGATATCACGTTCAGTGACGACCCCCTTCGGATGATGCGGGCCGTACGTTTTGCCTGTCAGTTGGAATTCGACATCGACAACCGGGCTTTTGAGGCCATGGCTACCAACAAAGAACGCCTGCGCATCGTGTCCGGTGAACGTATTGCCGACGAATTGCAGAAAATGATGGCTACCCGACGGCCCTCGGTGGGTTTCCGTCTGCTGGAATCCAGCGGCCTGTTGGAACTTATCCTGCCCGAGCTGGTGGCCCTCAAAGGGGTGGAAACCAAGGAAGGCATCGGCCACAAGGATAATTTTGCCCACACCCTGCTGGTGCTCGACAACGTTTGTGACAAGTCAGATAACGTCTGGTTACGCTGGGCCGCCTTGCTGCATGATGTCGGTAAACCGGCCAGCAAACGCTTCGACAACAAAACGGGCTGGACCTTCCACAATCACAATTTCCTGGGTGAAAAAATGGTGCCCTCCCTGTTCAGGCGGCTGAAGCTGCCCTTGAACGAGTCCATGAAATACGTTCAGAAGATGGTGGGCCTGCACATGCGCCCCATCGTGCTCAGCGAAGAAATTGTGACCGATTCGGCCGTGCGCCGTTTGCTCTTCGATGCCGGCGACGACATTGACGACCTCATGCTCCTCTGCGAAGCCGACATCACCTCCAAGAACCAGGAGCGCGTGAAACGTTACCTGGGCAATTTTCAGTTGGTCAGAACCAAACTGAGGGAATTGGAGGAAAAAGACCGCATCCGCAACATGCAGCCCCCCATCAAGGGTGAGGAAATCATGGCGCTGTTCGATCTGCCACCCTGTGCGCAGGTAGGTCACCTCAAGATGGCCATCAAGGATGCCATCCTTGACGGCGTTATCCCCAATGAACGGGAAGCCGCCTGGAACTTTATGCTGAAAAAAGCCGCCTCAATGGGGTTGAAGCCCGTCGACTCAGCTGAATTACCGCGCTGATTCGTAAACAGCGTAGTATCCTGATTGGAAGCTACGCTGTTTCGTTTTTTGGTAAACTGATTTGCGGTGCCGATTGTTACGCCGGTTGATGCTCGGGGCGTAACAGGTCGTTGACGGTTTTCACCGGATTGAACGTCAGCAAGGGTACTTCCACAAACACTGTGTTCCAGTCCGACATGGCACCGTTCCACAGTCCCGGACGTTCCAGGGCTTTCAAGACCTTGCCACCTTTCGACTTTTCCGAAATGAAGCCCGTTTGTTGATCCACAAAATCAGGCAAATGGAAACGTTCGCCCCTGTAGTCGGTCAAGCTGCACACCAGGTCGACGGGGTTGAAGTGCGTGCCTTGTTCGAACAGGGCCCTTTTGGCCGGATCAGCCAGGTCAATCTGCGAGCTTTCCAAAATCTGCAAGGAATACGAACCATCCTGGTTGTAGGTCCAGAACGGACCACCGCCCGGTTCACCCTGGTTTCTGACCATGCCGCAGACGCGGATAGGACGGTTGAGCTTGTGACGCAGGTAAACAGCCAGTTCGGCGTCTTCCAACAGCTTGGTGTCGTCGTAGCGGGTGCACAAGTTGCGTTGGAGGAACTGAATGATCTCCACCAATTGATCGTGGGTATAGTGGCCGCTGTCCAGCAGGCGCAAGTATTCGAAGGTTTGTGCCCTGAGCTGTACCAACAAACCGGCCAGTACTTGCTTGTACCGTACAGTGGTATCCTTGAGTCTGTCGGGCACCACGTTGTCTATGTTCTTGATGAAAACGATGTCGGCGTCCAGGTCGTTCAGGTTTTCAATCAACGAGCCGTGCCCACCTGGTCTGAATACCAGACGCCCGTTTTCCCTGAACGGTTGGTTGTCGGCCGTAGCCGCCAGGGTGTCCGTCGACGCCTTTTGAATGCTGAAGCTGATGGCATACCGTAAACCAAACAAGGACTCCAGCGCAGGAGCCGTTGCCTGAACAGCGGCCTCAAACAAGGGCAAGTGTTCCGGCGATACCGTGAAGTGCAGGTTGACCTCCCGTTGTGCGTTGCACGCGTACAGCGCACCTTCCACCAGGTGTTCCACCACGGCTGTGCGGGAGGCACCTGGGTACGCATGGAAAAGGAGCAAACCCTTGGGCAGGGCACCGTAGTTAAGGCCTTCCGGCATCAGCAGGTCGCGAACCACAGCCTTGTAGGCACCCTTTTCCATCAGTGCATCGATGCCTGAACCCTCGTTACGGCGGCAAGCCATATCCAGCGCGTCAAAAAACGCAAACGCCTTGATGCCCTTGAAGAAGGCAAGCTCTGCCTTGGTCGTGGGAACGTCGTACGCGGCATCCAGGAAGGTGAACAAATCCTTGAACATGCGGCTGGCTGCTCCCGATGCCGGCACAAACTTCAGCACGCGTCCCGAACCTTTCAAATAATCTTGCCAAGCCCCCAGCCAAGCAGTTTCATCGGCTTCGTCCGGCACCAATATGCCGTGTCCCGGTGTGGCCGATCCCTGTAGTTCCAGGTAGGGGAACCCTTGCTTAAAATGCTGTATTTGAGCCTCAATGGCTGATGGGGAGATGCCTTTATCCTTGAGTAGCTTCAAGTCGCTTTCAGTAAACATAATCGTAGACGTTTTATTGACCCAAAGGTACCGCAAAAACGAGCATCGTGCAAAAAATGAGTTCCCTTTTTAACGTTCGATTTTTTTTGTACGAGGTTAATACAGGGTTGTAAAAAAGTAAATAAAAGGTATATTTGCATCGTGGAATTAATCATAATGCTTGATTCTGAAGTATTATACTTACTGATTGGAAAAAGATAGTTTAAGTAGTTCCCAATTTGGGAATTTGTATATACCTTTGTAATTGAATTGAAAAATGGAAAGAATAGTTGCTAAGCGTACAATACGTCAATTTTGGGAACTTAATTAACAACGCTATGAACATCAGATTGTTGAAAACTGATGAGGATTATCAGCAAGCATTGGATCGTCTTTCTGAATTGTTTGATGCCCCAATAGGCACCGCTGAAAGTGATGAGGCCGATGTGCTTGCCTTGTTGATTGATGAGTACGAGAAAAAGTATTACCCTATTGAATCGCCCGACCCAATTGAGGCGATTAAGATTCGTATGGAAGAGATGCAGTTACGTCAAGTAGATATTGCAAATGAACTTGGTGGTTCCAATCGAGCTTCAGAGGTGCTGAATAAAAAACGTAGGCTCACAGTTGAAATGATTCGCAATCTTACCAAGCGATTGCATTTATCTCCTGGTGTTTTGATTAATGACTATAAACTTGTCTGAAGTCAATATTGATATAGTAGAAGAATATAGGCTACTATAGCGGCAAAATTATCAGCCTTTAGCTTTCCCCGATGATTTGGGAATTGTAATGACGATGCTGATAACAGCCATGACAATCATCAGTAGGTTTACACTCAGCCCAATAGTGGCCGCTTGACGTACACCGACATTGTCCTGGCGCCCAACAAAGGTCAAGACACCATCCAGCCAATGAATATGTTCGCCAACGTTGAAGGCAGCAAAAACACCGGCAGAGATGGCCACACCAAGCGCAGCACCTAGCGAAGAGGCCATTTTGTAAATACCAGAACCAGCTCCGGTTTGATCCTCGGGCAAATTCGACAAGGCCGCATCCGTCGATGGCGTAGCATAAAACGCCAGGCCTAAACCAAACAACGTGTAAGCAACGATGGCGAGTATCTTGTATGTATCCGTCATGACATTGGTAAACATGAGCAGGATGATGGCCAGGCCTACGAAAAGCGAACCCCAAATCATCGGTTTGCGCGGTCCAAATCGCTGCAACAGTTTTTCACCCATGCGGATGAACATGACAATGGCAATGGCATAGCCCAACGTGAGTATGCCGGCATCTTGTGCGGAAAGGTTGCCGCCAAGCTGTAAAAGAATGAGTGATACGATCAACATGCCGGCAGTACCATTGAGCAGGAAGTTAGAAATAGTGGCACCGGTAAACGTCAAGTTTTTGAACAATCTAAAATCGATAAAAGCACCCTTTTTCCCTTTTTCAATATAAAAGAACAGGATGGTAAAAACGAGTGTTGCCGCTATTAAACTTAGACCAGCAACACTGGTAAAGCCTTATTGAGCCCCTTTGGTCACGACTAATTGAAGGGCAATCATCGCCAGCATAAACGTAAAGATCCCGGCATAGTCATTTTTGATAGCCCCCTTACGTTCCGCCTTACTTTCAGGTGTCCCTTTTATCATGATCAGACCGACTATTGAAAGTATGGCGGCGGCAAAGAAAATCCATCGCCAACCCACATTGACCATCAATCCGCCAAAGAGGGCCGCAAAACCGGAGCCTCCCCATGATCCCATAGACCACAATGAAATGGCACGCTGCCGTTCCTTGCCCTCCCAATAGGCTTTTACCAAGGCCAAACTGGCCGGCATAATGGCGGCAGCGGAAAGCCCTTGAAAAATGCGGCCCAGAATTAAAACCGGAGCAGCAGCACCACCTGCCGGTGTAAGGCCGACCAGTAAGGAGCCGACAATGCTAAAATAAAATCCGATGCGAATCATTTTCACACGCCCGATTCTATCGGCCAACCCACCAAATACAACGATGAAAATACCTGAAAACAAAGCTGTTATAGATACTGCGATGTTCATCATTGAGACATCCATGTTGAGATCTTTCGCCATGTCAACATTGATGTTCAAGGTGGTTTGAGCAAAGAGCCAAAACGCTAAAACGCCAAGGATGATGCCAACCAATAATGTATCATTCCCTTTGTATCCAACTGAATCTGTCATGACTGTATTTTTTTAGTAGTAGAATAAACAGGCAAGTTCCAGTGAAAATGAAGCGCCAATAAACGCAATCCAAAACAGACAATTAAAGCAATGATGGCGGTCAAGTCGCTTGGCAGCCATTTAAAATGATTTCCCAAAACCACAATGGTGGCTCCTACAAGCGCTGCCGATGCATAAATTTCTTTTTCCAAAATGACGGGGACCCGATTGAGCAGAATATCACGCAATACCCCACCTCCAACGGCCGTAGTGATGCCCAAGAGGATGGCAACCTCTGCATTGTGACCAAAGGCAAGACTTTTTTGCGCACCGGTAACGGCGAATAAAGATAAGCCCAAGGCGTCGAAAAATATCACCGGACGATTCAGGCGTTGCACAAGAGAGAATAAACCGATGGTGATGACTGAGGCTGTAAATGCCGTTACCAGGTAACGCCAGTTTGTCAATCCTGCAGGAGGTATAGATCCGATACAAAGATCGCGTATGATGCCACCGCCACAGGCCACAATAAAGGCGATGGCTAAAATGCCAAACAGGTCTAGTCCCCGCTGCCTGGCAGCTGTTGCCCCGCTTATGGCAAAAGCAAACGTACCTGTGAGGTCAAGAATATTGAAGAGTGAATGCAGTTTATCCTCCATGACTTATTGTAAAGTAATTCAATCCAACCAAGCTAATGCGGCTGTCATCATCGCTAGTAAACCGGTTTTTAGCGTTGGATGTATAACCGGGGCAAACCTCGGGTTGTGATTACTGGGAATCGTATTGAGCTGATTCTTCTTTTTGGCTTCAAGATAGGTTTTAGGCTCTGTTCCACCAACAAACCAATACACATACGGCACGTTCCAATTCCTTCCGTACACACTAAAATCTTCACTGGCAGATACACGTTCCGATTCATAGGCTTTATCAACAAACTGTGCGTGGAAAGTTTCAGCCACTTTGCCGGTCGCTACCGTGTCGTTCACCGTTGCCGGAAAGCTGTCCAATGTGGTAAATTCGGGTTCTCTCGGCGCATTCGATGCCGCACTTTCTGCACAACAGATCCGCTTAACCGCTGAAAGAATTTGATCACGTACACCATCATCATACGTGCGGATATTCAATTTTAAGGTGGCGTCATCCGGAATGATATTGGCTTTAACGCCAGCCTGCAAAGCACCAATCGTGAGCACGGCATGCCCTTTTGGCGCTATTTCACGGGAAACAATGGTTTGCAAACGCAGCGTGGTAGCCGCTGCGATACCTTACCGTACCGGAATCGCCGACTAATACGTGTTGTCCCAGAATGATATCCGGTTTAGGGAAACGATCCATCAGGCCATCATCGATCATACCTTGTGCCCCACGACCAATTTCTTCGCCCGGTTGAAAGACACATAGTAACGTCCCATGCCACTTATCCCTGTGTTCTGAAAACAACCGTGCAGCCCCCATGAGCCAGGTTGCATGCAGGTCGTGGCCACATGCATGCGACACACCCACTTCTGTCCCTTCTTCATCTCTTGTTACCAGCGTACTAGCATAGGGCAACCCTGTGGCCTCAGTGATGGGAAGCGCATCCATATCGGCACGCAGCATCACGGTAGGTCCTTCTCCATTCTTCAAAAGGCCCACCACGCCCGTTACCCCTATGCCGGTGGTAACCTCGTACTGATAGGTGGTCAGGTAATCCGCCGCTATTTTTGCGGTACGCATTTCCTGCATCGGTAACTCGGGATTTCTATGAAGATCTTTATATATATCCTCCAGTTCGGGGAGTAGCTTATCAATAAAGCTGTCTACATTCTTGTTGAAAGCCTTAATTTTTGCGATTTCCATAACATCGATCTTTAAAATGGTTTATTCAAAGAACTCGTCAATAGCAACGCTTAAGCCGTATTTAATGTTCGGAAATGACTGTAAAAAAAGATTAAACAAATGATGAGGCCAAAAAACAAATCGAACGTCTGAGTAGGGATCAAATATGTAACCGGAGCGTTTTCTCAATGGTATTTACTTGATTTTCGGACACGTTTACGTGGTTTGATGTCACCCTGCGCTTTGGCTATCGCTATCGGACTGACGGGCTTAGGCGCGAAGAAAGGCTCCAAAAGATCCAACCGCCTTAATGCCCTGAGGATTCTAGCCAGTTTCGCCAAGGAAATATTGCCCCCATTTTCCGCCTCACGGATCGTAGATACACCAACGCCCGCAGACGTTGCCAGTTCGGCCTGGGTAATGTTCGACTCTATCCTCAATTCTCTGAGTTTCCCACCGAGTTGCTCAATAAGTGCTGTATCAGTCAGTGAATAAACATCCATAATCGCTGGTATATGATATATTA
>JAAYBL010000103.1 GCA_012718945.1 Bacteroidales bacterium
ACCAGGATCTGACCAGCTTCGATGTGCTCACCGTGTTCTTTGAGAAGGTGGGCACCAGCAGGTAAGTTGTAGGTACGCAGACGCTCTCCGGCATCGTTGAGGACGTGGATGGAGGGCACCTTGCTACGATCCTTGGGCTCGATGATGATCTTTTCTTTCATCTTCGTCGTATCATCCGTATAGGACTGGTAGGTTACACCTTCTTCGATAAATTCGAATTCCAGTTTACCGGATTGTTCGGAGATGATGGTTGCGTTGTAAGCATCCCATTCGCAGATCCTGTCGCCTTTCTTGACCACAACACCCGGTGCGAAGTATAACTTAGAACCGTAGGGGATATTCTGAGTAGTCAAAATAACCTTGGTCACAGGCTCGATAAGGCGCAGTTCACCGTAACGGCCAACGACAACCTTGACTATCTTACCCTGTTCATCGACAATATCAACAGTACGTAATTCGTCAATCTCGAGGATGGCATCATTGGTGGCAACGATGGAGGATTCTGCCTTGACGTTACCGGCGACACCACCCACGTGGAATGTACGCAGAGTCAGCTGAGTACCAGGCTCACCAATGGACTGGGCAGCGATGACACCGACAGCCTCACCCTTGTTGACAATCTTGCCGGTAGACAGGTTGCGGCCATAGCACTTGGCGCAAACACCCTTCTTGGACTCACAGGTGAGTACAGAGCGGATTTCGACGCGTTCGATGGGCGATTCCTGAATCTTTTTAGCAATGTCTTCGGTGATTTCCTGACCAGACTCAACCAACAATTCGTTGGTGAGGGGATGGTAGATATCGTGTACGGAAACACGGCCCAGGATGCGTTCGTATAAGGTAGCTACTTTCTTGATTTCGGTAGCAACCAAACCACGCAAGGTACCACAGTCATCCTCGGTAATGATCACATCGTGTGATACGTCAACCAGACGACGGGTCAGGTAACCAGCATCAGCCGTTTTAAGGGCCGTATCAGCCAAACCTTTACGAGCACCGTGAGTGGAGATAAAGTACTCAAGTACGGAGAGGCCTTCCTTAAAGTTGGAGAGGATGGGGTTCTCAATGACTTGACCACCTTCAGCACCTGATTTCTGGGGCTTGGCCATCAAACCACGCATACCTGAAAGCTGACGAATCTGCTCCTTGGAACCACGAGCTCCGGAATCCAACATCATGTATACAGAGTTGAAGCCTTGGTTATCGGTTTCCAGCTGACGCATGAGGATGTTGGACAGCTTGGTGTTAACCGTGCCCCAAACGTCAATAATCTTATTGTAGCGTTCATTGTTGGTGATGGCACCCATAGAGTATTCCATCACGATGTTGTCAACTTCTTCGTACCCTTCCTTGACCAGTTCAGTTTTTTCGGCGGGAATGATGACATCTTCCAGGTTGAACGAAAGTCCACCCTTGAAGGCCATGTAGTAACCAAGGTCTTTGATATCATCGAGGAACTGAGCCGTTCTGGCGACACCACATGTGGCGATAACCTTACCGATGATATCCCTGAGGGATTTCTTCGTGAGGATTTCGTTGATGTAGCCCACTTCTTCAGGTACAAATTCATTCACCATGACGCGACCTACAGATGTTTCAACCAAATGATTGATCGGTTGTCCATCGGCGGTGACGTCATTGACACGCACTTTAACCTTGGCATGCAAGTCAACCCTACCTTCGTTATAAGCGATGGTGGCTTCTTCAGGTGAGTAGAAGGTCAACCCTTCACCCTTGGCAGAAGGCCTGAATTTGGTGATATAGTACAAACCAAGTACCATGTCCTGTGAAGGAACGGTGATAGGTGCGCCATTGGCGGGGTTCAGGATGTTGTGTGAAGCCAGCATCAACAATTGGGCTTCAAGCACAGCTTCATTGCCCAATGGGAGGTGCACAGCCATCTGGTCACCGTCAAAGTCAGCATTGAAAGCCGTACAAGAAAGTGGGTGCAGTTGGATAGCCTTACCTTCAATCAGTTTAGGCTGGAAGGCTTGGATACCAAGACGGTGCAGTGTTGGAGCACGGTTTAACAATACGGGGTGACCCTTCATCACGTATTCGAGGATGTCCCAAACGACGGGATCCTTACGGTCAACTATTTTCTTGGCCGATTTGACTGTTTTGACGATACCACGTTCGATCAGTTTGCGAATGACAAACGGCTTGAACAATTCAGCAGCCATGTCTTTGGGCAAACCACACTCATGCATCTTCAGTTCAGGTCCGACGACGATGACGGAACGAGCGGAGTAGTCCACACGTTTACCGAGCAAGTTTTGACGGAAACGACCTTGTTTACCTTTGAGTGAATCAGACAGAGACTTAAGAGGCCTGTTGGCATCGGTCTTAACGGCGCTGGACTTACGGGAATTGTCGAACAGTGAGTCGACAGCTTCCTGGAGCATGCGCTTTTCGTTACGCAGGATGACCTCAGGAGCCTTGATTTCGATCAGTCGTTTGAGGCGGTTGTTGCGGATGATAACACGACGATAAAGGTCGTTGAGGTCGGACGTAGCGAAACGTCCACCATCAAGGGGTACCAAAGGACGCAACTCGGGAGGAATAACGGGAACGATCTTAATGACCATCCATTCGGGTTTATTCCTGGCCTTGGCCAAACGGAAGGACTCAACCACCTGCAGGCGCTTGAGGGCTTCGTTCTTACGCTGCATCGAAGTATCGGTGCTGGCTTTGTGCCTCAGCTCAAACGACAGTTCATCCAGGTCGATGCGTTGCAGAATATCATGAACGGCATCAGCACCCATCTTAGCAATGAACTTGTTGGGATCCGTGTCGTCAAGAAGTTGATTTTCACGGGGCAACGATTCGAGCTTTTCCAGGTATTCCTCTTCAGACAAGAGATCGTCTTTGTTGACGCCTTCGCTTTCCAGGATACCCGGTTGGATGACAATATAACGTTCGTAGTAAATGACAGAATCCAGTTTTTTGGTGGGCAAACCCAGCAGGTAACCGATCTTATTGGGCAAGGAACGGAAATACCAGATATGCGCAACGGGAACAACCAGTTGGATGTGTCCCATGCGTTCGCGCCTTACCTTCTTTTCGGTCACTTCCACACCGCAACGGTCGCAAACGATGCCTTTGTAACGAATGCGTTTGTATTTACCGCAGTGGCATTCGTAATCCTTGACCGGACCAAAAATCCGCTCGCAGAACAAACCATCCCGTTCAGGCTTGTATGTACGGTAGTTGATGGTTTCAGGCTTCAATACCTCACCGCTCGACATTTCAAGGATTTCTTCAGGAGAAGCCAATCCGATTGAAATTTTCGAAAAACTGCTTTTTGCTTTTGTTTCTTTCTTAAAAGCCATAGTGTGTATGAAATGATAAACAGTTAATACTTAATCCAATTGGATGCTCAGACCCAACCCTCTCAATTCGTGAAGCAAGACGTTCAACGATTCAGGTATACCTGCTGGTGGCATGGGGTCTCCCTTCACAATGGCTTCAAAGGCCTTGCTACGCCCAACCACGTCGTCAGACTTGATGGTCAGGATTTCCTGCAAGATGTGTGCAGCGCCAAAGGCCTCGAGTGCCCAGACTTCCATTTCACCGAAGCGTTGACCACCGAACTGCGCCTTACCACCCAACGGCTGTTGAGTAATGAGAGAGTACGGGCCAATGGAACGGGCGTGCATTTTATCTTCAACCATGTGACCGAGTTTGAGCATGTAGACGACACCCACCGTGGCGGGTTGGTCAAAGCGTTCACCAGTACCACCATCATATAATTGGCATTTGCCATAACGAGGCAGACTGGCCTTGTCGGACCAAGCATTCAAATCGTCCAGGCTGGCACCATCAAAGATGGGGGTGGCAAACTTGACACCCAATTCCTTACCGGCCCAGCCGAGAACTGTTTCAAAAATTTGTCCAAGGTTCATACGTGAAGGTACACCCAGCGGGTTCAATACGATGTCGACTGGTGTGCCATCTTCCAGGAAGGGCATGTCCTCAGCACGTACGATACGTGAAACGATACCTTTATTACCGTGACGTCCGGCCATCTTATCACCCACGCGGATCTTGCGTTTTTTGGCGATGTAGACCTTAGCCATCTGTACGATGCCGGCAGGCAGTTCGTCTCCAATGGTGATGTTGAATTTCTTGCGCTTCATTGCAGCATCAAGCTCCTTGTATTTGCGCAGGTAATTCTGAATCAGGTCGCGGATCATATCGTTCTTGGCCGCATCGGTCGTCCATTTACTGATTTGAACCGAGGCAAAGTTGATTTCACTCAGGTTCTTAGCCGAGAATTTGGCTCCCTTGGCGATAACTTCGGTTCCCAGGTTGTCTTTGACACCTTGAGACGTTCTGCCGTTGGTCAACACCAGCAGTTTTTCTACCAGGACAGCTTTCAGTTTAGCGGCTTCTTCCTCAAACTCCTCGTCGATGCGGGGGAGCAAGGCTTTATCAGTCAGACGGGACTTGCGGTTCTTAATGGCTTTGGAGAAAAGACGTTTGTTAATGACCACACCCCTAAGTGATGGCGTGGCTTTCAAGGAGGCGTCTTTTACGTCGCCGGCCTTGTCTCCAAAAATGGCGCGCAACAACTTTTCTTCGGGAGAAGGATCGGATTCACCCTTAGGAGTGATCTTACCGATCAGGATGTCGCCCGGTTCAATGTGGGCACCCACGCGGACAATACCGTTCTCGTCGAGGTCTTTGGTAGCCTCTTCACTGACGTTGGGTATATCTGAGGTGAGTTCTTCCATACCACGTTTGGTCTCGCGCACTTCCAATACATATTCGTCCACATGAACGGAAGTAAAGATGTCTTCACG
>JAAYBL010000104.1 GCA_012718945.1 Bacteroidales bacterium
GCTAAGAATTAAATTCTTACACTTTTTTTGATAATAATCGGCCTGCAAAAGTACGGCGATTTTTCGGATTTACCAAACTAACAAACCCCTGATTCAACGCTTAATGGTATTTTTTTTGCCGGCCTCAAGTCCTATATAACGACATCAAAGATTCAAACATGCGACCTAAATATCCAATTAATATCACATGGAACCTTAGAAAACCTAAGGGTAATCTTAGAAAACCTAAGGAATACCTTAGAAATCCTAAGCAAGCCAAAGAAACACTTTGACTAATGAGCCAATGAATTTTTTGTATCTTTAGGCTCCAAAGTCAACTACACGATGAAAACGCTTCACGAAAACTTGCTTGAACAAACGCCCCGTTACCTGGACGAATTGTTTGAACTGCTCCGAATACCCTCTGTCAGTGCTGTGCCGGATCACAAACCAGATATGCTGCACTGCGCCGAACGATATGCCGCCCTGTTGCTGAAATCTGGTGCAGACACGGCCGATGTTTACCCTACTAAAGGTCACCCTGTGGTTTTTGCCGAGAAAAAGGTGGACCCGGCGCTGCCAACAGCGTTGATTTACGGCCATTACGACGTACAGCCGGCCGACCCCCTCGATTTGTGGAAGACCCCGCCATTTGAGCCTGAGATCAGAGAGGGCGCCATTTATGCCAGGGGAGCCAACGACGACAAAGGGCAATCCTTCCTCCACGTCAAAGCCATGGAATACCTGCTGAGCAAGGGCAAACTGACCTGCAACCTCAAGTTTCTCATTGAGGGCGAAGAAGAGATAGGCTCCCCTTCACTGGCTTCCTGGGCAGCTGACCATAAGGAGCTCCTGGCCTGTGATTTCATCCTCGTGTCAGATACGACCATGATCGACGAGGACGTGCCTTCCATCAACTGCGGCATGCGCGGCCTGGCCTATGTGCAAGTCAAGGTCACAGGTCCCAACAAGGATGTCCATTCAGGGCATTACGGAGGCGCCATTGCCAACCCCATCAACACCCTGTGCGGCATGATTGCCAAGCTGGTGGATGAACAAGGTCGCATCACCGTACCCGGCATTTACGACCCTGTCGTAGAATTAAACACTGAAGAGAGAGCGATGTTGGCCAGAGCCCCCTTCGATGAAACGGCCTACAAAACCTCGCTGGGCATCAAGGCGGTGCAAGGCGAGGCGGGCTACAGCACCTTGGAGCGCACAGGTATTCGTCCCTGCCTCGATGTATGCGGTATTTGGGGCGGTTATACCGGCGAAGGCGCCAAGACCGTGCTGCCTTCGTTTGCGCAGGCAAAAGTATCCATGCGACTGGTACCCAACCAGGATTACAAGGTTGTGACCAACCAATTGATGGATTATCTGAAGGCGCTGGCTCCCGAAGGTGTCACGGTGGAAACCTGGGCCGAACACGGAGGTCAAGGCTTTCTGACCCCCATTTCCTCCCCCGTCTACAAAGCAGCCTCACAGGCCATGTCCGAGGTGTACGGCATTGAACCTGTGCCAAGCCGCGGAGGTGGCAGCATACCCATTTTGGCCGACTTGCAGCAATTGCTCAACGCCAATCCCCTGCTGCTTGGATTTGGTCTGGAACGCGACACCATCCATTCGCCCAACGAAAGTTTCTTGCTTAGTCAGTTTCAGCGTGGTTTGGCCACTATCATCCGGTTTTACGAATTACTGCCGGAAAGCGGGCTCATCAAACGTTGAAAGGAAGGGTGAAGTAAAACGTGGAGCCCTTGCCAGGTTCTGAAATCACCCAAATGTAACCACCCATCAATTCCACCAGACCTTTGGAGATGGACAGGCCTAACCCTGTCCCTCCATAGTTGACCTGGATGGTTTGGTCGGCTTGCCTGAAACGCTCAAAAATTTCTTGCTGCGCTTTGGGTTGCACACCGATGCCGCTGTCCATTACATAAAAACGGATCAACGAACCCTCTGGCGTATACCCGACACGGATGTAGCCCTTGTGGGTGAACTTGAAGGCATTGGCCACCAGGTTGGTGAGGATTTGGGTCAGTTTGGTCTTGTCGGTAAGGAGAAGGGCGTTTTGGTCGTCCAGGTTCTTTTCCAGTTGAAAAAGCAATCCCCTTTCATTGGCTTTTGCAGTGAAAACAGACTCCAGGTCGTCCAGCACGTCGTTGATATTGACCTTCGTGTATAGAGGCTCCACTAGCTTTTTCTCCAACGAAGAGATGGTGACGATGTCATTGACAATTCCAAGGAGTTGATTGGCACTGTGTTGAACGATGCCGATGTAGCTGTCGCGCTTCTCTGGGCTTAAATCGGGGATGGCCAATAATTCGGTAAAACCACAAATGGCATTCATGGGTGTGCGTATCTCGTGCGAGATATTCTGCAGAAAAGCGGATTTCAGACGGTCGCTTTCTTCCGCCCTTTCCTTGGATACATTCAAGGCCTCTTCGTATTGTTTAAGGGGCGTGATGTCAGTGATGGTGCCTACGTACCCCAAAAAGGTACCGTCCTCAGCCAGTTCAGGCACGGCTTGTCCCAACACCCAACGGCAACTCCCATCGGCTCTCAAAAAGCGGTAGGAAACCGTGGAAGAGGCTCCATTCTGAGCAGCCAATCGCCAGCCATCTGACGTCTGCATCCTGTCGTCCGGGTGGACAGAGTTGAGCCAACCATATCCAAGAGCCTCCTCCTGCGAAAGACCGGATATCTCACACCACTTTGGATTGACGTAAGTGGTAGATCCCTCCGGACTGGTTTGAAAAACCCCCACCTGCACACAATTGACCACCTCCTGGTAGCGAATCTTACTCAATTCCTCGGCCTTCTCTGCTTTTTGTTGTAACACCACCTTCTCTTGCGTTGCCAATTCGTATTTCTGACGATAGGTGGGCGAATTAAAAATACCTCTCAGGCCAGGGAGGTCGGTAACAATACGATCCTTTTCTACAAACCGCAAGTACAGGTAAAAAAGGAGGGTATAAATGAGGGCAGCGGTATTCTTACTGACAAGAGCAGCCAACAAGTGCTTGCCATAATTGTCTGTTTCCCAAAACATCCCCGTATTGTATATCAGCGAGTCTAACGACAAGACCACCAACATTGTCAACAGGATGCGCAGAAACAGGGAGGGAATGAAGCGCGCAAACTTTTCGTACAGGAAGAGCAATAAGAAAACATCCAGCATCAACGTCAGGCTACCCACGATGATGGTTCTCAATCCCTTAGCCTGGTAGTACTTCGTCAATTCCGTCGACAGCACATCGCCATCCATGTGGCCATTGAGGCCAAGCAACACAATCAGTAGGGACAACACAATGTTAATAAGGATAACAGCCGCAACTAAACGCCTGGTTTCCAACACATCCTCTTTGATATATACCAAGAGTACGGCGAATAGACTAGCACTGAAAATAACGGTCGAACCTGGTGAAATCATCAAGCCGTTAACGTCAATGAAGTAAGAAGAAGAGGTTAGCAACACCTGAAAGACCTGCATCAAGCCGAGCAGCATATACAAGCCACCCATGCCAACTTGTTTGCGATACCTGAACAGCGTCAGGATGAAAACAGCCACAACCACAGATTGGAACATCATGACCAATATGTGACCGAGGTCTAAACTCTGTAGCATAGAAGGAATGGCGTTGATTCGTCCTACAAGATTAACACTTTTTAGGGACATAAAAAATCGGAAGCGCTTTTTAAATCTCAGCGCTCCCGACAAAAATTCAACACATTGATAGTAATCCGATTAAACGACTATCAATCCATACTCTTCCAGGTTTTAACCTTGTATATATTGCACCAACCAGTCACCCACTTCGCTGGTAGACCTGGGCTTGAGACCATCAACGGCAATGTCTTCGGTCACAAAACCGGCGTCCAAACTGGCAGAAACAGCTTCCCTGATCAAGGCTCCCTCTTTGGCCAGTCCGAAGGCATATTCGAACATCATGGCAGCCGACAAAACGGTAGCCAAAGGATTGGCAATGTTTTTACCGGCAGCCTGGGGGTAAGAACCGTGAATGGGTTCAAAAACAGAGGTGTGCAGCCCCACGGATGCCGAAGGCAACAAGCCCAACGAACCGGTAATGACGGAAGCCTCATCGGTGAGGATGTCGCCAAACATGTTCTCCGTAACCATCACATCGAAGCTGGCCGGCCATTGAATCAAGCGCATGGCGGCATTGTCCACGAAAAGGAAATCCGTTTCAACATCGGGGTAGTTGGGCGCCATTTCCTGGGCAATCTGACGCCACAGCCTGGACGTTTCCAACACGTTGGCTTTGTCGACCACGGTCAGCTTTTTGCGACGGCGTCCGGCAAAATCATACGCCAGCTTCAGAATGCGTTCAATTTCTTCGCGGCTGTAGACACAGGTGTCAACAGCGCTGTTACCATCTTCGCTACGTCCCTGAGGCTTGCCAAAATACAAGCCGCCTGTCAATTCGCGGATGCAGACAAAATCGGCGTCTCTGACCAGGTCTGCCTTCAGGGGAGAACGGTCTACCAGGGAGGGGAACACAGTAACGGGGCGAACATTGGCGTAGAGGCCCAGTTTTTTGCGCATGGCCAACAGTCCCTGTTCAGGGCGCACCTTGGCCGTAGGATCGTTGTCGTACTTGGGGGAGCCAATGGCGCCAAAGAGGACAGCGTCTGAACGCATACACAGGTCGTGGGTACCTTGCGGGTAGGGATCGCCCACCGCATCAATGGCGCAGGCACCCACCAAGGCTGTTTCTTCGTGCAGTTCGTGCCCGTATTTCTGACAGACGGCCCTGGTCACCTTAAGGGCTTCTTCTACAATCTCGGGACCAATGCCGTCCCCTGGCAATACAGCGATGTTAAGCTTCATAATGACTTATAGTTCAATAATATTCAACATTTTGAGTGTAGCCTTGATGGCCGCTTCGGTCTGGTCGGCATCCAAGCCTGTGGTACGGAATGTCTTACTGTTGTAGGTCCAGGTAATGATGGTCTGCACAAAGGCATCCGTCCGTCCACCCGGTGGAATAGTTACGGCATAGTCAGTCAGCATGGGAAAGGACCGATCGAGGCCTTTGTAGATTTTGCGCAACGCCTTCATAAAAGCATCGTACTGACCATCACCCTGAGACGTTTCCTGATAAGTTTCCCCCTTGATTTCCAGCATGACGGTGGCCACCGGCTTTAGCCCCTGGGCGAGGGACAGGGAATAGTTACGGATGCGGACATGTTCGGCACTGCTGGTTTGCTTGAGCACATCGGAAATGATGTAGGGCAAATCTTCCTGGGTAACTTGTTCCTTCTTATCGCCCAGTTCGATGATGCGCTCAGTGACCAGCCGCATGGCTTCCTCGTCGAGTTCAATGCCCAGGGCTTCCAGGTTCTTCTGGATGCTGGCCTTACCGGAAGTCTTGCCCAGGGCGTATTCCCGGGTACGGCCAAAACGTTCAGGCAGCAGATCATTGAAGTAGAGGTTGCTCTTCATGTCACCATCGGCATGGATACCGGCACATTGGGTGAAGACATTATCACCGATCACGGGTTTGTTGGCCGGGATACGGATACCTGAATATGACTCAACAATTTTGCTCACCGTTGTCAGTTTTTCTTCCCTTATGTTTGTTTTCACGCCCAACTGATCGTGCAGAACGGCAATCACGCTGGTCAAAGGAGCGTTGCCGGCTCGTTCACCCAGGCCGTTGACAGTGACGTGAACGCCCTGAATACCCTGACTGACAGCGGCCAGGACATTGGCTACAGCCAGGTCGTAATCGTTGTGTGCATGAAAATCAAAGTGGAGGTCGGGGTAACGTTCAACCATTTGCCAGCAATAGAGGGCTGTATTGGTCGGATGCAGGATGCCCAGGGTATCCGGCAACATGAAATGCCGTATGGGCTGATCCTTAAGACCGTCCATGAGGAAGAACACATATTCGGGGGAATGCTGAATCCCGTTGGACCAGTCTTCCAGGTAAATATTGACACTGATACCCTTGGCTGTAGCCAAAGCTATCTCTTCTTTGATGTCGTTAAGGTGTTGTTCGGGCGTCTTGCGCAGTTGTTCGGTCACATGTTTGAGCGAACCTTTGCAAAGCAGGTTAAGCACCTTACAACCTGCCTTTTCCAACCAACCGATGGAAACACCTTTGTCGATGAAACCAAGGACCTCAACCTTGTCGAGCAAATCGTGGGCGTTGGCCCAGGCGGCGATGCGTTTCACCGCGTCGAATTCCCCACTCGAGACCCTGGCTGAGGCGACTTCTACCCTATCCACATGCAGTTCCTCGAGCAACAAGCGGACAATGCTCAACTTCTCCTGGTTGGCGAAAGAGACCCCTGAGGTCTGTTCACCATCCCTGAGGGTCGTGTCTAGCACTTCGATGCGTGTTCTATTTTCCATCTTGATGGGACAATCAGGGTTCAAATGGCTTGTGGGAGGCTTCCCAGGCTTCGATGGCTGCTTTCTGACTGAGCAGGTAATCGATGTCGTCAAAACCGTTCAACAGACAGTTCTTCTTGTAGGGGTTGATGTCAAACGACTCGGTCTGACCGGTGGCGTTGTTGGTTATGGTTTGCTCGGGCAAGTTGACGGTCAACATCAGCGAGGGATCAGCCTTGACACCCTCAAAGATGGACGCCAGAAAGGGTTCACTGACGACCACGGGCAAGATGCCATTGTTCAGTGCGTTGTTACGAAAGATGTCGGCAAAGAAACTCGACACCACCACCCTGAAGCCATAACCGGCCACGGCCCAGGCAGCGTGTTCACGGCTGGAACCGCTACCGAAGTTTTTACCGGCCACCAGGATGGAGCCTTTGTAGGTGGGGTCGTTGAGCACAAAGCTCTTGATGGGTTGGTCTTGTTTGTCGTAGCGCCAATCCCTGAACAGGTTGTCGCCAAAACCCTCCTTGGAGGTTGCTTTCAAAAAGCGGGCTGGTATGATTTGGTCGGTGTCCACGTTTTCAATGGGCAGGGGCACGACGGTGGAGGTGACAATGGTTAACGTTTCCATAGGGTCTATTTGCGTTGGTGCGTTATTTGATAATGAGTTGTGGGCCTTCGTGATCGATGATGGCCTGACGCCAGTGTGGAGGAATGGGCTGGCTTTTCACGCCCTTGACATCGTAGCAAACGATAACGGCGCAACAGGTAGACATGATCTCGTCGGTTTCCTGATTGATCAATCGGTGTTCCATCGTGAAACTTTTGGTACCAAGGGTGGCTATGCGGGTCACCACGATGACACGGTACTTCATGAAGATGGGCAACAGGTAATCAATCTTTATGGAAGCCCCCACTACCCCTATGTTGACATAATCCAGGTCGGGTAGCACATGATCGAAGTAGGTCGTCTTACCGGTGTCGTAATAGTTTTGGTACACCGTGTTGGAGACATGACCCATGATGTCGACGTCGTTGAAACGAACCTGAATGGGTACTGGGAAGGAGAAGGTGGGTTCCATAGGGGTTGAATTAGGCTCTGGGATCGGTGATGCATCCGTTCACAGCGGCAGCGGCGGCCACCAGGGGGCTGGCCAGGATGGTGCGGGCACCGGGGCCCTGACGGCCCTCGAAGTTACGGTTGGAGGTGGAGACTGCGTACTTGCCAGCCGGCACCTTGTCTTCGTTCATGGCCAGACAGGCTGAACAGCCGGGTTGACGCAGGGTGAAACCAGCTTCATGGAGGATGTCCACCAGGCCTTCTTCCCTGATTTGTTTTTCCACAGCCCAGGAACCGGGCACCAGCCAGGCTACCACACGGGGGTCTTTCTTTTTACCTTTCACATACTGGGCGAAGGTTCTGAAATCTTCAATGCGACCGTTGGTGCAGCTGCCCAGGAAAACGTAGTCGATGGGTTTGCCCAGCAGGCGTTCACCCGGCTGATAGCCCATATAGTTCAAGGATTTTTCAAAGGAGATGCGACTGGCTTCGTCCACTTCTTCCAAGGTGGGGATACGGCCGGTAACGCCCATGCCCATGCCGGGGTTGGTACCATAGGTGACCATGGGCTCGATGGCTTCGGCCTGGAAAGTGATTTCCTTGTCGAATACGGCGTCGGAATCGCTGACCAGTGTTTTCCAATAAGCCACAGCCTTGTCCCAGTCGGCACCTTTGGGAGCGTATTCCCTGCCTTTCAAGTAGGCGTAGGTGGTTTCATCAGGCGCAATCATGCCTCCCCTGGCACCCATTTCAATGGAAAGGTTGCACAGGGTAAAACGGCCTTCCATGCTCAGGTTGCGGATGGCTTCGCCGGCGTATTCGA